>NZ_SSNB01000003.1:0-368494 GCF_006175905.1 Streptococcus oralis
TCATCTTTGGGAGTAGGAATAGTATTTCCTGCTAAACTATCAAAATGTGCTAATGAAATATAAATACTTGTTTTATTCTTTAATTCATTAAAATAACTATGAATTATTGAGCTTTTTCCAGTTCCATATCCTCCAGTTACCCCAACATTTTTTATAAGCTTATCTTGAGTTACATTATTTAATGCATCTTTATAAATTTTATAGTAATTTGTTTCAAATTCATCAGAAGCAATTTGAGTGTAATCTATTGGAGCTAGATTTTCAAGTTCTACACTCGAATTGGGAAAAATACTCTCGTTAGAAGATTTATTTTTATGAAATAGAGAAACTAATCTTTTGAAAAAATGACTTTCCATTTATGTTTTCCTTTACTAATATTCTTATAGTTAATTATATCATACAACAAGTTGCTAAAGACAGCTAAAATAAAATTTATAAGAATTATTTTAAATTAAAGATGATCAATAGTTCTACTCTTATAATTATATGGTAAAAAGTATATAATTGGATGAAAAGTGGATATTAAATCCATAAGTTCCTGAAACATGAAGATGATAATAGATTGTCGAACTAGTTTCGTTGAGGATTGTGTTTGTTTAATAAAATTAATTTATAGTCCTGAAATAATGTTAAAATTAAAGCAGTTTCAATTCAAACTTGATTTTTTCTATTTTCTATTATTTCTTGATATAATAAAAAAGGGATTTTTAAAAATGAAGATAACAGAACTTCAAAAAAGGAAATAGTGTTGATGCATTTTTCAATCTTGTCACAGACTATAATGCGACTGTCGGCTCCACTGGCTTAAGTGGTGATTTTACCTCCTTTACGAAGACAGAGTACGACGTAGAGAAAATTAGTAATCTATGGAATGAAAAAAAGGGTGACTTTGTCGGGACCAACTGCCGTATTAATAGCTATGCGCTCTTGAAAAATTCGGTCACAATCCCAAAACTCGAAAAGAATGATCAGCTTCTTTTTGTTGATAACGATGCTATCGATAAGGGAAAAGTATTTGATACGAAAGACAAGGAAGAATTTGATATTCTATTTTCTAGGGTGGAGACGGAAGCAACGACGGATGTAAAAGTTCACGCGCAGAAGATGGAGAAATTCTTCTCCCAGTTTCAATTCAATGACAAAGCTCGAATGTTGTCTGTTGTGTTGCATGACAATTTGGATGGAGAGTTTCTTTTTATCGGGCACGTAGGTGTTTTAGTGCCAGCTGAGGGGGGGTTCTTATTTGTAGAGAAATTGACTTTTGAAGAGCCTTATCAAGCTATTAAGTTTGCGAGCAAGGAAGATTGTTACAAGTATTTAGCTACAAAGTATGCGGATTACACTGGTGACGGATTAGCTAAGCCTTTTATCATGGATAATGAAAAGTGGGTTGAAGGTTATTAAGAAAGGTAAGGTAGAATCGGATGGAAACAGTAATAGCGCTTTTAGTTGTCATTCTTATCGGATTCTGGGCTATAAACATTCTCAAGCCTCGTAATGCAAATAAAAAGGAAAGATTTATTGGCTATATGCAGCGCTATGATATAGATGGTGAAGGCTATCAGTCAGAAGTCTGGGAAGTGACAGAAGATGAGAAGGAGAAATAAGGAGGAGTGTCCAAAAACAGTAGATTTCTTGCCTTTTTCAAGAAAGGGGACTAATAGGAGGAAACATTATGGGAATGATTGCTAATTATCAATATCTATCTGACAATGAATTAAGCCAAATAAAGCGGTATTCTTGTCAGGAAGAGGATTTGCTTGACTTGGTAGAGGATTATCCTGAGGGAAATGATACGTTGATAGATATTGACAAAATGTGGGATGCCTTACTCTTTGTTATGACAGGTTTTAGTAGTTCAGAATTTATGGATGACGACCCCATGAGAGAAGCTGTCTTGGGAGTGACCCCTTTAGAAAATGTTTCAGAATATATATCCTATACTGAACACTCAAAGATAGCTGAGATTGTTCAAGCTTTAGAGAATTTTGACATGGATAGGGCTCTGGCAGACTTTAGCATGGAAGCATGCAAGAAGGCAGATTTGTATCCCGATATTTGGGATTATCTTGATGAAGAGGAAGAAATCAAGGATGACATTCGAACCTGCTTTGTAAAAATGAAGGACTTTTATAAGAAAATCTTAACTCTCAGGGGGAATGTCTTAGTGACTATTTGCTAAGTAATTTTACTATCCATTTAGTCTGTTGAAATACCTAGAAATTGATTATAGAACTTGTGACCTTAATAAATTTTATAGCATGGAGGTTTTAAGAGATGGAAAAAATTGAATGGGACAAGGTAAAGACGCGTTTAGATGCTTTGCTCGTCATTGATGAGTATCAAACAGATCCAGACAAGAACTGGCTTCGATTGATAGTTAAGAGTGAGGAAAGCTATGGAATCCGTTACCTTATTGACAACGGTTCCGGTGATTCTCTAGATGTGATGTTCACTGATAAAATGATCCTTATAAAGGGCTTTGATCATGAAAGCAGTTTGAGTCAATTTGCTGCGGATGAGTGGAATCAAGACATCATAGACGGATTTTATAAAGGACTGGATGAAAAGTATCAAAACCTTTACTCAGAAGAGCAAAAAGATGAAACAACTTTCTTTATCTGGTATGACGGTCAAGAGCATCAAAATACCTACCAAGAGCAGGATGGTGGCGAATGGTTGTTATCCTATTTCTTTGACAGTTTTGAGAAATTTCATGAGTTTGTGACGGATTACTATTCAATTACCGTAGATGAGGACTTACTTAGAAAACTTTACAATCTAGGACATCTTTCAGCAGTAGAATTAGAGCAATTGATTCTTACTTCCTAAACTGAGATTTTTATGAAGTGGAACCCAAAACCTTATTTATCGCGAATTTTAGCTTATTAAGATGAAAATCGGCTTAGCAAGACCGCTAATCTAAAGGAAGTGAGCTCGGAGGACAAAGAGAAAATTTGTCCTATGGTAACTTGCCCCACTAAATGTAATGGTTGTGGTTCATTTTTCTTATACCTATAACATTTTAAAACGATTTCTTTTTATCCTTAAATACCATTTTACGAACAAAATATAAAATTATTAAAAAAACTTTCACAAAATCCTTTACAAGCTCTTGTAAACATGATATAGTTATAAGGCTTAGAAAATGAGAAGATGTTTTCTAGCAAATATAAACCCGAGTAAAAAATGCCTACGGACAGGCAGGGTTGAATGCCGAAGCGTGGTTGAAAAGCCACATTATTGATAGGGTTAAAAGCCTACTTTTATAAGTTGATGTTAGGACGCTTGTCCTAATTCATAAATTTTAGTGTGGTGAAAGCACACGTCATCTTGTGAAACGATCAATAAAGTACGTAATATTTGCTACTAGAGAGTTAGGAAACATCGGGAACAGACATACTCAACAGAAACCAAAATAAACACGTCAGAAGATTGCAGAGCAGGTGAAAACCTGCTCTTTTTTCATAAGTCAACCTTTGGTCGCCCTCATCATTTTGAGGAGCTAAAAATACGGTAAAGGAGTATGTCTTGAAAGAGTTAGATCAAAACCAAGCCCCAATTTATGAGGCCTTGGTGAAGTTACGCAAGAAACGGATTGTTCCCTTTGATGTACCAGGTCACAAACGCGGACGAGGAAATCCAGAACTTGTCGAACTGCTAGGTGAAAAATGTGTTGGCATTGATGTCAATTCGATGAAACCCTTGGATAATCTGGGGCACCCTATTTCGATTATTCGGGATGCAGAGGAGCTGGCTGCGGAAGCTTTTGGAGCTAGCCATGCCTTTCTCATGATTGGGGGAACAACTTCATCGGTGCAGACTATGATTCTTTCCACCTGCAAGGCTGGAGATAAGATAATTTTGCCGCGTAATGTCCATAAATCTGCTATCAATGCGTTGGTTCTATGTGGTGCCATTCCCATCTATATCGAGATGAGTGTAGATCCTAAAATCGGCATTGCTTTAGGTCTTGAAAATAACCGTGTTGCACAGGCCATTAAGGAACATCCAGATGCTAAAGCTATCCTAATCAACAATCCTACTTACTATGGAATTTGTTCAGACCTCAAGGGTTTAACGGAAATGGCTCATGAAGCTGGCATGCTTGTTTTAGTGGATGAAGCCCATGGAGCTCATCTGCATTTTACAGATAAATTGCCACTGTCTGCTATGGACGCTGGCGCTGATATGGCGGCGGTCTCCATGCATAAGTCTGGTGGGAGTTTGACCCAAAGCTCCATTTTACTTATTGGAAATCAGATGAATCCTGAGTACGTTCGTCAGATCATCAACCTGACCCAGTCTACATCTGCCTCTTACTTGTTGATGGCTAGTCTGGATATTTCGCGTCGCAACCTTGCCCTTCGCGGGAAAGAGTCATTTGAGAAAGTCATTGAGCTCTCCGAGTACGCTCGTCGTGAAATAAATGCCATAGGTGGCTACTATGCCTACTCAAAAGAGTTAATAGACGGTGTGTCTGTCTGTGATTTTGACGTGACCAAGCTGTCAGTTTACACTCAAGGTATTGGCTTAACAGGTATCGAGGTTTATGACCTCCTACGAGACGAATACGATATTCAGATTGAATTCGGGGATATTGGCAATATCTTGGCCTATATTTCAATCGGTGATCGTATCCAAGACATCGAGCGTTTGGTCGGTGCTTTGGCTGATATCAAAAGACTTTACTCGAGAGATGGAAAAGACTTGATAGCTGGAGAATATATTCAGCCCGAGTTAGTGCTGTCTCCACAAGAAGCCTTCTATTCAGAGAGAAGAAGTTTGACCCTGGACGAATCGGTTGGGCAAGTCTGTGGAGAATTTGTCATGTGCTATCCTCCAGGGATTCCTATATTGGCTCCTGGTGAACGCATTACACGAGAAGTTGTAGACTATATCCAATTTGCCAAGAAACGTGGTTGCTCTCTCCAAGGGACTGAAGATCCGGAGGTCAATCACATCAACGTCATCAAGAGAAAGGAGAACTAGATGGATTTATGGTTTTCTGAAGTTCATACTCCAGATGTGAAATTGTCCCTGAGAACAGCCAAACAACTCTACGCTGGTAAAAGTGAATGGCAGGATATCGAAGTCTTGGATACTCCAGCTTTTGGGAAAATACTGGTCTTAAATGGGCATGTCTTGTTTTCAGATGCGGATGACTTTGTCTACAACGAAATGACTGTTCACGTTCCCATGGCTGTGCATCCCAACCCCAAGAAAGTCTTGGTTATTGGGGGTGGTGACGGTGGTGTTGCCCAAGTTTTAACACTCTATCCAGAATTGGAACAAATCGATATTGTGGAACCGGATGAGATGTTGGTTGAGGTCTGTCGTGAGTATTTTCCAGACTTTGCTGCGGGGCTAGATGACCCTCGTGTTACCATTTACTACCAAAATGGGCTACGCTTTTTGCGAAATTGCGAAGATGACTACGATATTATCATCAACGATGCGACAGATCCATTTGGACATACGGAAGGGCTCTTTACCAAGGAATTTTACGGGAACAGCTACAGAGCGTTGAAAGAAGACGGCATCATGATTTATCAGCATGGGAGTCCCTTCTTTGACGAGGATGAGTCAGCTTGCCGAAGCATGCACCGTAAGGTCAATCAAGCATTTCCAATCAGTCGGGTTTATCAGGCCCATATTCCAACTAGCCCAGCTGGCTATTGGTTGTTTGGATTTGCATCGAAAAAATACCACCCTGTCAAAGATTTTGACAAGGAAGGCTGGAAAAAACGCCAGCTTTTCACAGAATACTACACTGCAAACTTACACGTGGGAGCCTTCATGTTGCCCAAGTATGTTGAGGACATTTTAGAAGAAGAGGAAGGAAAAAAATGAGTCGTTTACTAGTTATTGGATGTGGGGGCGTTGCCCAAGTTGCTATTTCAAAGATTTGTCAAGATAGCGAAACCTTTACAGAGATTATGATTGCTAGCCGTACCAAGTCAAAATGTGATGACTTGAAGGCTAAATTAGAAGGGAAAACAAGTACAAAGATTGAAACAGCTGCTCTTGATGCTGACAAGGTTCAAGAAGTGATTGCCTTGATTGAAAGCTACAAACCGGAAGCTGTTTTGAACGTAGCTTTGCCATACCAAGACTTGACCATTATGGATGCTTGTTTAGCGACAGGTGTCCACTATATCGATACTGCCAACTACGAGGCAGAGGATACAGAAGATCCTGAGTGGCGTGCTATTTATGAGAAACGTTGTAAGGAACTTGGTTTTACAGCCTACTTTGACTACTCATGGCAGTGGGCTTATCAGGAGAAATTCAAAGAAGCTGGCTTGACTGCTCTTCTTGGTTCTGGTTTTGACCCAGGTGTGACTAGTGTCTTTTCAGCCTATGCTCTCAAACACTACTTTGATGAAATCCACTATATCGACATTTTAGACTGTAATGGTGGTGACCACGGATATCCATTTGCAACCAACTTTAACCCAGAAATCAACCTCCGCGAGGTATCTGCACCAGGTTCTTACTGGGAAGATGGAAAATGGGTAGAAGTCGAAGCTATGTCTATCAAGCGTGAGTATGATTTCCCTCAAGTTGGGCAAAAAGATATGTATCTTCTTCACCATGAAGAAATCGAATCACTGGCAAAAAATATTCCAGGAGTCAAACGGATTCGTTTCTTTATGACTTTTGGTCAATCTTATCTCACGCATATGAAATGCTTGGAAAACGTTGGTCTCCTTCGTACGGATGCCATTAACTTTAATGGACAAGACATCGTGCCGATTCAATTCTTAAAAGCCTTGCTACCTGATCCTGCTAGCCTTGGCCCACGCACTGTTGGAAAAACCAATATCGGCTGTATCTTTACAGGTGTCAAAGACGGTGTTGAAAAGACCATCTACATCTACAATGTTTGCGACCATCAGGAATGTTACGCTGAGGTTGGCTCCCAAGCTATTTCTTACACGACTGGAGTTCCAGCTATGATTGGGACAAAATTAGTTATGAACGGTACTTGGAAACAACCTGGAGTTTACAACCTTGAAGAGTTGGATCCAGATCCATTTATGGAAGCTTTGAATGAGTATGGTTTGCCTTGGGTTGTGGTTGAAAATCCACAAATGGTGGACTAATGAAGTTAGAACAAGTACCAACACCAGCTTACATCATTGACTTGGCAAAGTTAGAAGCAAACTGCCGCGTTTTACAATATGTACAAGAAGAAACTGCTTGCAAGGTTTTGCTTGCCCAGAAGGCGTATTCCCTCTATAAAACCTATCCCTTGATTAGCCAGTATCTATCGGGTACAACTGCAAGTGGCCTCTATGAAGCTAAGCTAGCTAGAGAAGAGTTTCCGGGAGAAGTCCATGTCTTTGCGCCTGCCTTCAAGGATGCGGACTTGGAGGAATTGCTTGAGATAACGGATCATATCGTTTTTAACTCGGAGAGACAGTTGCGTAAACATGGGGCTCGTTGTCGAGAGGCTGGTATCAGTGTCGGTTTGCGTATCAATCCTCAATGTTCAACCCAAGGTGATCATGCGCTCTATGACCCTTGTGCACCAGGTTCTCGTTTTGGTGTGACACTTGATAAAATTCCTAGTGATTTGTTGGATTTAGTGGATGGACTTCATTTTCATACCCTTTGCGAGCAAGGTTCAGATGATTTAGAGACAACTTTGAAAGCAGTAGAAGCGCAGTTTGGTCCTTATTTACATGAGGTCAAATGGCTCAATATGGGTGGCGGACACCACATCACAAGAGAAGACTACGATGTGGATTTGCTGATTTCTGAAATCAAGCGTATTCGAGAAACTTATAATCTTGACGTCTATATCGAGCCAGGTGAAGCCATTGCTCTCAATGCGGGTTATCTAGCAACTGAAGTATTGGATATTGTAGAAAACGGTATGGAAATCTTGGTTTTAGACGCCTCTGCGACCTGCCATATGCCTGATGTACTTGAGATGCCCTATCGCCCACCTTTGAGAAATGGCTTTGAGGCACAGGAAAAAGCCCATACCTATAGACTTTCTTCCAATACCTGTCTGACTGGTGATGTGATTGGTGATTATAGTTTTGAAAATCCAGTCCAAATCGGTGATAGACTTTATTTTGAAGACATGGCTATTTACTCATTTGTTAAAAATAATACCTTTAATGGTATTGGATTGCCAAGTCTCTATCTTATGGACGAGCAGGGAGACTGCAACTTAGTCAAAGCCTTCGGCTATCAAGACTTTAAGGGGAGATTATCATGATAGACAGTCCAAAGAAATTAGGTTATCGTATGCCAGCAGAGTACGAACCCCATCATGGCACTCTCATGATATGGCCAACTCGACCAGGATCATGGCCTTTTCAAGGAAAAGCTGCTAAAAGAGCATTTACTCAGATCATCGAGACCATATCAGAAGGGGAAAATGTTTATCTTTTGGTGGACCGGGACCATCTATCTGAAGCTCAATCTTATCTTGGAGACAAGGTCGTTTATTTAGACATTCCCACCAATGATGCCTGGGCTCGTGATACAGGTCCGACCATTCTTGTTAATGATAAAAGAGAAAAGCTGGCAGTTGATTGGTCTTTCAATGCTTGGGGTGGAGCTGTAGATGGTCTCTACCAAGACTATGAAGATGATGACCAAGTAGCCAGTCGTTTTGCTCAGGCCTTGGAAATGCCTGTTTACGAGGCTAAACCTTTTGTACTGGAAGGTGGAGCGATACATAGCGATGGTCAAGGAACGATTCTCGTAACTGAAAGTTGCTTGCTTAGTCCTGGTCGCAATCCCTACCTGACTAAAGAGGAAATCGAGAATACCTTATTAGAGAGCCTTGGTGCAGAAAAAGTCATTTGGCTTCCTTATGGTATTTATCAGGACGAAACCAATGAACATGTTGACAATGTTGCAGCCTTCGTTGGTCCTGCAGAGCTTGTTTTAGCTTGGACGGACGACGAAAGCGATCCTCAGTATGCCATGTCTGCAGCTGATTTAGCTCTTTTAGAAAAGGAAACGGATGCAAAAGGGCGTCCCTTCACCATTCATAAATTGCCTATCCCTGCAGTTCGACAAGTTGTAACCGAAGAGGATTTGCCAGGCTACATCTATGAAGAAGGGGAAGAAGAGCGTTATGCAGGTGAACGTCTTGCAGCTTCCTATGTCAATTTCTATATTGCCAACAAGGCTGTCCTTGTTCCCCAATTTCAAGATAAAAACGACCAAGTTGCCCTAGATATTCTCAGCAATTGTTTTCCAAACCGTAAAGTTGTCGGAATACCAGCCAGAGATATTCTTTTAGGTGGTGGCAATATCCACTGTATCACTCAACAAATCCCAGAATAGGAGAAAAAGATGAGAAATGTAAGAGTTGCAGCGATCCAGATGCAATGTGCTAAGGATGTGGCAACGAATATCCAAACAGCGGAACGTTTAGTTCGCCAAGCTTCAGACCAAGGCGCACAAATCATTCTCTTACCAGAGCTGTTTGAACGTCCCTATTTCTGTCAGGAACGCCAGTATGACTACTACCAGTATGCCCAGTCGGTGACAGAAAATACTGCTATTCAGCATTTTAAGGAGCTTGCTAAGGAACTAGAAGTTGTTTTACCGATCAGTTTCTATGAAAAAGATGGAAATGTCTTGTATAATTCTATCGCTGTCATTGATGCGGATGGGGAAGTTCTGGGCGTTTATCGGAAGACCCACATACCAGATGACCATTATTATCAAGAAAAGTTTTACTTCACGCCTGGCAACACCGGTTTCAAGGTCTGGGATACTCGCTACGCTAAGATTGGGATTGGCATCTGTTGGGATCAATGGTTCCCTGAAACAGCGCGCTGTCTTGCATTGAATGGGGCAGAATTGCTCTTTTACCCAACCGCTATTGGTTCAGAGCCTATCTTAGATACGGATAGTTGTGGTTACTGGCAACGTACCATGCAAGGGCACGCAGCAGCAAATATTGTCCCAGTTATTGCAGCCAATCGCTATGGCTTGGAAGAAGTCACTCCTAGTGAGGAAAATGGCGGACAGAGTTCTAGTCTTGACTTCTACGGTTCCTCCTTTATGACGGACGAAACGGGAGCTATTCTAGAGCAAGCCGAAAGACAAGGAGAAGCTGTTCTGTTAGCAACTTATGACCTTGATAAGGGAGCAAGCGAACGCCTAAACTGGGGCTTGTTTCGAGATAGAAGACCAGAAATGTACCAACGAATTACGGACTAGAAGATAAATTTTATAATCATTTTTTGATATTCACGCCTGTCTTACAAAAATGTAAGATAGGCTTTTTAAATGTAAGATGGGTGTACGATTATACGTGGAAATGTATGCTATACTCTATGTAGATCAAAATGAAAGAGGTTTATTATGAAAAAATGGAATGCAACGCAGTTGAAGTACCTGATGGCAGCTATAATGGTTTTAGACCATATCCCCCATATCACTGGGCTAGTACCTCCCTTATGGGAAGGTATCTTTCACGCCTTGACCCGTTGTGTGGGAGTTTGGTTTGCCTATATGGCTATGGAAGGATTTATCCATACTCGAAATTTGAAAAACTATCTCATCCGACTTTGGTCTTGGGCGCTTATCATATTTGCTGGAAATAGCCTACTCAATGCCCTATTTGCATCCAAAGGAGTAATGGTTCATAACAATATTTTCTTGACTTTGGCCATCGGTGTAACCATGCTTTGGATAGGCTTTCCTAGAAAAGAGTTGGATAAAAAGGAGAAGTTGTGGCGTCGGATTGGGGTTGCTGGTATTCTGATATTTGGCTGTCTTTTTACTGAGGGTGGCATCACCATGCTACCATTTCTCTTGATTAGTTACTCTTGTCGAAATCGCAAGAGCTTGCGAAATCTCCTATATGCCTTTCTGTGGGCCTTCTTGTTAGTGACTTCCATCCAAATTTACGACACTTGGTATCAAACACTAGAAATGATGCTTTACAATTCTGACTGGCTCTTTATCACCGTATTTCCTTTTATGGCCTTGTATAATGGACAGCGTGGAAAAGAAACCAGTTGGAGTAAATATTTCTTTTATATTTTCTATCCAGCTCATCTATGGATTATAGCCTTGATTGCCTATTTGGTTAAGTAGCAAAAAAGCAAATAGCAGTATTAACTGTCTATTTGCTTTTATTATTTATAAAATATATTTCTCAATCGCACGCGCGACGCCGTCTTCTTCATTGCTGGCTGTAACATCATTGGCAAGGGATTTGACATGGTCGCTGGCATTTCCCATTGCAATACCAAGCCCGGCAAACTGGAGCATTTCGATATCGTTATTGGCATCACCCATGGCCATAATCTCTGAGGGCTCGATCTTCAAAATCTCTGCTAGTCGAGAAAGAGCAGTAGCCTTTGTTGTTCCAAGTGGCATGGCTTCATAAATGACAGGTTGCGAACGAACTCCACTGAATCGTTGGCAAAGCTCCTCAGCAAAACGCTCTTCAAAATCATCTGTTTGCTCTTTGGTGCCCAAAAACATCCCTTGAAACATTCGGTACTTGCCACTAGTGGCTTCCTCAAGGGAGATTTCAGTCAGGTCTGAAAAGACTAGCTTGGCATCATTTTGAACGATTTGATTAGGCTTGCCACCGAGAACAAAATAATGTTTCTCATCAAAAAGAGTCAACTGGACGTCGCTTTTTTCTGCTAAGTCATAGAGGTATTCAATGTCAGATGGACTGAGTTCTTGCCAGTCAACTAGACTCCAATCACTGGTCTGGTGGGTTGAGCAACCATTATTGACAATGACATACTCATTCTGGAGGTCAAGACCCAGTTTTTTGTAATAAGGAAGAACACCAAAAAGCGGGCGCCCCGTACAGAGAACCAATTTGACGCCTTTTTCGATAGCTTGGTGAATGGCAGTAATATGGGCTTGTGGGATTTCCTTGGCTTCATTGAGGAGGGTTCCGTCCATATCCAAGGCTAGTAGTTTAATCATAAGACTTCCTTTTCTATGTGTTTTGCTTTTATTATAGCATATAGACTATAAAATGTCTGACAGAATTGTAAAATTCAAGCTTCCTTTTCTTGAAAAAGAAAATAAAATCCTATATAATATGTATACTTAACATTTAAGGAGAAAAGATGTCAAAGTATCAGTTTAATTCAATTTACAAAAATGATGAAGCAGAGTCTACAGGTCTTCTTTTCATCAAAGTCTACAACAAATGGGAAAGCAACCTAAAAAGAGTTTTAAAATCAGTTGGTCTTACTTTGCCCCAATTTATCGTTTTAACTTCGCTCTTGTTTTTGACTAATAGAGAGAAATATGTAACACAAGTTGATATTGCTCGGTTCACTGGTATGGATGTCATGACGGTTTCCCAGATTGTTAGGCTACTGGAGAAGAAAGACTACATTAAACGTGATCAACATCCAAAGGATAGTCGGGCAAAACTGGTCTCAGTGACGAAGTCTGGCGCGGAGAAGGTCAATCAAGCTTTACCTTTAGTAGAAGGTGTTGATGAAGAATTTTTTGAAAAACTATCTAACGATAGAGAAGTTTTTAATCGCATGTTAGTAGAGTTGGAGGATAAAAATGCCTAGATATTGGGTTGGAGTTGTTTCAAAGAACCATGTTTTAAGAGGAGTTGAAGGAAATTTTTGCCAGGTCTGTCATGGAAAGGGTGGCCCTTTAAACCGTATGAAAAAAGGTGACTATCTTTTATACTATAGTCCAAAATACGATATGAACGGTCAAGATAAGTTACAGGCTTTTGTGGCCGTAGGTAAAATTATAGATGACAAAGCCTATCAAGTAGAGCAGTTTGAAGGATTCTTTCCCTTTAGACGAAATGTCGAGTATTATCAACCAGTCAAAGATTGCTCCATAGAAATAGCTAGACAACATCCTGAATGGAAAGATTATACTTCTCGACTTCGTTATGGACATTTTGAAGTTTCCAAAGACTTTTTCCTCTATATCTTTCAGCATATGAAAATGGATGATGAGGTATGATTGATTTCCTAGTTAAATGATTGTCAACTAGAATTTTGGATTTGGACTGTGAAGCGAACTTTGCTATAATAGAGTAAGAAACTTTGATAAAGCAAACGAGGCTGAGATGAAATTACTTTATACTGATATTCGGACTTCTTTGACAGAAATTCTGACTAGAGAGGCAGAGGAGTTAGTTGCTGTGGGCAAGCGTGTCTTCTACATCGCCCCCAACTCTCTTTCTTTTGAAAAGGAACGCGCCGTGCTGGAATGCTTGTCCCAGCAGGCTTCTTTTGCGATTACCGTCACGCGTTTTGCTCAAATGGCTCGTTACCTGGTTTTAAATGATTTGCCTGTCAAGAACAGTCTAGATGACATCGGTCTTGGGATGGCTTTTTATAAGTGCCTTGCGGAACTCGATCCCAAGGACTTGCGTGTTTATGGTGCGATTAAACAAGATCCTCAATTTATCCAGCAGTTGGTTGAACTTTATCATGAGATGACGACTGCTCAAATGAGCTTTTTGGACTTGGAAAGTTTGACGGATGAGGATAAACGAGCAGATTTACTCTTGATTTTTGAGAAAGTAACAGCCTATCTTAATCAAGATCAGTTGGCTCAGGGAAGTCAGCTGTCCCATTTGATTGAGGCTATTGAGAATGACAAGGTAAGCAGTGATTTCAGTCAGATTGCCTTGGTCATTGACGGATTTACCCGTTTTTCTGCCGAGGAAGAGCGTGTAGTGGATCTGCTCCATCGAAAAGGTGCCGAGATTGTTATTGGGGCTTATGCAAGCAAGAAGGCTTATAGCAGTCCGTTCACAGAAGGGAATCTCTACCAAGCCAGTGTGGAATTTCTTCATCATTTGGGGGCAAAATACCAAACACCTGCTCAGGATCGTTCTCAGACTCATGAGAAAATAGATAGTTTTGACAAGGCATCTCGTTTGCTGGAGTCTTCTTATGATTTTTCAGAACTTGCTTTAGATGTAGATGAGAAGGACAGTGAAAACCTGCAAATCTGGTCTTGTTTGACGCAAAAAGAGGAGTTGGAGCTGGTGGCTCGCGCTATTCGTCAGAAATTACATGACCATCCAGAACTGAGTTACAAGAATTTTCGCATTCTCTTAGGTGATGTGGCTTCTTACCAGTTATCACTGAAAACCATTTTTGACCAGTACCAGATTCCTTTCTATCTTGGTAGAAGTGAATCCATGTCCCATCATCCCTTAACCCAGTATGCCGAATCTATTTTGCGTTTGAAACGCTACCGTTTTCGTCAGGAGGATTTGATTAATCTCCTCAGAACTGGTCTGTATACCGACCTTAGCCAGGCTGATATTGATGCTTTTGAACAATATCTCCGCTATCTTGGTATCAATGGATTGCCAGCTTTTCAGCAGACCTTTACCAAATCCCATCATGGAAAATTTGATTTAGAGCGTTTAAATGCTCTTCGTCTGCGAGTTTTGGCGCCACTTGAAACCTTATTTGCCAGTCGGAAGCAAAATACTGAAAATCTCTTGCAAAAGTGGAATACTTTTCTAAAAAATGCTGCTTTAAGCAAGCAGATGCAAGGATTGACAGCTACTATGGAAACTCTAGAACAGGAAAGACAAGCCGAAGTTTGGAAGGCTTTCTGCCATGTTTTAGAACAATTTGCGACCGTTTTCGCTGGTACACAGGTTAGTCTAGAGGATTTCCTAGCCTTGCTCCATTCTGGAATGAGCTTATCCCAGTATCGTACCATTCCAGCGACAGTGGACACCGTTCTGGTGCAAAGTTACGATCTGATTGCCCCTCTGACAGCTGACTTTGTCTACGCCATCGGGCTGACTCAGAATCATTTGCCAAAAATCGCGCAAAACACCAGTCTTTTGACAGACGAAGAAAGACAAAGTCTAAATCAAGCAACTGAGGAGGGAGCGCAATTACTGATTGCAAGTAGTGAAAACCTCAAGAAAAATCGCTATACCATGCTTTCCTTAGCCAATGCTGCTCGTAAGCAGTTGGTGTTATCCGCTCCAAGTCTCCTCAATGAAAATGAGAGTAAGGAATCGGCCTATCTTCAAGAACTGGTGAGTTTTGGATTTAATCGGACAGAGAAGAAGATTCATCACAAAGGTCTGTCTAAGGATGATATGGGTTCTTATCACAGTCTTTTGTCTAGCCTTGTTGCCTATCATCAGCAGGCAGGTTCTAGTGAAAATGAGCAAGATGTGACCTTTGTCAAGGTTCTAGCGCGTGTGATGGGGAAAAAACTTGATCAAAAAGGTCTTACAAATCCTGCACTCCCAACTAGCCCAAGCAGCAAGCCATTAGAGAAAGAGACCTTGCAGGCTCTCTATCCAGCTGACAAGGAGTTTTACCTGTCTACTTCTGGTTTAACGGAGTTTTACCGCAATGAATACAGTTATTTCCTCCGTTATGTCTTAGGTTTGCAGGAAGAATTGCGCCTGCGTCCAGATGCTCGCAGTCATGGGAATTTCTTGCACCGTATTTTTGAACGTGCCTTGAAACTACCTGCTGAAAATCCGTTTGACCAGCGTTTGGAGCAAGCTATCAAGGAAACCAGCCAAGAACGCGAATTTGAAGCTATTTATCAGGAAAGTTTGGAAGCGCAGTTTACCAAGGAAGTTCTGCTTGATGTCGCTCGGACAACAGGTCACATTCTCCGCCATAATCCAGCCATTGAAACCATCCAAGAGGAAGCAACATTTGGTGGTAAAGATCAAGCATTTATTCAATTGGATAATGGTCGCAGTGTCCATGTGCGAGGCAAGGTTGACCGAATCGACCGTTTGAAAGCTGATGGAGCGCTAGGAGTGGTGGACTACAAGTCTAGTCTGACTCAGTTCCAGTTTCCTCATTTCTTTAATGGGCTCAATTCCCAACTGCCAACCTATCTTGCTGCCCTAAAAAGAGAAGGGGAGCAGAACTTTTTCGGTGCCATGTACTTGGAAATGGCTGAGCCTGTCCAATCTTTATTAGCTTTTAAAAGTCTGGCAGGAGCAGTAGCAGAAGCCAGCAAGTCTATGAAATACCAGGGACTCTTTTTAGAGAAAGAAAGCAGTCACTTGGGCGAATTTTACAACAAAAACAAGGCTAATCAGCTGACAGACGAGGAATTCCAGCTCTTATTGGACTACAATGCCCATCTTTACAAGAAGGCAGCTGAGAAGATTTTACAAGGTCAGTTCGCCATCAATCCATACACAGAGAATGGCAGAAGTATTGCCCCATACGTTCAACAACATCAGGCTATTACTGGCTTTGAAGCAAACTACCATCTAGGTCAAGCTCGTTTTCTAGAGAAGTTAGAGCTAGCTGATGGCAAACGACTGGTCGGAGAAAAACTCAAGCAAGCTTGGTTTGAAAAAATGAGAGAGGAGTTGAATCGATGAAGCCTATTTCCTTTTTAACTGAGGAAGAAATTAAAAAATTGCAAGAAGCAGAAGCGAGTTCGAGCAAGGAACAAAAGAAAACTGCCGAGCAAATCGAAGCCATTTATACCGCAGGGCAAAATATCCTTGTTTCAGCCTCTGCTGGTTCAGGGAAGACCTTTGTTATGGCCGAGCGCATTTTGGATCAATTGGCGCGAGGTGTGGAAATCAGCCAACTCTTTATCTCGACCTTTACCGTCAAGGCTGCTACTGAACTCAAGGAACGTTTGGAGAAAAAAATCAGCCAACAAATCCAAGAAACCGATGATCTCGATCTCAAACAACACTTGGGACGTCAATTGGCAGATCTACCAAACGCTGCCATCGGAACCATGGACTCTTTCACACAAAAATTCCTTGGCAAGCATGGTTATCTGATTGATATCGCACCGAATTTCCGTATTCTACAAAATGAAAGTGAACAGTTACTCTTAAAGAACGAAGTTTTTCATCAAGTTTTTGAAGAGCATTATCAAGGTGAGAATAAAGAGAAATTTAGTAGTTTGGTGAAGAACTTTGCTGGGCGTGGCAAGGATGAACGTGGTCTGCGCCAACAAGTCTACAAAATCTATGACTTTTTACAATCCACCAGCAGTCCCAAAAAATGGCTGAACGAGTCTTTTCTCAAAGGGTTTGAAGAAGCTGACTTTGCAAAAGAGAAAGACAAACAAACCGAGCAAATTAAGCAGGTGCTTTGGGACTTGGAAAGTTTCTTCCGTTATCATCTGGATAACGATGCCAAGGAGTTTCCAAAAGCTGCCTATTTAGAAGCTGTTCAACAGGTTTTGGATGAAATTGGCTCCTTAAATCAAGAGTCCGATAGTCAGGCTTATCAAGCAGTGCTTGCGCGTGTTGTTGCCATCTCTAAGGAGAAAAATGGTCGGGCTCTGACTAACTCCAGTCGTAAGGCCGATTTGAAGCCATTGGCTGATGCCTATAATGACGAGAGAAAGGCCCAGTTTGCTAAACTAGGACAACTGGCGGACCAGATAACCATTCTCGACTATCAAGAACGTTATCATGAAGATACTTGGGAGCTAGCTAAAACCTTCCAAACCTTTATGAGTGATTTTGTGGAGGCTTATCGCGAACGTAAACGCCAAGAAAACGCCTTTGAATTCGCTGATATCAGTCATTACACCATTGAAATTTTAGAGAATTTCCCACAAGTTCGTGAGGCTTATCAGGAACGTTTCCATGAAGTCATGGTCGATGAGTATCAAGATACCAACCATATTCAAGAACGAATGCTGGAACTGCTGTCGAATGGCCATAATCGCTTTATGGTGGGGGATATCAAGCAGTCCATCTACCGATTCCGTCAGGCAGACCCACAGATTTTCAATGAGAAATTCCAACGCTATGCGCAAAATCCTCAAGAAGGCAAGTTGATTCTTCTTAAAGAAAATTTCCGCAGTAGTTCAGAAGTGCTGTCAGCAACCAACCATGTCTTTGAACGCCTTATGGACCAAGAAGTTGGTGAAATCAACTACGATAGCATGCACCAGCTTGTTTTTGCCAATACCAAACTGACGCCCAATCCTGAGAACAAGGCAGAATTTCTCCTCTACGACAAGGACGACAGTGAGCAAGAGGACGAAGAGAGCCAAGTAGAAACAAAACTAACAGGTGAAATGCGCCTAGTCATCAAGGAAATCCTAAAGCTCCATCAAGAAAATGGTGTAGCCTTTAAGGAAATTGCTCTTTTGACTTCCAGTCGCAGTCGTAATGACCAGATACTCCTCGCTCTTTCAGAGTATGGAATTCCTGTAAAAACAGACGGAGAACAAAATAATTACCTCCAATCCCTAGAAGTGCAAGTCATGCTCGACACTCTTCGTGTCATTCACAATCCCCTGCAAGACTATGCCTTGGTTGCCCTTATGAAGTCTCCAATGTTTAGCTTCGATGAGGACGAGCTGGCACGTTTGTCCCTTCAAAAAGCAGCTGATAAAGTACAAGAGAATCTTTATGAGAAACTGCTTCATGCTCAAAAACAAACAGCTGATCAGAAAGAGTTAATTCACAAACCTTTAGAGGAAAAACTAAATCAATTCATGGATATCTTGGATTCTTGGCGCTTGTATGCCAAAACCCAGTCCCTTTATGACTTGATTTGGAAGATATACAACGATCGTTTTTACTATGATTATGTCGGGGCCTTGCCTAACGGTCCTGCCAGACAGGCCAATCTCTATGCTTTAGCTTTGAGAGCAGACCAGTTTGAAAAGAGTAATTTCAAGGGCTTGTCTCGTTTTATTCGAATGATTGATCAGGTTTTGGAGGCCCAGCATGACCTCGCAAGCGTAGCAGTAGCTCCGCCTAAGGATGCGGTAGAACTCATGACCATTCACAAAAGCAAAGGATTGGAGTTCCCTTATGTCTTCATCCTCAACATGGATCAGGACTTCAATAAGCAAGACTCGATGTCTGATGTTATTCTCAGTCGTCAGAATGGACTTGGTGTCAAATACATTGCCAAGGTAGAAACAGGAGCAGTGGAAGCACACTATCCTAAAACCATCAAACTCTCCATTCCTAGCCTAACTTATACGCAGAATGAGAAAGAACTGCAATTGGCTAGCTATTCTGAGCAAATGCGTCTACTGTATGTTGCTATGACACGGGCTGAGAAAAAGCTCTATCTTGTCGGTAAGGGCTCTCGTGAAAAGCTAGAAGCCAAGGAGTATCCAAGATCTGAAAACGGAAAACTCGATAAACATACCAGACTTCAAGCCAAGAATTTCCAAGATTGGATCTGGGCGATCACTAAAGTATTTGCCAAAGACCATCTCAACTTTAGCTATCGTTTTGTTGGTGAAGACCAGCTGACCAGAGAAGCTATCGGAGAATTGGAAAACAAGAGCCCTCTACATGATAGTTCTCAAGCAGACAATCGCCAGTCAGAAACTATCAAAGAAGCTCTGGAAATGCTAAAAGAAGTAGAAGTCTATAATACTCTTCACCGTGCGGCTATTGAACTTCCTAGCGTCCAAACTCCTAGCCAAATCAAGAAATTCTACGAACCAGTAATGGATATGGAAGGGGTACAAATTGCTAACCAAACCAAATCAACAGAGAAGCAAATCAGCTTCGATTTACCAGATTTTTCAACTAAAGAAAAGGTAACTGGAGCTGAGATTGGTAGTGCCACTCACGAACTCATGCAGAGAATTGACCTTAGTCAGCAACCAACACTTGCTAGCCTGAAAGATACTCTCAAACAAGTTCAGACTAGTCCAGCTGTAAGAGATAAAATCAATCTTTCTAAAATCCTAGCTTTCTTTGACACAGCACTTGGTCAGGAAATTCTTGCTAATACCAACCATCTCTATCGCGAACAACCTTTCTCCATGCTCAAACGAGACCAAAAGAGTCAAGAGAACTTTGTGGTTCGTGGAATTCTAGATGGGTATTTACTCTTTCAAGACCGAATTGTCCTCTTTGACTATAAGACTGACCGTTATGATCAACCAAGTCAACTCATAGACCGCTATCGTGGCCAGTTAGCCCTATATGGTGAGGCCTTATCTCGAGCCTATTCGATTGAAAATATTGAAAAATACTTGATTTTACTCGGTAAAGACGAGGTTCAAGTTGTAAAAGTATAACCTAGAAAGGAAACCTCATGACTCTTCCAGTTAGAAAATCCCTGCACGATGCGGTTTTACAGGCTTCAAAAGCAGATACTTGGGATCAAGCTACCAAGGAATGGAATGAAGTTTCCTTGATTTTTAATGGCATTGGCCGTAGCAATTGCGTCTGTGGGAACGCCATAAAATACGCCTACGAACTCTTTAACGGAGTTACAGGCCAACGTCTCTTCCCTATAGGAAGCGACTGTGTTCGCCATTTTCATCGTATTATCCTCGATCAGCAACTAGAAGAGGAAGAAAAACTACTCAGAAAAGTTGAAAACCTAACCAGAAAGGCTCAGAAAAAGGAAAAAATCAAGGTTAATAAAAGCGACTTTGACGAACGACTTTTAAAATGGTTTTGGGAGAAAGGTGTTTTCAAAGCCAATCGTGGCAATCAATTTGCGCCTGAGAGAGACTATCAGCTCTTCCTAGAAGTCTTTCAAGGAGGAAGTTGGACCAAGGCAGAGCCAAAAAAGAAGGCTCGTCTGGAAGAAGTCCTTGAAAAGTGTATCAAACCCTTTCTACTTGGTAAGTCTGATGACCAACTCTACCTTGTCAAACTAGGTAAGGAAAAAATAGACTACGAGCAGCATTTACGAATCCAGGCAGAGAAAGAACGTAAGAAAAGAGATAAAATCGCTAAGCAATACGCTGACAACCTCATTCTTGCCATGGGTCCTGCAGAACGAGCCTATCAAGATTACTTTGGCTTTACAGAATCCTTGACCCAAGAAGAACGAAAGTGGGAGAAAATCCTCTTTGGTAAGAATAGAGACGAACGGGCTATCAAGGCTAAGCAAAACCAAAAGGAACTGGAAAAGGATCAGCGAATTGCAAGTCAAGATCCGATTGAACGAAAGCAGAAGCAGACCTGGCTTCTCAATTCCTATTTTCGTGATTTACCTGATGAAAAAGCTAGATTTTCTCGACTCCTATTAGAATATCGAAAAAGTGGAGAAGTTCCCTTTTCAGATGATTACTTATCTAAGCATCTCATCGACTTTTTTTACAAGATGAAGGCCTTTGAGTTTGAAATTGCACCAGAACAAGTCCGCGATTTTCTAAAAGAATGCCTTCAAGCAGAGCATCTATCATCAGCACAAGAAAGCTGGACTAGAGGGATTCTCTTCAATTGTCTTCATCCGTTTTTAGATAGGTTACTCATATAGAATAAATCCTACCTTGTCTATGCATGGTAGGATTTAAGTATCTCCAAAGATGTACTGGTAAAGTTGGACGACTTTCTGAAAACATTGTGTGTCCATTCTTGTTATTTTTTGAGCATTACGCATCCGAAAATCAAAGGTATACAGTTGAAATGGATTGACAGCGCCATCTACCTTGTCCGACGAGACAGGAACGAGCAAGCCTTTTTCTGCCAAGCGTTGTTGGCCATGAGTGATGGGACAGACAGCCACAAAACCAGTTTGCAAGGCATATTCTCTCCTAGAAACTACCAAGGCAGGTCGCCGTTTCTGGATTTCTCGACCGACTGATGGATCAAAGTCCAGCCAAATGATATCCTGCTTTTCAGGAATATAGTCAGATTTCGCTATCAAGTGACCTTACCCCTTCAAAATCATTTGTCATTCTCAAATCAGTAATCCCATCAAAAGGATCTTTCAACTTTGGAGCTAAGACAATGACTCCGTCAATCCCTTTGTAGACAACCATTTCTTGACCTTCTGTCATCCCCAAATTTTTAGGAATAGTCACAGTGAGCGAATTCCCCACCTTCCGAGTCTTTACTATATTCATCGCTCTACCTCCACGAAATTGTATACACCAAGTATATACCTGTTGGCAAAAAAAGTCAAGTAAATCCTGACTGGTATCAAGGATGTTTCGCACCTATACTATTTGTCATTTATTGTGGTCAAAGCCTGTGCAAAAGTTCCTAATTTATGATAGAATAGGTAGTAAGAAAGAAAACGTTTTTACTACGTTTTTTTTAGTCGGAAGGGGAAAATATTATGGCTACTATTCAATGGTTTCCGGGCCACATGTCTAAGGCTCGGCGGCAAGTTCAGGAGAATTTAAAATTTGTTGATTTTGTGACGATTTTGGTGGATGCACGTCTTCCTTTATCTAGTCAAAATCCTATGTTAAACAAGATTGTGGGTGATAAACCAAAGCTCTTGATTTTAAATAAGGCGGATCTTGCTGACCCCGCAATGACCAAAGAATGGCGTCAGTATTTTGAATCACAGGGAATCCAAACTCTGGCTATCAACTCCAAAGAGCAAGTGACTGTAAAAGTTGTGACGGATGCCGCTAAAAAGCTCATGGCTGATAAGATTGCACGCCAGAAAGAACGAGGTATCAAGATCGAAACCTTGCGGACCATGATTATCGGAATTCCAAATGCCGGTAAGTCAACTCTCATGAACCGTTTGGCTGGGAAAAAGATTGCAGTTGTCGGCAATAAACCAGGTGTTACCAAGGGGCAACAGTGGCTCAAAACCAACAAAGACCTTGAAATTTTAGACACACCAGGGATTCTTTGGCCTAAGTTCGAAGACGAAATCGTCGCTTTGAAACTAGCCTTGACTGGAGCAATTAAAGATCAACTACTCCCAATGGATGAAGTGACCATTTTTGGTCTTAATTATTTCAAAAAACATTATCCAGAAAAGCTAGCTGAACGCTTCAAACAAATGAAGATAGAAGAAGAAGCATCTGTTATCATCATGGATATGACCCGTGCCCTTGGTTTCCGAGACGACTACGACCGCTTTTACAGCCTCTTCGTCAAGGAAGTCCGTGATGGAAAACTCGGTAACTACACCTTAGATACATTGGACGACATCGATGACGACGATTAAAGAAATTAAAGAACTTCTTGCCACTGTCAAAGAATTAGACAATCCCCTTTTTCTTGAACTGGAAAAGGATCCTCGTTCTGGGGTTCAAAAGGAAATCAACAAGCGTAAAAAAGTCATACAGGCTGAACTGGATGAGGACCTTCGTTTGGAAACTATGCTTTCTTATGAAAAGGAACTGTATAAGCAAGGATTGACCTTAGTAGCAGGTGTTGACGAGGTAGGCCGTGGTCCTCTGGCTGGCCCTGTAGTTGCTGCAGCTGTTATTTTACCTAAAAAATGTAAGATTAAAGGCCTCAACGATAGCAAAAAGATCCCCAAAAAGAAACATCTGGAAATTTATGAAGCCGTTCAAGACCAAGCCTTGGCAATAGGTATTGGTATCATGGATAATCAGATCATTGATCAAGTCAATATCTATGAAGCGACCAAACTGGCCATGAAAGAAGCAATCTCCCAGCTCAGTCCCCAACCTGAGCACCTCTTGATAGATGCCATGAAACTGGAGTTGCCGATTTCACAAACCTCCATCATCAAAGGAGATGCAAACTCTCTCTCGATCGCAGCTGCATCTATAGTGGCCAAGGTGACACGGGATGAATTGATGAAGGGCTATGATGTTCAATATCCTGGATATGATTTTACAGCTAATGTAGGATATGGAACGGCAAAACACTTAGAAGGACTTGACAAACTAGGAGTTACCCCTATTCATCGTACCAGTTTTGAACCGATAAAATCACTGGTTGTAGCAAATAAAGAAAGTTAAGTTGGAGGAAATGATTATGGAGGAACAGTCAGAAATACTCCGATCCAAGAAAGAATTTGCCTTTGCCTCAAGTACCATATTATCCCAAGTTGGGCGGGGAATCATCGTCGGGCTAGTTGTCGGGCTCATCGTTGGATCTTTTCGTTTCTTAATTGAAAAAGGCTTCCACCTGATACAAGGCCTCTATCAAGATCAAGCGCACCTAGTGCGCAATCTTTTTATCATTGGTCTATTTTATCTAATTGTTAGCTGGCTTAGTGCGAAACTAACTCGGTCGGAAAAAGACATCAAGGGTTCAGGAATTCCTCAAGTCGAAGCCGAACTAAAGGGACTCATGACTCTCAACTGGTGGAGTGTCCTCTGGAAAAAATATATTCTAGGGATTCTTGCTATTGCCAGTGGCCTTATGCTAGGTCGAGAAGGACCAAGTATTCAACTTGGAGCAGTTGGTGGAAAAGGTATTGCCAAGTGGCTCAAATCCAGTCCGGTAGAGGAACGCTCCCTGATTGCCAGTGGTGCTGCCGCAGGCTTAGCCGCTGCCTTTAATGCACCGATTGCAGGTCTCCTCTTTGTTGTAGAGGAAGTCTATCATCATTTTTCACGCTTTTTCTGGGTCTCAACTCTAGCAGCCAGTCTCGTAGCAAACTTTGTCTCACTACTCATATTTGGCCTAACACCCGTACTAGATATGCCAGACAACATTCCTATCATGACCCTAGACCAGTATTGGATTTACCTCCTTATGGGAGTTTTTCTCGGGCTTTCTGGTTTTCTCTATGAGAAAGCTGTACTCAATGTTGGTCGAGTTTATGACTGGATTGGTAAAAAAATCCATTTGGATAAAGCTTATTATCCAATCCTAGCCTTTATCCTCATCATACCAGTCGGGATTTTCTTGCCACAAATCCTTGGTGGTGGAAATCAGCTTGTTCTTTCCCTAACTGAGCAAGATTTTAGTTTTCAAGTTTTATTAGCTTACTTTTTGATCCGCTTTGTTTGGAGTATGATTAGTTATGGAAGTGGCCTCCCAGGAGGAATTTTCCTACCCATTTTGGCGCTTGGTTCCTTACTCGGTGCCCTAGTTGGTGTCATTTGTGTGAATATTGGGCTTGTTAGTCAGGAGCAGTTTCCTATATTTGTCATTTTAGGAATGAGTGGCTACTTTGGGGCAATTTCCAAGGCTCCCTTAACTGCTATGATACTTGTTACTGAGATGGTAGGGGACATTCGCAACCTCATGCCACTGGGCTTAGTAACCTTGGTCGCCTACATCGTCATGGATCTGCTCAAGGGAGCACCAGTCTATGAGGCAATGCTAGAAAAAATGCTACCAGAAGAAGCAACAGACGAAGGAGAAGTCACTCTTATTGAAATCCCTGTATCAGATAAGATCGCTGGAAAACAAGTTCACGAACTAAACTTGCCACATAACGTACTCATCACCACCCAAGTCCATAATGGCAAAAGTCAAACCGTTAACGGCTCAACTAGAATGTATCTGGGTGATATGATTCACCTAGTGATTCCAAAAAGTGAAATTGGAAAAGTAAAAGATTTGTTGTTATAAGTTCTGTTTGCATAATTTATTTTACGTAAAATATTATTGAAAGGATTCTCAATGAAAAGAAATAAGGCAATTGCGGTATATTTGCTAGGCACATTTAGCCAGTTAGTATCAGTTTGTCTCCTTTTCTTTCTCTTGAATCATTTTTCTATTCATTCCAATCTATTATCTATTTTAGGAATCTTTCTAGGTGGCATTTCTTCAGCTCTTTGGGGAACAATTGTTGCAAATCACTATTTTCATATTCATTTTAAAAAGATTGTAAAAGATTTTTTTAACATTCATACCAGTTATAAACACTATTTATTATCTTTTTTCCTTATTGTCCTTGATTTTTCTTTTCTAATGTTTGGTGGGAAAATAGTAGAATTTAGCTGGTATCTCCCATTTTTGATGTTCTTCAAATTTATTGTCTTTGGCGGTATAGAAGAGATTGGATGGCGATATGTCTTTCAACCAATTTTACAAGAAAAGTTGCCATATTTTTACTCAGCAATTCTAACCTTTTTCAGCTGGGCGATTTGGCATCTGTTGTTCTTTTACATTGATGGCTCCCTAGCAACTCTGCAAACTCTACCGTTTTTATTTGGATTGCTGACGAATTCTTTCATACTCTCAGCTCTTTATATCAAAACAAAGAATCTCTGGATTTGCGTTATGACACATTCGATCATTAATGTCTTGTCTCAGATAACCATAGATACTGATCGATCCGAAACCTTCCTGCTTAAAATCTTCGTCAACTTGGTATCCTGCTATATGGTAGTACATAAAAAAGATGAGTATAATCGGTATAAATAAAATTAAATATAAACCTTCAAAACCAAATCAAAAAAGATTTGGTTTTTTAAGAATTAGAAATCTAATTTTCAGTATATAGTATGATTTTTACCCCCTACTTTGTAAAGAATGATTAGAATATTGTATAATAAGAAAAAGGAGAAAAGCATAAATGAATAATTCTGGAATTAAAAAAAGTCATACAAGAATACTAATCATTTTGTTACTCGCAACCATCACAGCAGGAGCTATTTTTATGTTTAGTTTGTTAGGAAAATCGCAAGAAGAACATCGGAATAGAGAGTATGAAGTAAGTTTGGTTAATGCCTTAAAGAATTCCTACCAAGGGATTGAAGAGATTAAAATTTCCAATCCAGAATACACAAGCCCTCCTGGTTCGTGGTCTTGTGATGTAGAAATCAAATTTAAACATGAAGTAAAAATTAAGTATGGTATTGGATATTCTCTAGACACTGAAGAAATAACAGATACTTCATTGGAATGGGAAAATAGAGTAAAAGATCGACAATTTTTAAATGAAAACAAGGGTAAAACTGCTTCGAAAATTAGGGTAACTTATTCTAATAATGACGAAGGAGAGCAATAATGGCATTTAGTTATACTGATAAACAACTCAATGAATTAAAGCATGGAAAGAATGTATATAGTGTCAATGCGGAATTTGCTGAGAAAAAGAGGGAATGATAATGAGTAAAGACAGATTAAGAAAAAGCTATAAACCATTATTCATAGTTTTACTATTCGTATTCATCACATTAGGAGGTGTTTTTATGTTTAGGTTGTTAGGGAAGTCTCAAGAAGAACGTCGAAATAGAGAGTATGAAGTTAGTTTGGTGAATGCGTTAAAGAATTCCTATGAAGGGATTGAGGAGATTAAGATTTCCAATCCTGATTATACAACCCCACCAGGTTCGTGGTCTTGTGATATCGAAATTAAATTTAATGATGAAAGAACTCTTTCATATGAGATTAATCATCATTTAAACTATAAAATCAATTATGGTGGCCGTCAAGAAACAAACGAAGATTGGCAGTATTTAGAAACTCATAGAGGGAAAACTTTAAAGTCAGTGAGAATTACTTATTCTGATAGCGAGCAAGGAGAACTATGATGAATTTCCATTATACTGATGAATAATTTAAACCAAGATTATGCTGTTTATAGTGTGAACGAAAAGTCTTCAAGGAGAAAAAGGAGAAAAGCTTAAATGAATATTTCCAGCAATAAAAAAAGATATATAAGACTACTAATCGTTTTGTTACTCGTAGCCATTACAGCAGGAGCTATTTTTATGTTTAGGTTGTTAGGGAAGTCTCAAGAAGAGCGTCGAAATAGAGAATATGAAGTAAGTCTGGTTAATGCGTTAAAGAATTCCTACCAAGGGATTAAGGAGATTAAGATTATGGATCCTTACAATAATGACAAACCGGGTTCGTGGTCTTGTGATATTTCAGTACAGTTCAATGATAGTCAAACTATTACTTATGGAATTAATCACAGATTAACCTATAAAGAAAACCATCATGGTCTTATGAAAGGGGATACTAATGAAGAAATTGATCAACAATGGTCGATACTTCAAAAACACATTGGTAAAACAGAATCTACAATATTAGTACGATATTCAAATGGTGAAACAGGAGAGCAATAATGGTATTTAATTATACTGATAATCAGTTGAATAATTTAACCCAAGATTTTGCTATTTATATGGTAAATGAAGAGTTTTCAAGTAGAAAAAGAGGAAAAGCTTAAATGAATAATTCCAGCAATAAAAAAAGCCATAAAAGGATACTAATCGTTTTGTTACTCGTAGCCATTACAGCAGGAGGTGTTTTTATGTTTAGTATGTTAGGGAAATCCCAAGAAGAGCGTCGAAATAGAGAATATGAAGTAAGTCTAGTTAATGCTTTAAAAAATTCCTATGAAGGGATTGAGGAGGTACATATAACCGACCCTTCATATGCATCAATTCCGTCTGATGCTTGGGGCGCAAAAGTTAAAATATTTTTCTCTGATAGCAAACAACTAAGTTATATAATCGCATTTAATAAACAAAATAACGAAATAAGAAGTAGAGATTTTCAAAATAGTTCTCGAAAAGATGATAATCAATATTTGATAAACCATCGTGGAATTACAGAAAAAAATGTAAAAGTGATTTATTCAAATGGTGAAACAGGGGAACAGTAATGGTATTTAATTATACTGACAAACAACTCAATGAATTAAAGCATGGGAAGAATGTATACAGTGTCAATGCTGAATATGCTGAGAAAAAGAGGAAATGATAATGAGTAAAGACAGATTAAGAAAAAGCTATAAACCATTATTCATAGTTTTTCTACTCGCAACTATCACAGCAGGAGGTGTTTTTATGTTTAGTATGTTAGGAAAATCCCAAGAAGAACGTCGAAATAGAGAGTATGAAGTTAGTTTGGTAAATGCCTTAAAGAATTCATATGAAGGGATAGAAGAAATCAAAATTTCCAATCCAACATATACGAACCCTCCTGGTGACTGGTCTTGTAAGGTTGATATTTTGTTTGAAGATGGGGAAAAAATATTCTATGGAATTCCACATAACCTAGATGAGATAGAAAATTATAACGGTCGTATGACTTATGGACAGCGAGATTTTCTTAACCGAAGAAAAGGAATAACAACTAATACAGTTACGGTTACATACTCTAACAAAGAAAGAGGGGAACAGTAATGGTATTTAATTATACAGAAAAACAACTTAATGAATTAAACCACGGGAAGAATGTATATAGTGTCAATGCTGAATATGCTGAGAAAAAGAGGAAATGATAATGAGTAAAGACAGATTAAGAAAAAGCTATAAACCATTATTCATAGTTTTACTACTCGCAACTATCACAGCAGGAGGTGTTTTTATGTTTAGTATCTTGGGGAAATCCCAAGAAGAGCGTCGAAATAGAGAGTATGAAGTTAGTCTGGTAAACGCCTTAAAGAATTCCTATGAAGGGATTGAGGAGGTAACGATTACGAATCCATCGTACAGCTCAATTCCTTCAGACGCTTGGGGGGCGGATGTGAAACTAAAATTTTTTGATGGAACATCTAAAGAACATGTTTTAGCTTTTGATATAAACTCGAATAAAATTAGGATTGGAGTATATAATAAGGGTGATGAAGAATTTCAACATTTTTTAAATTCTAGGCGAGGTTCTACTAAGTCAAAAGTTAAAGTTAAATATTCGAATGGTTCAGAAGGGGAGCTATGATGAATAAATACGTGTATACAGACAAACAACTTAATGAATTGAATCAAGGTCCGAATGTTTACAGTGTTAATACTGAGTTCGCACAGCGTAAAGAAAACCGAACAAATATTGTTACTGCTAAATCAGATAACGAGTTAAAAAAGGTGAAATCAACACTATAACCACCTCCGATGGTCAAGAATTCCGTGTCGTTGCGACTAAGTCTCACCGAGGAACAGGTTTTGATGGTTTGGCGGTAGGCTCCTATAGTCAACGGCAAACCGGGTTATAAAAGTATAGCTGTGATTGCTGCGGGAACGGATTCTGGGAGTCCTACTAAGACCTTATAGAAGTAAATCAACTTTTTCTTATTATAGTGTAAAATAGACTAATCTTATAGTATAACAAGAGAAAGGAGGAAATCTTAAATGAACAATTCCAGCATTAAAAAAAGTTATAAAAGGTTACTAATCGTTTTGTCAATCGCAATTATCACAGCAGGAGGTGTTTTTATGTTTAGTATGTTAGGGAAGTCTCAAGAAGAACGTCGAAATAGAGAGTATGAAGTTAGTTTGGTTGAAACTTTAAAAGATAGTTATGAGGGTGTTGAAGAAATTAGATTTTCTAATGCAAACTACACAAATCCGCCAGGAAGCTGGACTTGCGTAGTTGAACTATTTTTTAATGAGAGAAGCATAAAATATAAAATTAATTATTCAAAAAATGATAAACGTATTTCTGATGTATCCTTAGAAAGAGAGAATAGAAAAGAGGACCGAGAATTTTTAAATAGTCACTTGGGTAAGACTAGTAAACTCACAAAAATTATTTATTCAGATGGTTCAGAAGGAGAATATTAATGGTATACACTTATACTGATAAACAACTCAATGAATTAAATCACGGAAAAAATGTTTATAGTGTAAATTCTGAATATACTGAGAGGAGTGGAGATAACAATGAGTAAAGACAGATTAAGAAAAAGCTATAAACCATTATTCATAGTTTTTCTACTCGCAACTATCACAGCAGGAGGTGTTTTTATGTTTAGTATGTTAGGGAAATCCCAAGAAGAGCGTCGAAATAGAGAATATGAAGTTAGTTTGGTAAACGCCTTAAAGAATTCCTACAAAGGGATAGAAGAGATCAAAATTTCTAATCCAGAATATACAACCCCTCCGGGCGACTGGTCTTGTGATGTAAATATTCTATTTTCAGATAAAGTAAAAATAGAATACCGTGTAGGCCACTCTTTAAATGACGTTGAAAATTATAATGGTTTTGTTAATGGAAAAACAAATAAAAAAATAAACGACCAGTGGGAAATATTGAATTCTCATAAAGGGAAAACAACATCTTTAGTTACTATATATTATTCGGATAAAGAAAAAGGAGTACAGTAGTGGTTTCACTTATACAGATAAACAACTTAATGAATTAAATCAAGGGAAAAATGTATACAGTGTCAATGATGAATATGCTGAGATAAAGAGGAAATGATAATGAGTAAAGACAGATTAAGAAAAAGCTATAAACCATTATTCATAGTTTTTCTACTCGTAGCCATCACAACAGGAGGTGTTTTTGTGTTTAGTATGTTAGGGAAGTCTCAAGAAGAACGTCGGAATAGAGAGTACGAAATCAGCTTGGTCAACGCTTTAAAAAATTCCTATGAAGGGATTGAGGAGATTAAGATTTCCAATCCAAACTACACAAACCCTCCAGGTTCATGGTCTTGTGATGTAGAAATCAAATTTAATGATGAAAGAAAAACTAAGTATAGGATAGGCCATGGACTCCATGATAAAAAGAATTATCAAGGTTCATTGACCAATGAGAAAAGGCAATTCCTTAACAATTACAAAGGAGTGACCGACTTAAAAGTAATTGTTACATATTCAGATAATAGCACGGGAGAACAATGATGACATTTTCCTATACAGATGAGCAGTTAAACAATTTGAATCGGGATTATGCTGTATATAGTGTAAATCTTGAATTCGCTAAGCGTAACGGTCGGACTTATGTCAATTCAAATCTCAGTGAAAGTATATCTCCTGATGATTTAGAAAAAACCAACACCATAACTACCTCAGATGGTCAAGAATTCCGTGTTGTTGCCACTAAGTCTGACACTGAAACAGGTTTTGACGGGCTAGCAGTTGCACCTATTGTCAACGGCGAACCAGATTATAAAAATGTAGCTGTGATTGCTGCTGGAACGGATCCTGATAGTCCGGTGAATAAAACTATGTTTGGTTCACGCGATTTCTATAGTGCCATAATTGCAAGGCAAACTTACTTATCTCCACAATATAAGGTTGCTGACCAATTTGTAAAAGAGATTATGGACGATCCTAGATATGAAGTCAGTCAACTATCAGGTTATTCACAAGGATCTTACATGCTGAAGGTGGGAGCTAAATACCACATCCCTACAACCACTTTTAATGCTTGGTTTAAATATGGTGGACTTACACTGGAAGAAAAAGCATTTATTGAAAGCAACCCTTCTATGTTTATAGATTACCGTAGAAAACATGATAATGTAGTACGTTGGAATGACTCTAATCACCCAGAAAGGTACACCAGTCCGATTGATATTACAAATTCTATGCCTAGCACGATTCATTGGATTGATGGTTCGAGCCATAAAATTGAGGACTGGGAGTTTGATCCTGTAACTGGTCAAGTTATAGATGGCAAGGGAGGAAAACCCTTAATCAGTGGTGTTTATCGAGCCTATGCCAACAGTCTCCGAGGAATGGCTCATTACAAGGACTTGAAGTCAAAATGGTCATCAGGTGGTATTAGTAGTTCTGAGGAAATATACTTAGATGCAGCTCAAGGTTCTATCCTATCATCATCTATGGCTACTGCAGCAAGAACTGGAGCTGATGAAGTGAGCGCCTTAGCCAAAAAAGCAAATCAGGAATTACAAGAAATTTGGTCAAAAATCGATTTTACAAGCTACACAGCATTAGCTCCCTATGAGGTTGAGGCCATTTTTGCTAGCCAAGGTATCACTCAAGCACAGTTTATCGATACTTTTCAGGCAGAGACAACACAAACAGTCACTAAGATGAATGCTTCCGCCCAAGCATTTGAACAGTTAGACAAACAATTACAGAATGTCATTGAAAAAACAGTAGCAACAGACACACAATTTGCCAAGGAGTTCAGACAATGGAAAGAAAAGATGTGAAATGGGAGGAAATTAGAGAGAAAGAGAGAGAACTGTTTAATCTAGAAGAACAATATTATCAACAAAAGAAAGAACTCGATGATAAAGCACTCGATTTAAACGAACGAAATGCAAATTTAGAAAAACTGATGTCTGATGAAGTTGATAAAATGTATCAAGTCTTGAGAAAATTTTCATCAACTGCTGATGATGTTAGAGACTACTTTACAGAAATAGAAAATCTGAGACACTTTTCGGAACAAGTATACCGAGAACATAGAATTAAACTCGAAAATGAGAGAGAAAAAAACGATAACGAGTTTCGCAAAAAAAGAAATGAATTAGAGGAAGAATTTCACAAACTAAGGAGAGATTATGCAAGCACCAATGAATGAATACTACACAGATGAAGAATATCAATATGCACTGAAACAAATGTATCGAATGATGGAAAGAAACCGAATCATTGCGGAAGCAAAGATAGCAATAACAGCAAAAAATAAATTAAAAGAAAACTTTAGTAAGACAGCTAAGAAAATTGCTACAGAAACCAAATCAACTATCACAAGCATAAACAGCCAAATGGACACTGCAATACGAGGAAAAGTTCGCAAGAGTCTTGAAGAAAAGATTCCTAATATGTTACTCAAGTATGATGAAATTTAATAAAATGGTTCAGAGTGAATGGGATAAAGTTAGATATTTTAAAAGTTTCTTATATCATCTTTCCGAAAAACTATAATTTTCTTGAAAAATATATGTGTCTATGCTATACTACTAGTAGACTAATTTAGGGAGAAAATCATGAAACGTGAGATTTTACTAGAACGAATCGACAAACTAAAACAAATCATGCCCTGGTATGTTCTGGAATACTACCAATCTAAGCTTGCTGTGCCCTACAGTTTTACAACCTTGTACGAATACCTCAAGGAATACGATCGATTTTTCAGCTGGGTTTTGGAGTCTGGTATTTCAGATGCTGATAAAATGTCTGACATTCCTTTATCAGTCCTGGAAAATATGTCTAAAAAAGACATGGAATCCTTTATCCTATACCTACGAGAACGACCTTTGCTGAATGCCAATACAACCAAACAAGGCGTTTCACAGACAACCATCAATCGAACTTTATCAGCACTTTCCAGTCTTTACAAATATCTAACCGAGGAAGTTGAAAATGATCAAGGAGAACCCTATTTCTATCGCAATGTAATGAAGAAAGTTTCAACCAAGAAAAAGAAAGAAACACTTGCTGCTAGAGCTGAGAACATCAAGCAAAAACTCTTTTTAGGTGATGAAACAGAGGGTTTTCTAACTTATATCGACCAAGAGTACCCTCAACAACTCTCAAATCGCGCGCTCTCGTCATTCAATAAAAATAAAGAACGTGATTTAGCCATTATTGCCCTTCTATTGGCGTCTGGTGTCCGCTTGTCAGAAGCTGTTAATCTCGATCTAAGGGACCTCAATCTCAAAATGATGGTTATCGATGTCACTCGAAAAGGGGGTAAACGTGACTCAGTTAATGTCGCTGCCTTTGCTAAGTCTTATCTAGAAAATTATCTCGCCATTCGGAATCAACGCTATAAGACGGAAAAGACAGATACAGCGCTCTTTCTGACACTCTACCGAGGTGTTCCTAATCGGATTGATGCTTCCAGTGTTGAAAAAATGGTCGCAAAGTACTCTGAGGACTTCAAAGTTCGTGTAACACCCCATAAACTACGCCATACCTTAGCAACTAGGCTCTATGATGCAACTAAATCTCAAGTTTTAGTCAGTCACCAATTAGGACATGCCAGCACACAAGTCACTGATCTCTATACCCATATCGTCAATGATGAACAAAAGAATGCTTTGGATAGTTTATAAGTGTTACATATTATAAATTATGTAAATCAACTATCGTTAAAAAAACGAAAGATAAAAGGAATTGATCTTTCGTTTTTTTGTTATTTAAACTCAATCCAGTAATTACGGTGAGGCTCTATAATTACTGGTTTACCCCAAAAGGCTTGCAGATAGGCTAGATTTGCTGAGCTTACAGTTTTTTTTGAATCATTGTACTGCTCAGCACTCTCTTTAGTTAGAAAACATTTTACTGCTTCATAAGAAGTTCCATCAGATGATTCTCTTTCGATTCCCATATACGAAATTTCGTCACCATTTTTAAGATCGTCAGTTAACAGTTTACCAATAAAGAACACTGTCTTATTTTTCATAAATTCATAAGCCTTACTATTTTCCAGTCGGTTATTTGCTGCAGCATACATAATACAAAAACTATCAACAATATCTTTCAAAGGCATTAAGTCCTCTTTGCTTACTTTGATTTCATCGGGCAGTAGACCGCCAATTATAAGATTTTGGAAATATGCTTGCTGGATTACATTATCTAAAGCTATTCCTAAAGGTATTTGAACAGCCTGGTATCCTAAAGGCTGAAGCTCTTTGTATTTCATATCATAATGTTCTTGTGTGATGCTTATATTTAAACTTTCAGTTTGATAAATTTCTTCATTTCTATAGAAAGCAACAACATTGCGGTCTAACTGTTCAAATAGATTAAGGCTTTCTACTGGAATTTCTAACATTAATGAATAACTCCTTTTCATTTTTCATCTCTATTATAATCTAATCAGCATGATTATTAAGTTTAACCCTAATAAAAGAATCCATCATAAATGGATTCTTTTTCCTTACCCCACTACCGCTTCAGCAATTTCTTCACGGCTGATACCAGCAAAATAGCGTGTGATGTCAATAGTTTCTAGAGCTTTAAGAACATCTTCGCGTTCATATTTCACGCCACGAAGGACATCTTCTACAGCTGCAACGTCTTCGATACCAAAGAAGTCACCATAAATCTTGATGTCTTGGATTTTTGATTCGAGAACATTGGCAAAAACTTCAACCTTACCACTAGTGAATTTTGTTCCACGACGGACGTTAAATTCAGGTGATTTACCGTAGTTCCAGTCCCAAGTACCGAACTTGGTATCCTTGATACGATTGATTTCGGCCAATTCTTCCTCAGAAAAAACGTATTCGGTCATCTCTGGGTACTCTTTTTTCATGTATTCCAAAAGCAAATCACGGAATTCTTCAACTGTAATTTTTTCTGGCAATTCATTGACAATATTGGTTACACGGGCACGGACAGATTTCACACCTTTTGATTCAAATTTATCTTTTGAAACCTTGAGGGCGTTAGCAAGGACTGACAAATCAACGTCAAAGAGCAAGCAACCATGGTGCATGATACGGCCATTGATATAGGCTTGGGCATTTCCACAGAATTTCTTGCCATCAATCTCAAGGTCATTACGGCCTGTGAACTCAGCTTTAACACCTAGTTGAGCCAAGGTATTGATAACTGGAGTTGAGAAGCTCTTGAAGTCAAAGGCCTTGTTTTCATCTTCTTTTGAAATGATGGTGTAGTTGAGATTGTTTAAATCGTGATAAACAGCTCCACCACCACTGATACGACGGACTACCTCAATACCATTTTCTCGAACATAATCACGGTTAATTTCTTCGATAGTGTTCTGGTGACGACCAACAATGATAGAAGGTTTGTTAATCCAAAGAAGGAAGATTTGATCCTCATCTAGTAAGTGTTTAAAGGCATATTCTTCCAAGGCGATATTAAAAGCAGTGTCGTTTGAATGATTGATAATATATTTCATGATATCCCTTTATACGATAGAGACTGGAAATAATCTTCCAGTCTAGTCTATCTTCGTTTTATTTTTTCTTAGGTGAATGGATGGCCATTCCTAGAACATCCGCAAACGCTTCGTACATCACTTCAGAGTATGTTGGGTGTCCGTGGATAGTCTTCAGCATTTCTTCGACAGTAATTTCCATTTCGATGATACTTGACGCTTCGTTGATCAATTCTGCAGCTGCAGGACCGATGATATGGACACCAAGGATTTCACCGTATTTCTTATCTGCAATGACTTTAACGAAACCTTGAGCCGCATCAGAAGCAATGGCACGTCCGTTAGCAGCAAAGTTGAATTTACCGATAGCGACATCGTATTTCTCACGAGCTTGTTCTTCAGTTAGACCTACTGCTGCTACTTCAGGAAGAGTGTAGATGGCTGCAGGAGTCAAGTTAAGTTTGGCAACAGCATGATTTCCTTTAAGGGCATTTTCAGCGGCAACTTCACCCATACGGAAGGCTGCGTGAGCCAACATCTTCGTACCATTGATGTCACCTGGTGCGTAAATTCCTGAAACAGAAGTTTCCATGTATTCGTTGACCTTGATACGACCACGATCCAATTCAAACTCAACATCGCCAATTCCTTCAAGGTCTGGCACACGACCGATTGAAAGGAGCGCTTTGCTTGCAATGATATCGTCTTTTCCTTCAACTTTAATACGAAGTTGACCATTTTCCTCGATGATTTCTTGCAGTTTAGTACCTGTCAAGATGGTCATTCCTTTACGTTCAAGGATCAAGCGAAGGTTCTTAGAAACTTCAGCATCCATAGCTGGAACGATACGGTCCATCATTTCGATAACAGTTACTTTTGAACCAAATGTCATGAAGGCCTGACCCAGTTCGATACCGACAACTCCACCACCGATGATAACAAGGCTTTCTGGAACTTCGTTCATTTCAAGAATGTCATCACTTGTCATTACGAGTGATGATTCCATACCAGGAACGTTTATCTTGCTGACTTTTGAACCACCGGCAAGGATAATTTTCTTAGTTTCAAGCAATTCCGAACCATTTACCAAGACATTCTTGTCTTTAGTGATGGTACCAATTCCCTTATGAACAGTAACTCCGTAGCTACGAAGAAGACCTGCAACTCCACCAACCAAAGTATTGACAACCTTAGACTTGGTTTCAAGAAGTTTATCCATATCTACAGTGAAGTTTGGATTTTCGATGACGATACCACGGTTTGCTGCATGACCGATGTTTTCGATGATTTCAGCGTTGTGAAGGTAGGTCTTAGTTGGGATACATCCACGGTTCAAGCAGGTTCCACCGAGTTCAGATTTCTCAACAAGGGCAACCTTACCACCAAGTTGAGCAGCTTTAATGGCCGCTACATATCCAGCAGGACCTCCACCAATCACAACGATATCAAAGGCATCATCGCTCTTGCCGTCGTCGTTTGAAGCACTAGCTGCAGGCGCCGGGCTAGCTTCTGGCGTAGCTGCTCCAGCTGTTGGGATGTTTTCCCCTTCTTCACCAAGGTAACCGATAACTTCAGTTACTGGAACAGTTTCACCATCTCCTTTAAGGATGGCAATCAAGTATCCATCTTCTTCTGCTTCCAATTCCATGCTGACTTTGTCAGTCATGATTTCCAAAAGGATTTCTCCTTCTTTTACAAATTCACCGACTTTTTTATTCCATTGGACAATTTGTCCTTCTGTCATATCTACGCCGGCTTTTGGCATAATTACTTCTAAGGCCATGTCTTACTTCCTTCTAAATCTCTAAAATAACAATAGCTGACTTAAACCAACATTGAGATCGGATTCTCAATCAAGGCTTTCAAGTCTTTCATAAACTTAGCACCAGCCATACCATCTACAACACGGTGGTCAATAGTTAAACCAAGGCTCATGATAGGGCGAATGACAATCTCACCATTGACAACTACAGGTTTCTCGATTGTCGAACTTACACCCAGAATAGCTGAGTTGGGTTGGTTAATAATCGGACCAAAGGACTGAACACCAAACATTCCCAAGTTACTAATTGTGAAGGTTGAGTTTTGTAACTCACTTGGAGCCAATTTGCCATCCAAGGTACGACCAATCACGTCTTTAAATGCAACGACCAACTCTGACAAGCTCATCTTCTCAGCATTGTAAACAACTGGTGTCATTAGACCGTTATCCATACCAACCGCCATCGCAAGGTTGACATAGTTATGAGTGATAATGGTCTTGCCATCTTCTGTCAATGAAGCGTTGATGTATGGGTGTTTCATCAATGTTTTCACAACAGCGAGTGAAAGAAGGTCTGTTACAGTAGTCTTCTTACCAGTCGCTTCCATAATCGGATCAAGAACCTTCTTACGAAGGGCCAGCATTTCAGTCATATCAACTTCATAGTTGAGTGTGAAAGTTGGCGCAGTTAGGTAAGATTCAACCATACGTTGCGCGATAACCTTACGCATTGGTGTCATTGGAATACGCTCAATTTCACCATAAGGAGTGATATTATCTGGTACTTCTTCCACTTTTTCAATCTGAGCAGGAGACTTGATAGTATCGTTTTCGATATTTTCAGGAAGCAAGGCCAAAACGTCCTTCTTCATGATCTTGCCACGATGACCTGTTCCTTGGATTTCCTGCCAAGCAATGTTATGTTCGAGGGCAATTCGTTTTGCAAGTGGCGAAATGCGAACCACATTTGTGTCTTTATAAGTTTCCACGTCTTCTTTGTGGACACGACCGTTTGCACCTGAGCCAGAAACGTCGTAGAGGTTGATACCTAAATCATCCGCTAACTTTCTAGCCGCAGGAGTCGCTCTTAGCTTGTCATCAGCCATGACCTCTCCAATTCTAATTATGATACTAAGGGCGTAAAAAGCGACTGAAAAATAGGAAATCTACGCAGGCTTCGATGAAGCCAAGAAGATTTATCTTTTTTCCGAGCTTTTAGCCCGTGTTCGAATATAAGATATTAAGGACGAAGAGGGCAATGAAAAAATAGGAGATTGACGATGTGTTCGATGAACACAAGAAAATCTATCTTTTTTTCACAGACCTCCGTCCGAATTCAACTCTACAAGTAACTTGGACACGAAACGCGTCTCAAGTTACTACGGTTGCCGCTATTAGGCGGTCAACCTTGTAGACTTACTAATTCATTCGTCTAATATTATCGATTCGACTCATTCATGTCGCAACTCTTCAAATCACTTGGATATGAAACGAGTCTCAAGTTACTACGGTTGCCGCTATCAGGCGGTCAACCTAGTAGACTTACTAAGTCGTTCGTCGAATATTATCGATCCGACTCCCTTCTGTCGCAACTTTCAAACAACTTAGGTACAATACGTATCTCAAGTTGCTAAAGTTAAAAACTATTTTTACATAATTTATTTTATGTAATTTTATTCTTTGTTATAAGTTTTACGTATGGCATCTTTGATGCTTTCAACTGTTGGAATCATTGCATTTTCTAGATTTTGTGCGTAAGGCATTGGCACATCTTCTCCGGCGCAACGGCGTATTGGTGCGTCTAGATAATCAAATGCTTCTGATTCTGAAATAATAGCTGAAATCTCTCCGATATAGCCACTTGTTTTGTGAGCATCGTTGACAAGCACCACCTTACCAGTCTTCTTCACTGAGTTAATGATGATATCCTTATCAAGCGGAACAAGGGTACGTGGGTCCACAATTTCAACTGAAATTCCCTCTTCTGCTAATTCTTCAGCAGCTTGAACTACACGGCGAAGCATTTTGCCATAAGTAACGACTGTTACATCTGTACCTTCGCGTTTGATTTCCCCAACCCCAAGTGGGAGTGTATAGTCTGGATCAACTGGCACTTCCCCTTTTTGGTTAAATTCTGACTTGTACTCAAGAATGATAACAGGGTTATTATCACGGATAGCTGACTTGAGAAGTCCTTTCATATCCGCAGGTGTTCCAGGAGCTACAACCTTAAGTCCAGGAATGTGAGTAAACCAAGACTCTAGAGATTGCGAGTGCTGAGCCGCAGAACCAACTCCGTTACCAGCTGCACAGCGGACAGTCATTGGAACCTGACCTTTACCACCAAACATATAACGTGTTTTAGCAGCTTGGTTAACGATATTGTCCATGGCAATAACCGAGAAGTCCATGAATGTCATATCGACGATTGGACGAAGTCCCGTCATGGCTGCTCCTGCTGCTGCTCCAGAAATGGCAGCTTCAGAAATAGGACAGTCACGGACACGCTCTGGACCAAATTCTTCAAGCATTCCAACAGAAGTTCCGAAGTCTCCTCCGAAGACACCGACGTCTTCTCCCATCAAGAACACATTTTCATCGCGACGCATTTCCTCAGACATAGCAAGGATAATGGTGTCACGGAAGGACATTGTTTTTGTTTCCATTTTTATCTCTTTCTCCTTAGTCCGCGTAAATATCTTCAAATGCTGATTCTAGTGGTGGGAATGGGCTTTCTTCTGCAAATTTAACAGAAGCTTCTACTGCTTCCTTGACTTGTGCTTGAATTTCTTCCAATTCTTCTGCACTTGCAATATTGTTTTCAATGAGGTATTTGCGTAGATTTTCGATTGGGTCTTTTTGTTTCCACAATTCCACTTCTTCACGCGTACGATATTTACCAGGGTCAGATGATGAGTGACCAAGCCAGCGGTAAGTTACACTTTCAATCAATACAGGCCCATTGCCACCACGAACATGGTCTACAGCTTTCTTAAATCCTTCATAAACATCAATGACATTGTTTCCATCTTCGATAAACATTCCAGGAATTCCATATGCCGCACTACGTTGATGGATATGCTCCACATTGGTCATTTTCTTGATATCCGCAGAAATCCCATAACCGTTGTTAATGCAGTAGAAAATAACAGGAAGGTTCCAGATAGAAGCCATGTTCACTGCTTCGTGGAAGACACCTTCGTTGGTCGCGCCATCGCCAAAGAAGCAAACGACGATTTTTCCAGTGTTCTGCATTTGCTGACTGAGGGCTGCACCAACAGCGATTCCCATACCACCACCTACGATACCATTGGCACCAAGGTTACCAGCATCAAGGTCAGCAATGTGCATGGAACCACCTTTTCCTTTACAGGTTCCAGTGTATTTCCCAAGGATTTCAGCCATCATGCCGTTGAGGTCAATCCCCTTAGCGATAGCTTGACCATGGCCACGGTGATTTGAGGTAATCAGATCATCTGGATTAAGAGCCAGCATCGCTCCGACGTTAGCAGCTTCCTCTCCGACAGAAAAGTGAGTCATACCGGGAACTTTCCCCTTTTTCACTAACTGAGCAATTTTTAAGTCCATGCGACGGATTTCTTCCATCTTACGGAACATCTCTAGCAAAAGATTCTTATCTAAAGTTGACATAATCTTGCCTTTCTAACTTTGTACTTACCTTACTATTTTACCTTTTTTAGTATACACTGTCAAAGTATATGGCTATTAAAATTTCACAATATAAAAAAATAAATCCCTGTTAAAACAGGGATTCTCTCTAGTTAGAGCATTATTTCACAAAGTCGTTTATCAGGATATTTTCTTAAAATTAGCTCAATCTTTTCATTACGGTTTTCAAACGCCATTGATACAAACAACCAGAAACAATCAAGCTGGCAATTAACCCAATCCAGTAGGCAAATGCCCCTAAGTCAGTTACTTGATCTAGTAGATATCCTAGAGGTATCGCTACTCCCCAGTATCCGATTAGACCAAGATAGAAAGGAACGATAGTGTCCTTATACCCTCTTAAAATTCCTTGGAGCGGAGCCGCAAAGGTATCAGCTAGCTGGAAAAAGAGACTGTAGGTTAGAAATACAGCAGTTGTTTCAATGAAGTGAGAGTCATTCCCATATAGACTTGCTACACGATCTCTAAAAATGTAGAGAAAAGATAGGGTAAGACCTGCAAAAATAAGGGCGGTTACTCTTCCCAGACGAGCATAGGTTTTTGCATCCTCAAACCGTTTAGCCCCAACCTCGTAAGACACAACAATCGCCATAGCAGAGGAAATACTCATGGGAAAAGCGTACATGAGACTGGAAAAGTTCATAGCTGACTGGTGACTAGCGATGATGAGCGATGAAAACTTAGCCATGATCAGTCCCACAACGGAGAAAATAGCCACTTCCGCAAAGACGGTTCCTCCGATTGGTAGACCTAATCGAACGCCTTCCTTGATTTTATCTATATTGAGTGGAATGCGTTTTTCAAGATGTAGCGCTTTTAACCTTTCTTGTTTGAACAAAACAAGAAGAGAAATCCCCAATAAAACCCAATAGGCTAGTGAAGTTCCTAGCCCTGCTCCTGCACCACCAAGCTCAGGGAAACCAAGGGCTCCATAAATCAAAAGATAGTTAAAACCACTATTTAGTGGAAGTAACAAAAGCATGAGGTACATAGATAGCTTGGTCAAACCAAGAGAATCTAACAATGACCGAATGACACTGAAAAGCAACAAGGGTATAATTCCAATAGACAGGTACCAAAGATAGGAAACTGCGACCGCCGCTACTTGAGCTTCTAGTCCGATATGATTTAAGACAGGCGGCGCTAAGAATACTACCATGCCAAGCAAGACCAAAGACAGTCCGAAAGCCAAGTAGATAAATTGGTAAAAGTCAAATGCCACTTCTTCCTTTTTACCTCGTCCTAGATGATGGCCTATGATGGGAACCATGGCCGAAACAATCCCTGTTAAAAAAGTGAAGAAAGGATTCCATAGACTCGTTGCAGTTGAAACGCCAGCCAAGTCCATAGTATTGTACTGCCCCGTCATGGTTGTATCGACAAAAGAGGCAGAATAATTGGCAAACTGATAAATCAGGATAGGGAAAAATATCTTAAGAAATAAGACAAACTTATCTTTAAATTGATGGGTTGGGTACATAAGTGCTCTCTATTCTTATAGTTTATAGAGCAGTGTACCATCTAGTTTTGGTAGACTATTTGTCCCTTGCAGATGGTATATTTGATCTGCCCTTTTAAGGTTTCACCGATAAATGGTGAATTGGCTGATTTCGAAGCAAAGTCTGGACCAACAGTACGATCAGCCTTGTCATTAAAGATAGTGATATCCGCTGGACCATTTTCAACCAAATAACCTGCTTCAAAGTTGTAAAGCTTGGCTGGGTTGTAGGTCATTTTTTCAAGCAATTCCATCAAGCTTAGCTCACCAGCTTCGACCAAATAAGTCAAACCAAGAGAAAGAGAGGTTTCCAAGCCTGTCATACCAGATGGTGCTTTAGTGATATCCTCGACATTTTTCTCATCTGCATGGTGAGGCGCGTGGTCCGTTGCGATAACGGTGATAACGCCTGACTTGAGACCTTCGATAACAGCACGACGGTCTGACTCTAGACGTAACGGAGGATTCATTTTGGCATTGCTTCCTTGAGTTAAAAGAAGAGCTTCTGTCTTAGAGAAATGTTGTGGCGCTACTTCTGCTGTGACTTGCGCTCCCAAACCTTGAGCGAATTCCACTACCTTGACACTTTCTTCCTTAGACAAATGCTGGATGTGAACATGGGCCTTGGTTGCGTAGGCAATCATGACATCACGCGCAATCATGGCGTATTCTGCCACCCCTGTCGCACCACAAATATGGAAATGTTCTTTAGCAATGTTTTCATTAAACCCAAGAATGCCGTTCAATCCGGGATCTTCCTCATGAAGGCTGATAAAAGTATTGAGTTTTTTGGCTTCTTCCATGGCTTCCTTAACCACTTTACTACTTTCAAGCGGAATTCCATCATCTGAAAAACCAACGGCTCCAGCTTCTAAAAGAGCCTTAAAGTCTGTCAAGTCTTGGCCATTAAAGTTCTTGGTAATAGTCGCAACTGTCTTGACGTTAATCTTTTCCTTGGCAGCAGACTGGAGAACTTCTTTCAAAGTCTCTACGTCCGAAATGGTTGGACTAGTATTAGCCATCATGACAACCGTTGTAAAACCACCTGCAGCAGCCGCTAGTGCCCCAGTATGGATGTCCTCCTTGTGGGTTTGACCAGGTTCACGGAAATGAACATGAATATCCACTAGTCCAGGCGCAACTACAAGACCAGTAGCATCAATTAGCTCTGCTCCTTCTTCCTTGATTTCGGGAGCAATCTTGACAATTTTCCCATCTTGCACTAAAACATCACACACTTGATCCAAACCAGACTTGGGATCCATTACACGACCATTTTTGATAAGTAGCATCTGCTTTCTCCTTTATTCATAGAAATCGACTTGGGTATCCAATAATTTATCCCCATCATAAACAAACTTGGCTGAAAAGAAGGGTTTGTCCTCTAAAAGCCACTCAACAAAGGTGTGGTCACCTTCCCAAGTTGGCTTGCTCAAAACCTCGTCATAGGGAACCCATTCCAGCGTCCCCTCATTGCAGTCAATCAAGTCACCCTCAAACTCTGTCACCTTAAAAACATAGGTGTACCAGTCTAAATCTGGCGTAAATTCAGGAAAAGTGATAACACCTTTAAGTACTGGCTTGGCTTTGAGACCTGTCTCTTCGAGGATTTCACGCGCAGCGCATTCTTGAGGAGTCTCACCTCGCTCTAGCTTCCCACCAACACCAATCCATTTACCTTCGTGGACATCATTGGGCTTCTTATTGCGATGGAGCATGAGCAGTTCTTTTCCGTTATCAATGTAGCAAATCGTCGCTAACTGAGGCATATTCTCTCCTTATCTAAGCCAATCGATTGGCTCTTGTCCTATCTCTGTTAAGAATGCATTGGCCTTGGAAAAAGGCTTGGAACCCCAAAATCCTCTATAAACCGATAAAGGACTAGGATGGGCTGATTCGATAATTAAGTGGTGAGGATTGGTAACCAAGACCTTCTTCTTGCGTGCATAAGCGCCCCAGAGCACAAAGACTACTGGTCTATCTAGATTATTGACCACCTGAATCACAGCATCTGTAAATGGCTCCCATATCTGCCCAGCATGACCATTGGCCTGCCCAGCAGGAACCGTCAAGCAAGCATTGAGAAGTAAGACTCCCTGCTCAGCCCAAGACGTCAAATCATGTGATTTCTTAACGCCGATATCATCTGACAATTCTTTTAAAATGTTTTGCAAGGACGGCGGAGCTGGGATTGAGTCAGGTACAGAAAAACTCAAACCCTGCGCTTGACCTGGCCCGTGATAGGGGTCTTGCCCTAGAATCACCACCTTCACTTCTTCAAGTGGTGTAGTCAAGAGAGCCTGAAAAACTTTTTCCTTAGGTGGATAAACAGTTCCCTGAGCATAGACCTGTTCCATAAATTGATTGATTTTCCCAAAATAGCCCTCAGGTAATTGCTCCTTAATCAAAGCATGCCAAGACGAATGTTGCATCTTTCTCTCCTTTATCGTATCCATCTAAAAGCACGTCTTAATTCATCCGTACCATTTTTAAAAAAGCATAAACCATGTGCAAGAATGATCTTATCCGGTTTCCAGTTTAACATACGGGAAAAGGAAACCTTTGCCTCTATTTGTCTTCTAAAAAAAGTCATCCTATAATCGATAGGAGTTTGCCCATCAGGGGCTGTTACACGAGCTAAACGATAAACTTTTCTTCGGATTGGACTAGCTATCTTTTCTGGTTCAAAATTCTCTATAAGGTCCGTTACAATGAGTGTTTTAGTTGATTCATGAAAAAACACCACTTCTTCAATCACAGAACTTCCCTTAAAAATAAGTTGATCAATCTCATCAGACCATAAGTCAGGTGCCTTATCTGTTAAAGGAGCATCAAATTCCACCATGACATTCTGACTTTTTGCTCTCTCTTCAACTCCTGGACTAGACCATGCTTGTGCATAAGGATATCTTTTTTTCCAATCTTCAATATAGGCGTAGTGAATCTTATTTGGTGAAATCAGGTAAGCGACTCTGCCCAAAGCGTCCAGTTCAGTAAACAGTTTCTCATTTGGCGCAATCGGAGAGTGAATCCAAAGTTTGCCATCATTTAACTTAATCACCGTCATACGTGTCTGAAAAGGAAGGTTGAAGATCTTCATGTCCATTTGAATCAAATCACCATCTACTATCCAGATATTCTGATCAACTTCCTTTAGTGTATACAATGGTTCATAAAGAGAAAGTTCTGGTCTTGACATCGTTTACTATTCCTTCATTTTTACTGCCTCTATTATAGCAAAAAGTGGCTATCTAAACCACTTTTTACAGTTCTTATATATACTGTTATTCATCCTAGTATTGGACATTAGTATTTACAGTATCAATCAGCTATTAGAAACTTTTCGATTGTATCAATAGCATAGGAAAGTTGATTATTTACAGACATCATCCGTTCAAGATTAGCGTCCATATAGTAGAGTTCAGATAAACCACCCCTAGGGAGAAAGAGTGAATAGTGGATATTCATCTTCTCTCGAGTACTTAACTCTATATGATTGCTTATGATATACTTTAACTCTTTTAACGTATTTACTTGAGCAACCACACCTTTTAACTGATACTGCTCGATGAGATTTAGTAAGTTATCAATCTCTTCAATGACTTTAGTTTCCATATCATCCCCTCTTAGGAAAAGCACTACATAGTATCCAAACAATCCAGCAAGTCCTGGTAAGAATGGACTTCATAAGTTGGCTGAGCTTGTGTGTGATTTTCAAGGCGATGAGGGTTGTACCAGATAGTGTCAATTCCAGCATTATTACCACCTTGAATATCAGCAGTTAGGGAATCTCCAATCATCAGCGTCTTTTCTTTGCTAAATCCTGCAATCTGCTGACCGATTTTTTCATAGAATAGTGCATCAGGTTTTTGTGTTTGCAACTGTTCAGAGATAAAGACTTGGTTGAAATAGGGAGCCAGACCTGATTGAGCCAGACGACCCGTCTGAATGGCAGTAATGCCATTTGTCGCCGCGTACAGCTCGTAATCACGTTCAATAAGATTGTCCAAAAGTTCATGAGCTCCCGAAAGAGTTTGTCCCTGCTGTGCGAGATAAAACTGGTAACGCTGGGCAAGTAAAGTCCCGTCTTTTTCCTGTCCAAAATGGGCAAATAAACGAGAAAAGCGCGTGTTAATCAGTTCTTGTTTGCTGATTTTCTTTTGCTCCAAGTCCTTCCAGAGAGCCTTGTTCATAGGAACATAATGGTCTTTATAGACTTGAATATCCGCAACTCCTTCTTCCTTTAGAAGTTGCGTCAAAGCCACATCCTCAGCAGCATCAAAATCAAGCAAGGTGTGGTCGAGGTCGAAGAGTAGAAATTTGTAGGACAATTTGAGAGTTTTCCTTTCTAAGTGAGAACAAGTTACTAGTATTTATTAGGTAAATATTCTTTTCCCAACTGCCATAAATACTGATCAATCTCTTTAAGATTAAATTCTTCTAATCCGTAGTATTCTCTAAAAGCAATAATTATATTTTTAAATTTTTGATAATCTTTTAGGTCTGCATTCTTAAATTTAGAAAATTTATCTGTTTTTCTAAAGTATTTCAATACCTTTTCTACGTAGCTATCATAAATAGGGTATTCTTTAGGATTGTGATGGGAACAGTATTTAGTAGAAAAAGAATAAAACTTTCTAGTTACACCATTGATCGTAACATTTTGAATTTCATTGACTAAAGTTACATCACCTTGTCTCAACCTCTCGTCGATTTTAAGACTCAGTATATGTTCTGCAACTGGATAAACTGAAAAAATATTTGTGCTGTAAAAATCATTCAACGTAGCAACCTTTAATAAGATGTCAGAAATTTCTTCGTTGCTTGGCAATAGCTCAAAAAATAATTTATCTAAAGCATCTTCTTGCAACTTATAATTTTTAAGATTTTTCCACGATTTCAAGTATTTTCCTACTTCGCTGGCTGACGGTTTAGAAATAACAATATCTGATTTCTGTCTTCTATTATAGTTAATTTGCATACTTATCTCTCTTAAAGTAGTTATTAAAAAAATGATAGATTTATTATAGCATATTACAAAACGAATGGGTAACCTCCTCATTCCCCCTACCTCAACTCCTTGGCTATTCTGCTCTTTTCAAGTTTTCTCTTGGTAATTCGTTTCCATAAAACAAGTGGGTTCAAACTATAAGATAGGCGTACAAGGAAATAATTAACCCATTCAATAAGGGCAAAAAGCTGTATTAGCATGGCTAAGATAGCCACTTGGAAACTCTGTATATTCCAGAAAATAAAAGGAAAGCCTGAAATAAGTAAAACAAGGTCTAGTATCCTGAGACCACCATAAAGTTTGGGGACAGTTCCGCTTCCGAACTGAGGTTTCGACAGCCTTCTAATCAAAATCGCCCAATAGATTGAACCTTGAAGCAAAATAAATGTCAGTAAAGACAAAGGATAGAGAACAGTTACTAGACTATTCCAATCAGCAAGCCGATTTTTCAAAAGGAAAAAGCAAAACCAAAAGGATAGGACGGCTGTGAACTCTCCCAAACAAAGGGACACCAACTTTTTTCTAACTTTCACTTTTTGTATGTTCATCATCTCACCCATCTATCTATCATCCTATATCAGAAAAAAACATTCAAACCAGTTTCTAGTCAACATTTCACAGAATAAAGGCGTTCTAAGAATCGAACAGCCCAATACCTTTAATATCAATGTAATTCTAAACTTAGAATTACATTGATATAAATGTTTTAGCACTATTCTAAGTCCATGACAGCCTTAAATTTTAATTTTTGAAGGATTCTAAAGCTAGAATTGTTCAAAAATCACGAGAATGAAGCTATTCGAAGCTTAGAAGAACCTTTTCTAAATTTCATTAGCACTTCAACTAGCTGCTCTTGCAATTTTTCTGATGAGCTTTGAGTTTTTTCATAGCCCAATCATAGTGACTGGATGTGCTACTGACAAAGTAGGAACCTAAACTTGTCCCTCCTGTCCACTTATAGACACCTTTGTTAAAGAGTTCGTCATTGCTAAAGTCTTCCAGCAACTCTAACACCTCTCTATGCGATTGCTCGAGGAGTTTGGTGGCTTCTTCTAAGGAAGTTCTCTGGTGCTTCTTCCAAAAAGCGACATTCATTTCTCCATAAGTTTTCCAATTATAAGGTTCGGGGAGAAAAGGTCTTTCATGACCCTTTTGATTAGAATCTACCCAATTCAAAAGTAACTGATGCCATTCATAGAGATGGATCAGGACATCCCGTAGATTTTTATCTCTATTCCAGTGAGCTTCTTTTTTCTTTTGGTCTTTTGAAAAATCAAGGCGTTCTCCCTTCATTTTTAAGTAGAATAAGCTATTTTCTTACTTCATTATACCATAATCAAAAAGCAGTCCTTCATTTTACGAAAAACTACTTTTACTACCTATTTTTAATGCTTAGAGTCATCTCTAGGCCTGTTACTTTACATATAAATCTCTAAAGCGACCATCCACTTCAGCTATCTGATAGAGCAAGTGGGCTAGTTCTTGGTAATCTTCTTTTAAACACGAAAGGTGGGCTTGACCAAATAAAGAAGCCAATTCTTCTTTTAATCTTGCCCCTTCGGGATCATGGTCTTTTAAAAATCGACTGAGATAGAGATTTCGAACAGCAGCAAGTTTAAAGCTGAAATACTGATGCAATTGCTTTTGCTCCGTATTTAAGCCGTTTTCAGCAATTGCTTTTGCATAACATTCCAAGACATTACTTTGTCCATCCAGATATCTGGTCCTCATAATCCTCGCCGTTTCTTGATAGATTTGAGTTTGACTAGGACTCTTGACCTTCCTAAAATTTCCCCACATGGAGTATGCTCCACGCTTATAGTCAATAGCTTCCGCCTTCCAAGCTTCTAAAATGTCATTAAAAGCAACCTTCATACAGGCAAAACCAGCTGGATCATGCAAATAGAGATACTGACCATCAACAGCATACACTGTTACAAAGTGATCTACAGCATAAAGCATTGTGTGATTTGGATTGTAAGTCAAGTGACCCATATCAAGAGGACCCAGTACGACTGGTCCATTGGACAGAAACGTTTCCAACTTTCCTTTAATCTCTTCCGAATCTACTTCTGCTTCATCTTTTAGATAGAAGTCTTCATAGTCAAACCCAAGTATTTTTAAGGAATGAGAGATAGAAAGATCTGGCATTCCGTTATCAAAGAATACTAGAGGGTGCTGGTCATCTTCCTTTACGATACTAGCGCCATTTCCCATCGCCATGATTGCCTCTAAAAACTCTGCTTTAAAGTCATAACCATTGCCATCCAGTGCCATTGCCAATGAATAACTATAGCAAAGTGACACATCTCCAAAATACATCTGCATATTCCTGCCTCCTTATCTTCTATGGGACTATTATACCGAGAAAACTATTCTCACGCCCCATAATATCTAAACAAAAATTATAGTATGTTTGATTTATAGACATGAATTTCCACAATAAAAAAACTCTGTAGAGGCTCTTTCTACAGAGTTCGATTTGCATCTTTATAAAAAGTCAGAAAATGTTCTAGTTCTTAATCACTGGTATCCAGAGTTCCATTTGATAGTCTGGTGACGACATGTCTCCTTCAGTATAGACTTCAAAGTCTGGCGCTCCTGAGTGGAGATAGCCTGTTTCAGGGAAAAAGACCTCCAAGACATATTTCCAAGCATTGTGAATGCTAGCTGGTATAGGACCTTTGACTGGTACGATAGCATATTCAGCTTCAGAGATGTCTTTGATTGACAAACCCAATTCTTCTGCTTTAGCTTTATCCGTCACATCATAAGCAGCCATATAGTTGATGATTTCACCTTCTTTGACATCCGAACAGATGCCGAAGGATTGGCCACTTCCTAGACTCTCTAGGCTTTCCAAGCTATGATTGTTATAGAGATTCTCCCAAGCAGACGGGCATTTGCTATTGTCAATAGCTTCCAATAGGACACCTGCAACGGTAAATGCAGGCTTCTTTTGAATCTTGATATCCATGTTCTTTCCTCCTGTAATCTTTAAGGATAATTGAAGTCTAGGAAAGACCCGATAAGGTTTTCCATTTCGAACTTCTGAGGGGGTCGCACCATGAAATTTCTTGAAGGCTGCGCTGAAGGCATCGGCAGACTCATAGCCGTATTTCAGTGCTATATCAATGACTTTCTCAGAGCTTTCCCGCAAGTCCATCACAGCCTCTGACAACCTGCGATTGCGCAAGTATTCTGCTAATGTCATATCTGCCAGGATAGAAAATAGCCTGCTAAAGAGAGGATAAGAATAGCCCGATAACTGCTGAAATCTTTTCATATCCACTTCTCCAGTCAGTTGCTGCTCCAAATAATCCATGGTTTGATTGAATTGATACATCATATTCTTTTTCACCTCATAAAAGATACTAAGGCCGTTAAAAACAAAGTTAAAATTGGAAAATTGACGGAGGGGCTCCTGCTCCGAGAAAATTTCATCTTTTTCACACAGCTTTAGGCCGTGTTCAATTCTATCTATATTCTAACAAATACAAGATACCTCTACCCTAGAATTTTTGTACAAGATTTAAAAGTATAAAATCTATAACTTATCCTTTAATTTTTCGACAAAGAGATAGGCTGCAGGGCAGGTCAAGGTATTTTTGATTGTCAGATGATTAATCTGATGAATCTTCTTGCGATCTGTATGGGGGAACTCGCGACAGGCCTTGGGACGAACATCATAGATAGAGCAGAGATTATCTCCTCCTAGAAAGGGGCAGGGCATGGATTTGAAAACCTTGTCCCCATCTTCATCTACCTGCAAAAACTCCGCTTCAAAAGCTGGTAATTTCATCTTAAAGTACTTAGCAATACGGGTAATATCGGCTTCCTTAAAGTCAGGCCCCAAAGTCTTGCAACAGTTAGCGCAGGCGGTGCAATCAATCTCAGCAAAGACTTCTTGGTGAATCTGCTGGGCAATCTTGTCTAGATTTTTTGGTGGTTTTTTCTTTAAATTGGCTAAAATTTTACGGTGCTCCTTTTGCTTTTGCAAGGCTAGCTGATGGTAATACTCGATATCAATTTCTTTAGACATAGTTTCTTTCTAATACAACTGTTTTTGTCTATTATACCATAAGTTATTTTTTATTTTTGAGTATTGCAATAAAAAGCCCTTCGGATAAAATCCGAGGGGCTTCAAACCTTGTTAAATCAACGGCCGAACTTTTGAGTTTCAAGGTTCGGGACAAAATAGTTCACTGAACTATTTTATTTTTTAAGGTTGTAGAATGATTTCAATCCACGGTATTCAGCTACTTCACCAAGTTGGTCTTCGATACGAAGCAATTGGTTGTATTTAGCGATACGGTCTGTACGTGAAAGTGAACCAGTCTTGATTTGTCCTGCGTTAGTTGCAACTGCGATGTCAGCGATTGTTGAATCTTCAGTTTCACCTGAACGGTGTGATACAACAGCAGTGTAACCAGCTTCTTTCGCCATTTCGATAGCGTCGAATGTTTCAGTAAGAGTACCGATTTGGTTAACTTTGATAAGGATTGAGTTAGCAGCACCTTCAGCAATACCTTTTTCAAGGTAAGAAGTGTTTGTTACGAAGAAGTCGTCACCAACCAATTGAACTTTACCACCAAGGCGTTCAGTAAGAGCTTTCCATCCATCCCAGTCGTTTTCATCCATACCATCTTCGATAGTGATGATTGGGTATTTGTTTACCAATTCTTCAAGGTAGTCGATTTGTTCTGCAGCAGTACGTACAGCAGCGCCTTCACCTTCGAATTTAGTGTAGTCGTAAACTTTACGTTCTTTATCGTAGAATTCTGATGAAGCACAGTCAAATCCGATAAATACGTCTTTACCAGAAACATATCCAGCAGCTTCGATCGCAGCAAGGATAGTTTCAACACCGTCTTCAGTTCCTTCAAAACGAGGAGCGAATCCACCTTCGTCACCTACGGCTGTTTCCAAACCACGAGATTTAAGGATTTTCTTAAGAGCGTGGAAGATTTCAGCACCCCAACGAAGAGCTTCTTTGAATGTTGGTGCACCAGCAGGTACGATCATGAATTCTTGGAAAGCGATTGGAGCGTCAGAGTGAGAACCACCGTTGATGATGTTCATCATTGGAGTTGGAAGAACTTTAGTGTTGAATCCACCAAGGTAGCTGTAAAGTGGGATTTCAAGGTAGTCAGCAGCAGCGCGAGCTACAGCGATTGACACACCAAGGATGGCGTTCGCACCCAATTTACCTTTGTTAGGAGTACCGTCAAGAGCGATCATAGCACGGTCGATAGCTTGTTGTTGACGTACATCGTAGCCGATAATTGCTTCAGCAATGATGTTGTTTACGTTGTCAACAGCTTTTTGTGTACCAAGACCACCGTAACGAGATTTGTCACCGTCGCGAAGTTCAACTGCTTCGTGTTCACCAGTAGAAGCTCCTGATGGAACCATACCACGTCCGAAAGCACCTGATTCAGTATAAACTTCTACTTCAAGTGTTGGGTTACCACGTGAGTCTAGGACTTCGCGAGCGTAAACATCAGTAATAATTGACATTTTTTACTCTCCTTTGAGTTAAATTTTTTACACCTCTATGATACCTTAAAAATAAGCGTTTTTCAAGAAAAAACGTTATCTTTGTGCAAATTTTCCTTAACTTTATAAAGTAATCGCTTTCTTTTGTCTGTTTTCTTGCGATTTTTGTGATATACTGTTTTTATGACAGATTTATCAAAACAACTACTAGAAAAAGCTCATGGTGGGCCGAAATTAAACCCTGACGAACAACGCCGCTATCTCGGCACTTTTGAGGAAAGAGTTCTTGGCTACGCTGATATTAATACTGCCAATAGTCCTGAATTAGAACATGGATTTTTCTCTATTTTAGAAAGTTTTCAAGAAAAGGTTGAGGCACTTTTTGTGAAGATCTCACCAAATATCGAGTTTGACAAACAGGTCTTTTACTTAAGACAAGCAAAGGAAAGCAACTGTCAGGCGACTATTGTTTCAGATGATCATATCACCTCTCCTTTTGGTCTTGTCATTCATACAAATGAACCTGTTCAAGTAGACGAAAAGGACCTTAGACTTGCATTCTCAAGCCTCTGGGAAGAGAAAAAGGCAGAGCCACCTAAAAAATCCATCTGGAAAAAATGGTTTGGTTAATGATTTCTCATATTTAATAAACGACCAATATTAGTAGATGTGTGCTCCAAATAGAGACTTGCATTTTTCAGACTGTCTTCCAAAGGTTCACTTTTTTCTAAAATAGAAAAGGCTGCTTGTATATTTTCGAATGGTAGGGAAGGTAAATCCTCGGAAAGACTACCACAAATAGCGATAACTGGAACTCCTTCAGGAGTTCTTTTTGCTACACCAATAGGAGCTTTTCCAACAAAGCTTTGACTGTCCAGTCTGCCTTCTCCAACGATAACCAAGTCGGTCCCTGCAACCTTCTTGTCAAAGTCAATCAAATCTAAGCAAGTGTCAATCCCAGATACGATAGTGGCCTCAGCAAAGGCACAGAGCCCAGCCGCAATCCCACCGCCGGCTCCTGCTCCTTTAAGAGAGAGGGTTGATGGTGAAAATTTTTCATAGAACCGCTGTATAGCCAAATCTACTGTCTCAAACAAAGCAGGATCCAAGCCCTTTTGTTTTCCAAATGTATAGGTCGCTCCTTGAAGACCACATAAAGGGCTCACGACATCTGCTAAAATGCGAATTTTTACATCTTCAGGAATCCTATACAACTTGCTATTTGAAACTAACTCGAACTCAAGCAAAGTCTGACCGCAAACTGGCAATTCTTTTCCATTCTTATCATAAAAACGATAACCTAAACCAGCAGCGATGCCTATTCCACCGTCATTACTAGCCGTACCACCAACTCCGATATAGATTTCTTTCATCCCTTGATCAACGAGATGGCGAATCAACTCTCCGATACCTCTGGTTTGGATGTGGAGAGGGTTTCGTTTCTCCTGAGGAATCTTTCCTAAACCAACCAAGTCAGCAACTTCAAAGAGCGCTATTTGGGCTTTTTGAAAGTAGCGCATTGATTCTTTTAGGCCAAAAGGTCCTGTCACTTGGAACCATTTTTCTTCTAGTTCAAAAGAATGTCGGATAGCGTCTACAGTTCCTTCCCCACCATCACCTACAGGGCAAAGCAGACATTCTACATCTGCTATCGATTTTTGGAATCCTCTTTTCATAGCTTGAGCGACCTCTTCTGCCGTCAAACTTTCTTTAAAAGAATCGGGTGCGATTACAATTTTCATAGTTCCCTCTCATTCTAAGAAATCGATCAAAGGGAGAACTTCTAAAAGATCCCTCGTATCTACATGACAAGCTATCTCAACTTTTACGATTTCTTTGGCACAAAAGGCTATACTGATTCCTGCTGACTTTAACATCAAGAGGTCATTTGCCCCATCACCGATGGCAATCGTTCTTTCTCTGGGAATTTCTAATTCCATTCTCCATTTCTCAAGAGTAGCTTTTTTCACTTGTGCTGTTACAATTTCACCAACTAGTTGCCCTGTTAAAAAGCCGTCTTTGACTTCTAACTCGTTGGCGTAGAAATAGGAAATACCTAGGTACTTTGCAAGTCTCTCAACTATTGGTGCAAATCCACCAGACACTAGACCGACTAGAATGCCATTTTTTTGAAGTATGGAGATAAATTCTTGAGCATTCTTGGACAGATGAATGGATTTGAAGACAGTATCAAAGACCGAAACTGGAAGACCTTTTAACAAAGCGACTCTCTCTCGCAAACTCCTTTCAAAGTCTAGATTTCCTCGCATTGCTTGATACGTAATCTCTGAAATTTCTGCTTCACAACCTGCTTCTCTTCCTAAAAGATCAATCACTTCTTCTAGGATTAAGGTTCCATCAACATCCATGACACACAAGCCTTTTACTTGAGACATCAGTTCTCCTCTCTAATACTCAATGAAAATCAAAGAGCAAACTAGGAAACTAGCCGTAGGCTGTACTTGAGTACGACAAGGCGACGTTGACGCGGTTTGAATTTGATTTTCGAAGAGTATAAATAGCCCAAAAATCGTATGAAGTTATCATACGATTTTATCTATTAGTTGACTAAACTATGGTACAAGTCCAGGTAAGATTTGCAGGCTGTATCCCATGAGAAATCGCATTCCATAGCTTGTTTTTGTAGATTTCTCCAAACGTCCGGCTGGTACTTATAAACATCCAAGGCTGTTTGGAAACTCCAGTTAAGCCAGTATGGTGTTAAATTATCGAAGCTAAATCCAGTACCAGTTCCTTCAACTGGATTGAAGGATTGAACTGTATCTCTTAGTCCGCCAACCTCATGAACCAATGGTAGAGTTCCGTAGCGCATCGCCATCATTTGAGACAAACCACATGGTTCAAAACGACTTGGCATGAGGAAGAGGTCACAAGCTGCGTAGATCTCTTGAGCAAGTTTGACGTCAAAAGTGATATTTGCTGATAGCTTGTCAGGATAGACTTGAGCAAACCAAGAGAAGGAATGTTCAAAAGCTGGGTCACCTGTTCCTAAAAGGACTATTTGAACATCCTCCTGTAAGAAACGGTGCAAACTTTCTACGACAACATCAAAGCCTTTTTGGCGTGTCAAACGAGAGACAATCCCAACTAGAGGAACATCTGCTCGCACAGGTAGACCAACTCTCTCTTGTAATTTTGCTTTGTTTTGCGCTTTTCCAGACAAATCTTCCTTATCAAAATGATAGTCTAAAAGTGGGTCTGTTTGAGGATTATAGAGATCTGCGTCAATACCATTGACAATACCTGAAACCTTACCTGACTCCATGCGAAGAATCTGATCCAAACCACAACCGAACTGACTGGTCATAATCTCATGTGCATAGCTAGGGGAAACGGTTGTGACACGATCTGCGTAGAGAATCCCCGCTTTCATCCAGTTGAGACAATCATTCCAGCGAAGGGTCCCATCAGCATAGCGTTCAAATCCCACACCGAACAAATCCCACAACATTCCTTCAGAAAATTGACCTTGGAATTCCAAATTGTGAATGGTTAAAACGGTTCTGATCCCTTGATATGCCTGAATCCAATGGTACTTTTCTTTTAACAAGAAGGGAATCATGGCTGTGTGGTAATCATGAACATGGAGAAGGTCAGGGATAAAGCCGATGCGTTCCATGGCTTCAAGAGCAGCCAGTTGGAAAAAGGCGAAGCGTTCACCGTCGTCAAAATCACCGTACACATGGCCACGGAAGAAATAATATTGATTATCAATGAAGTAGAAAGTAACCCCATTCAAGACCGTTTTCTTAATACCACAGTACTGTCTACGCCATCCTACACTAACTTCAAAGTGGAGAACATCCTCGATCTGGTCACCGAACTTAGCTTCTACCATATCATAATAAGGCAAGAAAACTGCAACTTCGTGCCCCGCTTTTACAAGTGATTTGGGAAGTGCGCCAATGACATCGCCCAAACCACCTGTTTTTGAAAAGGGTGCTCCTTCTGCCGCTACAAATAAAATTTTCATGAATAAATGTCCTCTGTTACTGTTTCACCCTTCTTCACTACAACTGGATGTTCTGCTGTGCCTCGAATGACAACACCGTCCGCAACCTCAACTCCCTTGTCTAGAATGGCATATTCAACTTGGGCACCTTGACCAATCACAACTCGAGGGAATAAAATGCTGTCCTTCACCACACTATCTTTGTGAACATAAATGTTACGAGATAGGACTGACTGAACTACTTCACCCTCAATGATACTACCAGAAGCAAACTGAGAAGTACTTACTTTTGAAGTATTCGCATAGTAGGTTGGTTCTTCATTTTTAACTTTTGTATAAATCTTTTGATTTGGTGAGAAAAGTGAGTAGAACTTTTTAGATTCAAGCATATCAATATTTGCTTGATAATAGGATTGAACAGAGTGAATGTTTGCCAAGTATCCTGTGTATTCGTAAGCAAAAGCTCCTTCTTTTACAGCCAAATCGCGGAGAACATAGCGCAACTTTTCAGGATATTCTTTCTGAGCCTCTTCTTCAAGTCGTTCAATCAACCAAGGAGTATCCACAACAAAGATATCTGTAGACATGTTGAAGAGTTCATCCGTAGATTTGTTATCAAAGAGTTTGTGCGAACGCACATGGTCTGTTTCATCAATTTTCAAGATAGCATTCACATCTGAAATGTCTTTCTTTGGAAGTTTCTTATATACAACTGTAATCGGACCTTTTGTTGTATTGTGTAGGTGGAAGACTTGATTCAAGTCAATATTCACCAGCACATCGCAGTTAATCGAAACGGTTTGGTTTGAACCTGAACGTCTCAAGTAGGTAAGAAGCTGTTGGTAATACTCTTTTCCAACTGTACTGCTTTCAACACGAGTATTGTAAATTCCTAGATAGTAGTGACTTAGAAGGGTTGACAAGCCCCACTCACGACCTGAACGGATATGGTCGAATACTGAGCTGATATTGTCTTGTTGGAAAATACCAAAGATACTACGAACACCTGCATTTGCAAGACTGGAAAGAGGGAAGTCAATCAAACGGTATTTCCCACCGAAAGGCAAGCTAGCTACCGGACGGTGTTCTGTTAATGTTGACATGTCATGAAAACCAACTGTGTTTCCTAAAATGGCTGAATATTTATCAATCTTCATCTGTTGCTACCCCCACTACTTCATTGTATCCTACTACTTGTACTTCGTCCGTTCCGTCAATCTCTACGCCGTCTGCAATAATGGCACCCTCACCAATAATAGCACGAGTAATCTTTGCGCCATGGCCAATAATAGCTCCACTCATGATGACAGAATCAACGACCTCAGCACCTTCACGTACTTGTGCTTCTGTTGAAAGAATCGAACGTTTAACAGTTCCATCTACAAAACAGCCATCCACGACCAATGAATCTTCAACGTGTGCATGCGCACCAAAGTAGTTTGGTGGTGAAATCAAGTTTCTAGAGTAAATTTTCCACTGACGATTGCGACTATCCAAGGCGTTTTCTGGTGAAATGTACTCCATATTAGCTTCCCAAAGTGACTCAATCGTACCAACGTCTTTCCAGTAGCCATTAAATTCATAAGCATAGACACTTTCACCAGACTCGAGATAGTTAGGGATAACGTTCTTACCAAAGTCTGACATATCCACATTGCTCTTTTCAGCAGCAACAAGCATATTGCGAAGTCGTTTCCAGTCAAAAATATAAATCCCCATAGAAGCCTTTGTAGACTTAGGTTGCGCAGGTTTTTCTTCGAATTCAACGATACGGTTATTGGCATCTGTATTCATGATACCGAAACGGCTAGCTTCTTTGAGAGGTACGTCTAGGACAGCTACTGTCAAACTGGCATTGTTATCCTTATGGGACTGAAGCATATCATCGTAGTCCATCTTGTAGATGTGGTCACCAGAAAGAATCAAAACATACTCAGGATTAACACTGTCGATGTAGCCAATGTTTTGGTAGATAGCGTGACTAGTCCCTTCAAACCAACGGTTTCCTTCGCTGGCTGAATAAGGTTGTAAAATAGAGACACCTGAATTGATACCATCCAATCCCCAGCTCGAACCATTTCCAATATGGTTGTTCAAAGCAAGAGGTTGGTACTGCGTAATCACACCAACATTATGGATTCCAGAGTTTGCACAGTTGGAAAGAGCAAAGTCAATGATACGGTAGCGCCCACCGAATTGCACTGCCGGTTTGGCAATGCTTTGAGTGAGTTTTCCGAGACGTGTTCCTTGCCCACCCGCAAGGATCAAAGCTAGCATTTCATTCTTCATTTTCTACTCCTTTATAAAGACATGTGAACGTTAAAATCGAAAGAAGGTCGGAAGTCAAACTTTTTTATAAAAATAATAGGAAATCCATTTCTCTTGTGTTTCAAGTCCAATACAAGTACATTCGTTTTTAAAATCTAAAAAATTATAATCAACAGCTCATTATTCTTTTTTCTTAGCTGGTTTCAAACGACGCTTGATCTTCCAGATGCTTGCTCCCATGGCAGGCAAGGTAAAGGTCAAAGTCTGCTCATAATCTTTCCATAAGCCTTCTTGAGTCTGAACTGTTTGATTGTGCTCTTTCCACACACCTCCCCATTCTTCTAATTCTGTATTCCAAACTTCTTCGTAAATACCTGCAACAGGTAAACCAATCGTAAAGTCCTTACGTTCAACTGGTGCCATGTTAAAGACACAGACTAACATTTCGTCCTTCTTGCCCTTACGAATAAAGGAAAGGACACTCTGATCTCTATTATCAGCATCGATAATCTCGATACCATTATAACTAGTATCAATTTCCCAAAGACAGCGATGGTCTTTATAGAATTGATTGAGTTGAGAAGTAAAATGCTTCATCTTGGCATTCATCGGATCTTCTAGATTAGACCATTCCAACTGCTCCTCAGACTTCCACTCTAGGAATTGCCCATACTCACTACCCATGAACAAGAGTTTCTTACCTGGATGACAAATTTGATAGGTGTAGAGGTTGCGCAGACCAGCGAACTGATTGTAGCGATCTCCCCACATCTTATGCATCATACTCTTTTTGCCATGAACAACTTCATCGTGTGAGAAAGGTAGGAGATAGTTTTCATTGAAAACATACATAAAGCTGAAAGTCACAAGATTAAAGTCATACTTGCGATAAATCGGATCTTCCTCGTAGAAACGGAGAATGTCGTTCATCCAGCCCATATTCCATTTATAGTCAAATCCAAGACCACCCATTTCTTTCATACCAGTAATCTTTGTCGCTGATGAACTTTCTTCTGCAATCATCATGATGTCTGGATGAGCTAACTTAATCACTGTGTTTAACCGTTGAAGGAAATAATAACCCTCGTAGTTAAGGTTTCCACCATCTTTGTTTGGAGTCCAAGGAGCATTATCATAATCTAGATACAGCATATTGCTCACTGCATCGACCCGAATACCATCTAAGTGGTAAAAATCAATCCAAAATTTAATACTTGAAATCAAGAAAGACTGGACCTCATTTTTTCCGAGGTCAAAATTCAGCGCACCCCAACCATAGTTATGGGCCTTGTTGTGATCTTGGTATTCAAAAGTTGGTGTACCGTCATAATATGCCAAGGCATCATCATTAATGGTGAAATGACCTGGAACCCAGTCTACGATAACACCAATGTTATTTATATGACACTCTTCAACGAAATCTTGGAATTCCTCAGGTGTACCATAGGAATGTTCAAAAGCAAAGTAACCCATAAGTTGATAGCCCCAGCTCAATCCAAGTGGGTGAGCCATTAAAGGCATGAACTCAATATGTGTATAGTTCATCTCAACTAAGTATGGAATCAACTCGTCTTTCAGTTGCGAAAACGTATAGGGACTACCATCTGGATTTCTCTTCCAAGACCCTGCATGAGCCTCGTATATATTAACTGGTCTCTCGAAAAATCCCAGACGTTTGCGACGTGCTAGCCAAAGTCCATCTTTCCATTTCTTTTCACGGATATTGGTCAAAACAGCTCCTGTACCCGGTCTAGCTTCAAAATAAACTGCCAAAGGGTCAATCTTCATAATCTGGTGACCATTTGCACGCGTGATATGATATTTATAAATCTGACCTTCCTGAGCTTGACTCGTAAAGACTTCCCAAACACCTGCTTCATTACGAACCATGGGAATCTGATTCTCAACCCAATTAGTAAAATCACCAACTAGATGAACTGCTTGTGCATTCGGGGCCCAAACCCTAAAGGTATAGCCAATTTCTCCGTTTTTCTCCTCTCTATGCGCTCCTAAATAATGCTGGAGGTGAAAGTTCTCACCTGTAGTAAAGGTTCTTAATGCTTCTTGATTATTCATTCAATCCCCTTTCTTTTGTAAGCGTTTTCTATAATTCTATTATACACTCTTTTAAGATAACTTTCAAGTAATTTACGAAGGAAATCATATTTTTTTATGAAAGCCTTCAAAAAATTACCTAGCATTTTAAAAAAGATATTCAGAAAATAGAACACGAAACAATTTCCATATATTTTTTTATTATAATAGCAGAATATTCGTTTTTTATCAATTTTAAACTGTATTTTTTTGAAAAAAATAAAATCAGGAAGTGATTTTCCTGATTTTATAGATTATTTCACATCAAATACAATGGATTTAACATTTGTCATCGCTTCGATACTATATTTAATTCCTTGCACTCCTGCACCAGAACCTTTTACACCAAGGAATGGGAAATTATCTGGTCCACGTTGTGTTTTATTATTAATATGAACGGTTCCAACTTCAAGTTTTTCAGCAATTTCAAATGCCTTCTTAAAGTCATTTGTAAAGACTGAAGATTGAAGACCGAATTCTGATTCATTAGCAATTTCTACCGCTTCATTAGCATCTGAAACTCGAATAATTGGAAGAACAGGTCCAAATGGTTCTTCCCAGGCTAATTTCATATCTCTTGTGACATAATCAAAAAGTCCTGGCCAAATGAGATTATTCTCACGTTTGATTAGGCTGAGCGCTTTGGCTCCTTTTTCCTGAGCATCTTCAATCAATCCCCAGATGAAATCAGCTGAAGCATTATCAATAACTGGCGTGATATCTGCATTGTCAAATGGATCACCGACTGTTAGCTTAGCAACTTCAGCTTGGAGCAATTCTGCCAATCTGTCTGCTACGCTTTCCACAACCAAAACACGTTTGATAGCGGTACAACGTTGACCAGAGTAGCTAAAGGCACCACCTACGATTTGTTTAGCTGCATTTTCTAAATCTGCGTCCTCTAAGACAATTGCTGCATCTTTCCCGCCAAGTTCCAGCATAATTGGGCGCATACCAGCTAAACGACCAATACGCTCCCCAATCGGTGTTGAACCTGTAAAGTTAATGAAATTCACTTCCTTGTGTTCGATGATGTAGTCTCCGATTTCAGAACCACGTCCAGTGATGGTGTTAAAGACACCTGCTGGGATTCCTGCTTCGTCAAATGCTTTAGCCAACAAGAGACCAGAAATAGAGCCTTGTGTTGGTGGTTTGAACATAACGACATTTCCTGCAATCAAAGCCGGAGCAATCTTAGATCCAGAAAGGTTTACTGGATAGTTAAATGGTGCAATAGCTAAGACCACTCCAACTGGCTCACGACGAACAACGGCTAGTTTATTTTTACTTGCAGCTTCAAAACCGCCACCTTCCATTGCTTGTCCAGTGATACGGAGACCTTCCTCGGCAGCAAAACGAATCAATTCTGCTGTACGTACTACTTCTCCAATGGCTGCTTTAATTCCTTTTGCAACCTCTTTGGCAAGAATGGTACCAATTTCTTCTTTATCACGTTCCAAAATGTCTGCTGTCTTATGTAAATAGGCTGCACGCTCAACGGGTGCTAAATCACGCCATGCTGGGAGAGCTGCACGCGCTGCTTTCATAGCCTCATCTACTTCAGCCTGACTCATAGCGGGTACTGTCCCCAGCTTTTCTTGATTGATGGGAGAATAGATGGCAATTTCATTCTCTGATGATTTCCATTTTCCATTCACTAAATTCTGATAATTTGTCAAATTCTCTTCCTCCTGAAAATGATTAAAACTTATTTTATCAAATTTTCAGAAAATTACAACCCCTTTTTGGAAAATATTGATATTTTTTTCACAAACTTGATTCTTCAAATTATTTGAAATTTATTCCTATTAGATATTGGTTTTTCAATAAAAATCAAAAAAGGTCTAGAGTTAACTAAACCTTTTTGTGGCATTTACTATGAAAGTACCTTCAAGACTGCAACGCTGATATCATCAATCACATTAGACTCTTGAGAACGACTATTGGATACCAGCATTTCAAGATTTCCTGCATTTTCAAAGTAAAAAGAAGTTCCCTTGGCATTGAATACCACCAATAAGTGCTCTGCTCCACCGTGAATTTCGTAAACAATCCACCCACTATTTTCAGCAGCTGTATGGACGAAGACATGACGATAAACTTCTTCGTATGTAGGGTAGGAGAAAGCACGCGTTTGTGTTTTTAGGCGAATAATCTGGCGAATAAATTCAATGCTTTCTTGTCTCTCATTGATTAAATCCCAGTTGACCTGATTGACACTATCTGGAGCATTGTAACTATTCATGGCCCGTTCTCTATCTGCCGCAGTCAGCTCGCCATTTTCTCCAGTAGCAAGGAGTTTGGTGCGTCCAAATTCTTGACCCAGCTCTATAAAGGACATCCCTTGCATAAGAATGCTCATCGCTGTTGCTGTTTCAACCTGTCGCATAATCTTATCTGAACTGTGATCTGGATGAAGGGTTACCAACAAATCATGCAAGTTGTAATTATCATGGGCTTCCACGTAGTTAAGAACTTGGTTTGGACTAAGATATGAACCCAACTCTCGGCTACCAAGAATAGCTTTGGCTACAATCGGTTCTGTAGCTGCACCACTAACAAATCCTGCCTTGATTGAGCCATAAACTTCTCCTCCTTTGATGGCATCACGCTGATCATCATTGAAGAATCCAATATTTGGCATCTGGTAGGCATTGTCCTTCTTGGCCTTGTCATAAGGTGCAAGACCGGTCCCCATATCCCAACCTTCTCCATAAGTGATAATACGAGGATCAACTTCATCCAGTGCCCAACGAATTGCCTGCATGGTTTTGATATCGTGAATTCCCATCAAGTCGAAACGGAAACCGTCAATATTGTATTCTTTTACCCAATAAAGGAGTGAGTCAATCATATACTTGCGGTACATTTCGTGTTCGCTTGCGGTTTCATTTCCTACACCTGTACCGTTTTGGAAGGTTCCATCTGGATTCATACGATAGTAATAATCAGGAACAGTTGTTTGGAAAGGCGCATCTACCGTTGAGAAAGTATGGTTGTAAACGACATCCATAATAACACCGATTCCCGCATCATGATATGCCTGAATCATGGTCTTGAGGTCTCGAATAACCTGTCCAGGATCATCTGGATTACTAGAGAAACTTGGTTCTGGAGCATTGTAGTTTTGAGGATCATAACCCCAGTTATAGGTTACATTCCCATCCTCGTCGTATTCCTTATGACGATCAAAGATTGGTTGGAGCTGAACATAATTACAGCCGAGTTCTTTGATGTAGTCAAAGGCTGTTGCTTGCCCATACCGGTTAACTGTTCCAGTCTGGGCAGCCCCAAGAAAAGTCCCTCGAAGATTTTCTGGAACTCCAGATGTCGGCGATTTTGTAAAATCACGAATATGCATTTCACAGATAACAGCTTTACATGGATTTTCCAAACGCCAAGGAGCGTCTGTCCCATGTTTGACTTTAAATCCTTCTACCTGTCTATCTCGCTGAGAGAGAATTACGGAACGTTTCCCGTCAGCACTTGTAGCGATAGTGTAAGGATCTCGTGTCAAAGTCTGGTGGTGCGGAAACTCAATCTGATACTGATAGGCTTTACCTGCAAGATTTTCATCCAGGTCTACACTCCAAACACCAATGGTATTGTACTTATGGCTGTATGAATAGCTATTCCCACGCTCAAGGTTAAAGGTTTTCCAAATCGGCGCGTCGTTACTTGTATTTTCATAAACGACCACTTGGACTGCTGTAGCTGTTGGAGCCCAGAGTTTAAAGCTTGTCTGGTAGTCTGAGATACTGTAACCTAACTCTCCTTGATATCCCCAATGGTGATCAAAGCTTTCACTGTGAAAGGCTTTATCAAAAGCAAACGGATTTCGATCTTTATAGTAAGGACTTGCAATGGCAGGATTTTCAGAATAATAAACCGTCTCATCACCATCTAAGATCCAAACCTCAGTCAACAGTGGATAATAGTTAAACCGTAGGAGATAGTCTTTTGTCTTTCCATCTATTTCGACAGAAAAGGTCAAAGTATTGAGCCTTTCTGCACTTGTGACTGTAAAGGAGAATTTTGCTCCAAAATAGTCATTTTCATAATACAAATTTTCTTTAATATCTGCCTGTTTTCTACTGAATGAACAAGCATCATAATCCCCATTTTTTCGGTGAAAATGGATGACTACTGGGTATCTATACATTTCTTTTCCTAATTCCTAATTTCAATTTTAATTTTTAAGTCATGCTGAAGAATTTAGCGGGAAATTCAGCACAATAGAGAATAGTTCTAATAGATATAAAAACACATCAGGAGAGATAGTTCCATACTATCTAACATCTAGTTATCAACTATTCTTTACAAACTTTCTAGCCAGGCTTCATCTCGAACTTCGATACCAAGTTCTTGAGCTTTTTGGAGTTTGCTTCCTGCATCTGCTCCTGCTACGACTAGATCTGTTTTCTTTGATACACTGCCGGTTACCTTAGCTCCCAGACTTTCGAGTTTACTTTTTGCTTCTGAGCGAGTGAGACGTTCCAATTTCCCCGTCAGAACTACTGTCAAACCTGACAAGGCTGCATCTGCTACTACGGTCTGACCTTTGTAGTCTAGATTGACCCCTGCTTCTTTCAGCTCATCTAAGAGAATCTTCGATCCTTCTGTAGCAAAATAGGTCTGAAGACTTTGGGCAATTACACCTCCCAGACTTTCAATACTTGCCACTTCTTCTGGATCAGCTTGAGCTAAGTTTTCAATAGAGTGGAAATGTTGGAGCAAGAGTTGGCTAGCCTTGCTTCCGACATGGCGAATTCCCAGACCAAACAAGAGCTTTTCAGCAGAGTTTTCCTTGGATGCTTGAATGGCCTGATACAGTTTAGAAGCAGACTTTTCCTTGACACCTTCTAAAAGGAGAAAATCATCTTCTTTCAAACGGTAAATATCTGCCACATCCTTGACTAAATTGGCAGCAAAAAGCTTTTCAACAATAGATGGACCAAGTCCTGTAATATTCATGGCGTCTCGAGAGGCAAAGTGAATCAAACCTTCCATGATTTGAGCAGGACAACGAGGATTGATACAACGAAGAGCCACTTCATCTTCAAAGTGCAACAAGTCAGAGTCACAACTTGGACAGTTTGTTGGGATATCTAGTTTTTCTTCAGAAACACGCTTGGACTCTACCACACGCAAAACAGCAGGGATGATATCTCCAGCCTTATAAACGATAACCGTATCGTCTTTGCGGATATCTTTTTCAGCAATATAATCTACATTGTGCAGTGTTGCACGGCTAACAGTTGTCCCAGCAAGCTGAACAGGTGTTAGGTTTGCAGTTGGCGTAACAACTCCAGTACGCCCGACTGTCCAGTCAACTGAAAGGAGTTGGGCTTCTTTTTCCTCAGCAGGGAACTTGTAAGCAACTGCCCACTTGGGCGCTTTAACGGTAAAGCCAAGCTCTTCTTGACCTGCTAGGTCATTGACCTTGATGACCACTCCATCAATATCGTAAGGTAGTTTCTCCCGTTCTTGTCCTACTTCTTGGATAAAATCCCATATCTCATCTATAGTTTTAGCAAGGATTCGCTTTGGATTAACTACAAAACCAAGCTGTTCAAGATGCTTCAAGACTTTCTCTTGGCTATCGCGAGTTGAAGGACTGGCTTCTTGATAAAGGAAAGTGGCAAGATTGCGCTTGGCAACTACCGCCGTATCCAACTGACGAAGGGTCCCAGCTGCTGCATTACGAGGATTGGCAAATTCAGGCTCCCCATTTTCTTGGCGGGCTTGGTTGACCTGATCAAAGGAAGCGCGTGGCATGTAACACTCTCCACGAACGGTGATATCTAGTTCTTCGGGCAAGGTCAAAGGAATGTCCTTGACGCGCTTGAGGTTTTCGGTGATATTTTCTCCAATAGACCCATCCCCACGTGTGGCACCAACAACCAAAATCCCTTTTTCATACGTAAGCGAGATAGACAAACCATCGATTTTCAGCTCGCAAATATAGGTCGGTTGGGGTAATTCTTTTCGCACACGCGCATCAAAAGCTTCTAACTCTTCACGTGAAAAAGCATCCTGCAAACTGTATAGAGGATACTGATGACTGTATTTTTCAAAACCATCTAAAACCTTACCACCAACACGATGGGTCGGACTGTCCGCTAAAACTTGATCTGGATAGGCAGCTTCCAATTCGACCAACTCTCGGTAGAGACGATCATACTCGCTATCTGACACCGAGGGATTGTCACTCGTATAGTACTCGGTCGCATAGCGGTTAAGTAAGGCAACTAACTCATTCATTCTTTCATTCATAATCCCATTTTACCACAAAGCAAGCCCTCCTCACAATAGAGAAGGACGGAAAAATGATTCGTAGTGAAATATTCTCTAAAAAAAAAGAAATTATAACTCTTTTTTAAAATGACTTCGCACGTAAATGAGGGAGAAACAAGACAGGACAATAACCCCGCTTCCAATTATCAGAAAAGAAGAGAGATGGACACTTGGTAGCACCGTCATAAGGCTTTTTGCAATCGGCATAAATAGGATGGCTAAGGTAAAAATAGTGCTTAGGACTCTCCCCAAGTATTCCCCCTCAACCTTGGTTTGAACCTGAGTAAAAAAGTGAATATTAAATATCGTCATAAACAGTTCACAAACTAAATTTCCAGAAAAGGAAAGAAAAGTTGGCAGTGGTAATCCCATCATAAAAACTCCAACTCCAGTCAAGGCCAATAGAATCAAAAGATTATAAACATCTGCCTTTATTTTGCTAGCTAGAAGAGCTCCAATAATGGAACCAATAGCGCCCATAGTCAAAATAGTTGCATAAGCTCCTTCTACCCCGTAAAGCCGTTCTGAAAAAGGGAGGAGGAATTCAAAAGCTGCAAAAAAGAAATTAACACTGGAAGCGACTAACAAAAGAAAAAAAATTTCTTGCTGGCGCCAAATATAGCGAATCCCTTCTTTCATATCAGCAAAAATATTTTTCCAGCTGAAAGTCTTTTTCTCTTGTTCCTGAGTCTCTTTTTTGGGAAGGAAAGCTACTAAAGTAAATGCGATGAAAAAGCTAATGGCATCTAAAACAAGTGTCATATGGAGACTGGCAAATTGTAAAACGATGAAAGAAAGTATAGGAGAGCTAACACCTACAACCTGCAAAACGAGCTCTAAGCGAGCATTATAGGTCACAATCTCGTCTTTCTCTACTACCTCAGTTATAATGGCTTTATTGGCTGTACGAGAAAATGCAAAGGCAATCGCCTGAACAATATTTGCGAAGATCAGAGCAGCAATCATCAAGCTATCATTTCTGATGAAAGAAATAGCTAAACAGAGAATACCACAAATCAAGTCCGTCGTCATCAAAATTTTGCGACGCGAAAAGCGGTCTGAAATCACTCCGCCAAAGGGATTGACCAGAATCGATGTGACGAGTTCAGAAATCTGATAAATCCCAAGAACAGTCTGCCCTATCGTTCCCATTGATGCCAACCAAACACTATTTCCATAATCATAGAGCATATTTCCTATCTTATTAATAGCCCCACGACTAATCAACTGGATTGCATGTCGATTCATATAAAAAGCTCCTCTCAAATTTTGAAACTATTGTATCAAAACTGAAAGGAGTCTCTTTATTTTTCCCTTATTTGGGAAATTTAAGCATTTACAAATTTTTCATAATGTTCCTGATAGTAAGCCACTTGCTCTGGAAGTCCAAGCACATCAAAAATATGCATAGCCTCCTGCATCTGACCACAACCCTCTTCTTTCAAGTCTCTCTGGTAGAGGGCGAAACCTTTGAGATAATGGAAGATATTGCGCTCATAAAGCTTGATACCATTTCCAATCAACTTCTCCACATAGCCCTCAAAATAGTCCGCATCCGCAAAGGAACGGTTTTCCAAACAATGCTGGTAACAGTTAAGAGCTAAAATCAAAACGAGTTTACGATGCCGACCAATTTCCTTGTAGTACTCTTCCCGCTCCATGACTTCTCTGCCAATCCGAGCTACATAGTCCACATTGTAGAAAGTATAGAGATTACCGAAAAGAATCAACTCATACATAGTCCATTCTTCTGTTTGAAAAAGATAATCTGCTACCTTTTCTAAATCACTCTGACTCATCGTGTAACGAGCATCTCTTTGACAAATCAGACCTTGTAGCAGAATCCAATTTAGCTCAAAATAGAGGGGATTGGTCGAACTCTTTGCTTTCTCAAGCTGTTCCTTTTGAAGCTTTTGAAAACCTGCAATATCATTTGAGTAGTAAAGCGGAATAATCTGTGCCATCAAGGCAACATGTTCATGATTTTGAAAATCCCTAGCCTTGTCCATGAAATTTTCAATGGTCACATGAATATTATCCAAAATCTCAAAGAAACGGGAAACTGCTAGATCAGACTCCCCAAGCTCGAAGCGAGATAACTGAGAGGTTGAACATGATTCACCTGCCGCCTCTTTTAAGGAGTACTTCCCACTTGTTCGAAATTCACGAAATACCTTTCCAAGATGTTCCATTTCTTACACCTGCTCCGATAATTCTTCCCACTCAAGCATAGCTTCTTCCTGACGATGGCTGATTTTATCCAGTTCAGCCTGCAATTCCATGAGTTTTTCGGCATCGTTTGTCTCCAACATTTGTTCAGAAATAGTTTGGCTTTGACTTTCTAACTCTTCGATTTCAGCCTCTAAACTCTCGATTTGTCGCATGAGCTTGCGAGCTTCTTTCTGACTTTCTTTCTGAGCTTGATAATCATTAACTGGACTTGCTTCTTTTTCTTGATTGCTAGTTGAAGCTTCTTCTGTCTGAGTCATTTCTACTTCTGCTTTCTTCTCAACATAGTAGTCATAATCTCCAAGATAGAGAGTTGAGCCATTCTCAGACAATTCCAGCACATGAGTTGCCACACGATTGATAAAGTAACGGTCATGGCTGACGAATAGAAGAGTTCCATCAAAGTCAATCAAGGCATTTTCCAACACTTCCTTGCTATCAATATCCAAGTGGTTGGTCGGCTCGTCAAGAATCAGGAAGTTGTTATTTTCCATAGACAATTTAGCCAAAAGCAAACGAGCTTTCTCGCCACCTGAAAGCATGCCAACTGATTTTTTAACATCATCTCCTGAGAAAAGGAAGGCACCGAGGCGGTTGCGGATTTCAACTTCTGGTGTCAGTTTAAAATCATTCCAAAGTTCATCCAGAACCGTATTACTTGGTGTTAGCTTGCTTTGGGTTTGGTCATAGTAGCCAACCTCAACATTGGCCCCAAATCGCTTTTCTCCTTTGATAAAAGGAATCTGGTCCACAATAGACTTGATAAAGGTTGACTTACCAATACCATTTGGTCCTACGATGGCAACAGCATTCATCTTACGGAGGTCTAGGTTGATAGGTTCTGACAATATTTCCCCATCATAGCCAATAGCCGCATTTTCAACGGTCAAAACGATATTACCTGATGTTTTTTCCGACTGGAAGGTCATATTGGCTGATTTCTTGCCAGCTTCAGGCTTGTCCAAACGCTCCATTTTTTCTAGTTGCTTGCGTCGAGATTGGGCACGTTTAGTCGTTGAGGCTCGGACTAGATTGCGATTGACAAAGTCTTCTAGAGCCGCGATTTCCTTCTGTTGCTTTTCATAGTTTTTTGCCTCAGTAGCTAGATTTTGCTCCTTTAACTCAACAAAACGAGAGTAATTGCCTACATAACGATCCAAGGAATGCTTAGTTAAATCGAGTGTAACCGTCGCAACCTTGTCCAAAAAGTAACGGTCGTGGCTGACAATAATGAGTGCACCGCTATAGTTCACCAAATAATTCTCTAGCCAGGCAATGGTTTCAATATCCAAGTGGTTGGTAGGCTCGTCCAAGACCAAGAGATTTGGCTTTTCAAGGAGCATTTTAGCCAGTGCAAGACGAGTATTTTGACCACCTGAAAGCTCAGCAATTTTCATCTGCCACATAGACTCGTCAAACTTGAAACCATTCAAGATAGCGCGGATATCAGCTTCGTAGGTAAAGCCACCAGCCTGACGGAAATTCTCTGATAAACGATCATAATCCGCCATCAGTTTATCTAGATCTTCAACAGACTTTTCACCCATCTCCAACTCCATCTGACGCAGTTGTTTCTCCGTATGGCGTAGATCATCAAAGACATGGAGCATTTCATCATAAATGGTATTTTCAGACTCAAAACGGCTATCTTGGGCTAGGTAAGACAGAGAAATATCTTTTTTCTTATTGATTTCTCCACTAGTTGGCTCCTCTTCCCCAACTAAAATCTTCAAAAGTGTGGACTTACCAGCACCATTTTTCCCAACAAGAGCAATTCGGTCTCGTTCATCTACTTGCAGGTTTATATTATCAAACAAAAGCTCGCCTGCAAAAGAACGTTCAATTTTATTGGCTTGTAAAATAATCATATCTCTATTTTACTATCTTTTTCTCTTTTGCACAATTGCAATGAAAAAAGTTCGAGTCATAAACCCGAACCTTTTATATTAGTATCCAATGCCTCCACGGAATGTGCGAGCCATATCTTTTAAGTCATAGTTTTTAGAAGAGGTATCGATGGTCCATTTTCCATCTTTCTTGGTCATTTTAATTTCATAACCCTCTTTCTTCATGTTATCACTAGTGTCTAGAGGAGTTGAATCAAATTGACTTGGTGCATTTTCTAAAATGTACTTCTCACCAGCTTTCATAGCTTCTGAGTAGTTGCTATATTTACCTTTGTTTTCTTCATAGAATTTACGGCTCAATTCATGAACATTCAAATTATCCAAGTCGATTGTTTCTGGTCTAACATAAACAACAGCATAGTCTGGCAAATATGTCTTCACTTTATAATCAACTTTTGCTCTCTTAGCATTTGCTTTGATGTAAGCATCTGCGAATGTTCTAAGTTCTGAATCAGAAGGTTTGTAATTATAGAAGCCTTTTCCGAACGACTCTGTAAATTTCTTGATAAACTCTTCTTTATCAGCTTTCGCATCGTTTGTGAATTCAGCACTGTCATCAGAAGATTTTTTATCATCAGCAAGTGCTACAACTTGCGACTTATTATCAGTAGCACTTAGGTTCGTTCCACCACCAGAACTTTCCCCATTAAGGTAAACAGCATCGACATATTTTTTCATTACATCTTTAGCTTCATCAATATGATCTTCGTACTGACTTGGATCCACCTTGATTGCTACATCGTTATTCTTTTTAGAATTTTCTTTGATGTCATCGTAAAAGCTAGGCGCAAAGTGGAGTTCATACTTAGCGTTCTTGTCGACTTCATAAACTACATAACCAGCAACGCTCTTTCCTTTAGAAAGACTGTCTCCATATGACATAAACTTAGTTTTACTGTCGCTTTCGTGGATTTGAATTGGTTGTAATTTTTCATCTTTTTCATTATAAAGCGTAATATCTTGGCTAGTAAAACTAAACTGTTTATCACGATTGTTCTTGATTTCGACTTGAAGTGCAAGGTAGCTTGAAGATGAATCTTCGTCTTTAGGCAATACAAACATACCGTCTTTTACAGAAACTTCAAAGTTTGAGTTCGAGGCAGTACCATTGTCACTTGCTTTTTTTTGAGCTCCACAGGCAACAAGTGCTAAAGCTGATAAAAGCAAAGCAGAATGCTTAAGAATTTTTTTCATAATGGATTCTCCTTTAATGATTTACTATATTTTACCATACGCACTATAAAATTCAAAACAGAAACCAGATATTTTCAAAATATCTTAAATTTATAGAGTTTTAACTTAAATTTTTCTATCTGTTCATTTGATACATTAAAGGATTCTTTATAAAAAGAATAGAATATAACAATATTTTTGATTTTTTTTCTTCAACAAACCTACAAAATGAATTATAAACTTTCATGTTATAAAGTATCTAATAATTAATTTTCATCCCTAACTTAGTATAAGTAAGCACAGTCCCCACCATTTTCCCGCTAAAGTACAAAAGTTAATTTCCTACATTTTAAGTTATGCTAACGTTTTACTAAAATGTCAAATCGTGATATAATGAAAGCGATTAAAGCAAATAAACAAAGGAGACACTCTATGACTTACCAAGAAAATTATCAAAAATGGGTCGATTTTGCTGACCTTCCAGACTACCTTCGTCAAGATTTGGAAAATATGGACGAAAAAACAAAGGAAGATGCCTTCTATACCAATCTTGAATTTGGTACTGCTGGTATGCGTGGTTTGATCGGTGCTGGTACAAATCGTATCAATATCTATGTTGTTCGTCAAGCAACTGAAGGTTTGGCTCGTTTGATTGAGTCAAAAGGTGGAAATGAAAAAGAACGCGGTGTAGCAATTGCCTACGATAGCCGTCACTTCTCACCTGAGTTTGCCTTTGAATCTGCGGCAGTTCTTGCTAAACACGGTATCAAATCTTACGTATTTGAAAGCCTTCGTCCAACTCCTGAACTGTCATTCGCTGTTCGTCACCTCAACTGTTTTGCTGGTATCATGATTACTGCCAGTCACAACCCTGCTCCATTTAACGGTTACAAGGTTTACGGTGAAGACGGTGGGCAAATGCCTCCACATGATGCAGATGCTTTGACAACTTATATTCGTGCAATCGAAAATCCATTCGCTGTCGAAGTTGCTGATGTAGAAGCTGAAAAAGCTTCTGGATTGATTGAAGTGATTGGTGAAGCTGTCGACGTAGAATACCTTAAAGAGGTTAAGGACGTAAACATCAACCCAGCCTTGATCGAAGAATTTGGTAAAGACATGAAGATTGTCTACACACCACTTCATGGTACTGGTGAAATGTTGGCTCGTCGTGCTCTTGCCCAAGCTGGATTTGACTCAGTTCAAGTTGTTGAAGCACAAGCAACTGCTGACCCTGACTTCTCAACTGTAAAATCTCCAAACCCAGAAAGCCAAGCAGCCTTCGCCCTTGCTGAAGAACTTGGTCGTCAAGTTGGTGCAGACGTTCTTGTGGCAACTGACCCTGACGCTGACCGTGTTGGTGTTGAAGTTCTTCAAAAAGATGGAAGCTACCTCAACCTTTCAGGTAACCAAATCGGCGCTATCATGGCTAAATACATCTTGGAAGCCCACAAAAATGCTGGAACTCTTCCTGAAAATGCAGCCCTTTGCAAATCCATCGTATCAACTGACTTGGTAACGAAGATTGCTGAGAGCTACGGCGCAACTATGTTTAACGTCTTGACTGGTTTCAAATTTATCGCTGAAAAGATTCAAGAATTCGAAGAAAAACACAACCACACTTACATGATGGGATTTGAAGAAAGCTTCGGTTACTTGATCAAACCATTCGTACGTGATAAAGATGCTATTCAAGCTGTTCTTGTCGTTGCTGAACTTGCTGCCTACTATCGTTCACGTGGTTTGACACTTGCTGACGGTATCGAAGAAATCTACAAAGAGTACGGCTACTACGCAGAAAAAACTATCTCTGTTACTCTTTCTGGTGTTGATGGTGCTGAACAAATCAAAGCCATTATGGCTAAATTCCGTAACAATGCTCCGAAAGAATGGAACACAACAGCTATCACTGTCGTAGAAGACTTCAAGGCTCAAACTGCTACTGCCGCTGATGGTACTGTTACAAACTTGACAACTCCTCCAAGTGATGTTTTGAAATACACACTTGCTGACGGTTCATGGATTGCAGTTCGCCCTTCAGGTACAGAACCAAAAATCAAGTTCTACATTGCCGTTGTGGGTGAAAGCAACGAAGATTCACAAGTTAAGATTGCTAACATCGAAGCAGAAATCAATGCGTTTGTAAAATAAAAATCTATAAAAGATGAGACCAACCAATCTCATCTTTTTTTCGTATCAAATCTAAGCATTTTTGGAAACTTTATGGCATACTAGACTTATCAATGAAAGCGAGGTAATCTCATGGAACAATTTTTAGATAATATTAAAGACCTTGAAGTCACTACGGTTGCGCGTGCACAAGAAGCACTTGATAATAAAGAAACTGCAACCTTCTTTATCGGTCGCAAAACTTGCCCTTACTGCCGTAAATTTGCTGGTACCTTGGCAGGTGTCGTAGCTGAAACTAAAGCTCACATCTACTTCATCAACAGTGAAGAACCAAGCCAACTCAATGCTTTGCAAGATTTCCGTTCACGCTATGGTATTCCAACTGTTCCAGGATTCGTTCATGTTGCTGATGGCCAGATCAAGGTCCGTTGTGACTCTTCCATGTCCGCACAAGAAATCAAAGAATTTGCAGGATTGTAAAAATATATAAAAAAGAAGGCACTCGCCTTCTTTTTTATATATCTGTCAATGGTGTTGCAGTATCTGGTGAGGTATCGTAAACTTTAAAGTCTACTCCGACTCCCAGATCCGCTTGGGCTAGCTGGTTGACCATAGTCATATGAGCCAGCTCCTTGATATTGTTCTCTTTGGATAAATGCCCAAGATAGATTTTCTTAGTCCGATTTCCCATTGCACGAATCATAGCCTCAGCACCGTCTTCGTTAGAAAGGTGACCGAGATCAGATAGGATACGCTGTTTGAGTCGCCAAGCATAAGATCCTGCTCGCAAAATCTCTACATCGTGATTGGACTCGATGAGGTAACCGTCTGCATTTTCGACTATTCCAGCCATACGATCACTAACATAACCTGTATCGGTCAGCATGACGAAGCTCTTGTCGTCTTTCATAAAGCGGTAAAACTGTGGCGCTGCCGCATCATGACTAACACCAAAACTTTCAATGTCGATATCACCAAAGGTTTTGATTTTGCCCATTTCAAAGATATGCTTTTGCGAAGAATCAACCTTGCCAAGATACTTACTATTTTCCATAGCCTGCCAGGTCTTTTCATTGGCGTAAAGATCCATGCCATATTTACGAGCCAAGACACCGACCCCATGGATATGGTCTGAATGCTCATGCGTAATCAAAATCGCATCCAGATCTTCAGGTTTGCGATTGATTTCAGCTAGCAGACTTGTAATTTTCTTACCAGACAAGCCCGCATCTATTAGGATTTTCTTTTTTGGGGTTTCCAGATAAAAGGAATTTCCACTGGATCCTGATGCTAAAATACTGTATTTAAAGCCTTTTTCACTCATTCTAGTCTTCTATTTCGTCCTCCCATATTTCTTCTTTTACGGCATCCTTATCATAAGGGAGCACTATGGTAAAGGTCGATCCCTTACCGTATTCACTTTTGGCCCATATAAAGCCATTGTGTTGTTTGATGATTTCTTTTGCGATCGCCAGACCTAGACCAGTTCCACCTTGAGCCCGGCTTCTTGCACGATCCACACGGTAGAAGCGGTCAAAAATCTTAGGCAAATCTTGCTTTGGAATACCTAGACCTTGGTCTTTGATGGATAAAATCATCTGGTCATCAGTAGTTTTCATGCTGACAGTGATTTTCCCACCATCTGGTGAGTACTTAATGGCATTGTTAAGAATATTATCAATCACCTGAGTCATCTTATCGGTATCAATCTCGATCCAAACTGAATTAATAGGGTAATCTCTGACAAGCTCATATTTTTTCTCGTCATCCTGGCTTCTCATCTTATCAAAGCGGTTGAGAATAAAGGTGATGAATGCTGTAAAATTAATCAATTCCACATCTAACTGAGTGGTCGCATTATCAATACGAGAGAGATGCAAGAGATCTGTCACCATCCGCATCATACGGTTGGTTTCATCGAGTGAAACCTTGATAAAATCAGGAGCAACAGGATCATACAGAGCTCCCTCGTCCAAGGCTTCAAGATAAGATTTAACACTGGTCAAAGGAGTTCGCAACTCGTGACTCACGTTCGAAACAAAGAGTCTTCGCTCACGCTCTTCCTTCTCCTGCTCGGTCGTATCATGTAAAACGGCAACCAAACCAGAGATGAAACCTGACTCACGACGAACCAGAGCAAAACGTACACGAAGGCTCAGGTATTCCCCATTCACATCCTGGGAGTCAATCGTCAACTCAGGAATCTGTGTAATTAGATCACGCAACTCATACTCATCTTCTATCTTAAGCAATTCAAGGATGCTTTTATTCAGAACATCTTCTTTCTGCACACCGAGCTGTTTCTTGGCCATATCGTTGATCATAGTAATCTGGCCACGACGATTGGTCGCAAGAACGCCATCTGTCATGTAAGAAAGAATACTGTTCAATCGTTTACTCTCTTGTTCCAGATTTTCTTGGGTCAAACGAATAACTTCTGACAAATCGTTCAGATTATTGGTGATATTGGTGATTTCTGTACTTCCTTGCAAGTCCAAAACTTGAGAATAATCACCTGCAATCAAGTCCTTAACCTTTTGATTTATCTCCTTCAGACGGATATTATCCCGACGATTTTCCAGTAACAGCAAGGTCACCACCAGGATAAAGCCCAGTAAAATCAAGATAAAGATAAAATCGCTGGTCAGAATAGTTTGTCTAATATCTTCAATCATTATTTCTCATATAGTATCCAACACCACGACGTGTGAGAATGTACTCTGGACGACTTGGAGTATCTTCTATTTTCTCACGCAAGCGTCTAATGGTCACGTCCACAGTACGAACATCACCAAAATAGTCATAACCCCATACAGTCTCAAGCAAGTGTTCACGTGTAATCACTTGTCCAATATGAGATGCCAAGTGATACAAGAGTTCAAACTCACGGTGGGTTAAATCTAATTCCTCACCATATTTCTTCGCCACGTAAGCATCTGGAACGATTTCCAAATCACCAATTTGTAAAGGCTGCGTCTTCTTCTCATCAGACTCTTGGCTATCCACAGAAACTAGGTCTGTACGACGAAGCAGGGCCTTAACACGAGCCTGCAACTCACGGTTTGAGAAAGGTTTTGTAACATAATCATCTGCACCTAACTCTAAACCAATAACCTTGTCAAATTCGCTATCCTTAGCTGATAGCATGATAATCGGCACGCTACTAGTCTTACGAATAGCTTTAGCAACTTCTAAACCATCAATTTCAGGTAGCATCAAGTCGAGGATAATAATATCCGGTTGCTCAGCTTCAAATAGCTCGATTGCCTCACGACCATTGAAAGCTGTAACAACTTCATAACCTTCCTTGGCCATATTAAACTTAATAATATCTGAGATTGGTTTCTCATCATCTACAATTAATATTTTTTTCATTTTATCACCTTTTCTTTATCTATTATAACAAAAAAATGTAAAGAAGGCACAAATGGCTACTGTAAGCCTTCATCTTCAAAACTTGTTTTATAAGCCTGCCAAATTTTTTGTTGAGGTTTCGCAAGTGGATAGTCAGAAAACTCCTGAGGAGAAACCCAACGAATTTCTCTGTCCGAAAACTGTTTTGTTTCTGTCACCTGACCAGCTAGGATTTGAATGTGCCATTTCCGATGGCTAAATACATGCTTGACCTGGTCAAATACTTGATGGGACCAATTCACTTCTAAATCATAATCCTGCTCAAAACTTTCTTGGGGGCTTGGGCCAAATGCTCTGCTATCCTCCTTAACTTGAGAAAAAAGATCTAGCTGATCGTCTTCTCTAGAAAATTCTTCGACTTCAATCAAGGGGAAATGCCAAAAACCTGCCAGCAATTTCTCGCTTTCATTTTTCTCAAGAAGATATTGACCACAGTCATTGCGTACAACTAGAGCCTTGAGATAAATTGGGAGAGGCTTTTTCTTGGGTTCTTTGATCGGATATCGATCCATGGTTCCATTCTGATAGGCTGCGCTAAATTCCTTAACAGGACTTTCTTCTGGTCGAGGGTTAACCGGAGACTCTATATCAGAGCCTAAATCCATCAAAGCTTGATTAAAGTCACCTGGTCGTTTCGGGTCAATCAAGATTTCCATCATAGCCTGAAAAATTTTGCGATTGCTGGGAACTCCGATATCATGATTAACCTCAAACAATCGTGCCAAAACCCGCATGACATTGCCGTCGACCGCTGGCTCAGTTAGATTAAAAGCGATACTAGAAATAGCTCCCGCAGTGTAAGGGCCAATCCCTTTTAAACTAGAAATGCCTTCATAGGTGTTTGGAAATTGACCACCAAAGTCAGCCATAATCTGCTGGGCTGCAGCCTGCATATTGCGCACTCGAGAATAATAACCCAAACCTTCCCAAGCCTTCAGCAGACGCTCTTCAGGGGCATTCGCCAGACTTTCAACAGTTGGAAACCAGTCCAAGAATCGTTCGTAGTATGGAATAACTGTATCAACCCTAGTCTGCTGGAGCATGATTTCAGATACCCAGATGTGATAAGGATTTTTACTTCTCCGCCAAGGCAAATCTCGCTTGTTTTCATCATACCAGTTGAGGAGTTTTTCACGAAAAGAAATAATCTTCTCCTCCGGCCACATGACGATACCGTATTCTTTCAAATCTAACATATATCTAGTATAACATAGAAGCTTCTAACTGTCCTTTTCTCAGTACTAAAAAGCCTCTTCCCATGGGAAAGAGGACTAAATCTTATTGATGAACTGCTTGAGCTGCTGTAATAAGGGTCAACTTGTACACATCATCTGCATTACATCCACGAGAAAGGTCATTAACAGGTTTGTTCAAACCTTGTAAAACAGGTCCGACAGCCGCAAAACCACCGAGACGTTCAGCCATCTTGTAACCGATATTTCCGGCTTCGATACCTGGGAAGATAAAGACATTTGCTTGACCAGCTACATTACTTCCTGGAGCTTTTAGAGCTGCAGTTTCAGGAACAAAGGCAGCGTCAAATTGCAACTCACCATCAATCTCAAGGTCAGGACGCAAGTCGTGAGCAATTTTAGTAGCTTCCACTACCTTATCAACACTTTCACCAAATCCTGAACCTTTAGTAGAATAACTTAGCATAGCAATTTTAGGTTCAATACCAAACATCTTAGCTGTGATTGCTGAGTTGATCGCAATTTCGGCCAAGGCTTCCGCATCTGGATTGATATTAATGGCACAGTCTCCAAATAGGTAACGTTCTGTACCACGTACCATAAGGAAGGCACCTGAAGTACGAGTTACATTTGGACGAGTTTTAATGATTTGAAGGGCTGGGCGAACTGTTGAGGCAGTTGAGTGAATCGCACCAGATACCATACCGTCAACCAAGCCCAAGTAGACTAGCATCACACCAAAGTAGTTGACGTCTTCAACCAAAACTTTGCGCGCTTCTTCTTCAGTCATTTTACCCTTACGACGCTCTACTAAAGCAGCAACCATTTCTTCGAATTGAGGATAGTGTTGGGGATCAATTACTTCATAACCATCCATGATCCCTTCGATTTCGAGATAAATTTTAATTTTTTCAGGGTTTCCGAGCAAAACAGGAATTACTTCTGTTTCTTTTACCAAGCGTTTTGTTGCTTGAAGAATACGTGGCTCTTCCCCTTCAGGGAGAACGATACGAGCATTTTTGCCAACCAGGTTGGCTTTGAGACTTTCAAAAACTTCCATGAGTTTTCTCCTTTAAGAAAATAAATTATACTCCAAATAAGTTTTAAAGAGTATTAGTTGATAACTGAGTAATAAGATTGCTGAAATCATCCGGTAAGGGGCTTTCTAGTTGCAAATCTTGCTCTAGAAAAGGATGATAAAAAGATAAATAATGACAATGCAGAGCCTGGCGCTGAATCCCATCGTCTAAGCTTCCTCCATAGAGATCGTCTCCCAACAAAGGAAAGCCAATATGAGAAAAATGCACTCGGATCTGATGAGTTCGCCCAGTATGCAGGCGAATATCGACTAGGTGAATATTTCCATAAGACGCTACAACTTTGTAAGATGTATGGGCGTATTTCCCACCTTTGGCAACCCGTCTTGTGATAATGGAGTCCACATCACGCGCAATCGGGGCAATAATCTCCCCCTCTGGCTCCAAGACACCATCTCCTTTAACTAAAGCAAAGTAGCGTTTCTCGATAGACTTTCGTTGCAACTGCTTGTCTAAGCGTGCGTGAGCGTAGCCGTGCTTGGCAAAGAGCATCAAACCAGATGTATCTCTATCAAGCCTAGTCACGATGTGAACTTGCTGGTTTTCATAGTTTTGCTTGACATAGTAGCCCTTGATAAAATTGGCAATGGTGTTGGAATGATTGACACTGGGGATGGAAGCTACTCCATAAGGCTTATTCAAAACAAGAAAATGGTCATCCTCATACAAGATATCGAGTGGTCGATCAATAGCTTCAAGGCTCTCAAACCCTTCCTCTGCTGGAATGTCAATAGTTACTCTATCTCCAATATCTAAGAGATAAGTCGCATTTTGAGGTTGGCCATTGACCAGAATAGCCCCGCCTCGAAACTTAATCTTAGCCAAAAGTCCCTTGGAAACCTCATGTTTCTTGAGGAAGGTTTTGACTTTGACGTGCTCATCTGCGGTAAATTCGAACCTCATTCATCCACCTCGCCGATAAAGGCATCTTTGACACGATTCCAGAAACTAGTGTGGCTTGGAGTCGCTACGAAGTGAATCTTGTGATGGTCGATTTGATACTCAATCCGTTCGATATTACGGAAGGAATAGACGCTGTTATCGACTGATATCGTATGGTAATCATTGCGTGTCGGCAAGAGTTCAATCTTATCTTTTTTGGGAATAATGATTGATGAACCCAAAGTGCGATAGACTCGGTTGTTAAGACTTGCTATCTCTGTCAACTGCAAAGCTTCAATGGTCGGATGCAAGACAGCTCCACCCAAGGACTTGTTGTAGGCAGTACTTCCCGTCGGCGTTGAAACAGTCACTCCATCTCCACGAAATCTCTCGAACGGAACATGGTTAATGATGATATCCGCAACCATGGTGCGGTCTGATCGACGGATGCTGGCTTCATTTAAAGCACGGAAGATTTTCACCTCTCCATTTTCAAGCGTTACCTTAACATTCAAGACCGGATAAGAAACTTTGGCACCAGTATCTAGTAAAAGATTGGTCACCAATTGATCCAGCTCAAAATCACGATAATCTGTGTAAAATCCCAAATGCCCTGTATGAACACCTACAAATCGAACCTTGTCTAACTGATTCTCATACTTGTGAAAGGCAGACAAAAGCATTCCATCGCCACCAATGGAAATGACGATATCAGGATTGGTATCGTTCAGTATAAAATGTTGTTTCTTTAGTTTTTCCCTCAGTTCATGCAAAACCTTCTGACTCTGTGGCTTTCTATTTGCTATGAGGTCAACTCGTTTACCTGTATTCTTCATCTGTATCGTCACTATTTCCTACACCATCGTTTAGTTTTCTGCTCAATGGATCAAAGAGAGCCTGCGCTTCCTGGATATCATCACGAATCTTACCCATTTCCTCATCCAGTTGATAGGCTATTTTGGCAGTGATTTCCAGTCTTTTCCTGATTTCTTCTGGAAAATCGCCCTGATATTTATAATTGAGCGAGTGTTCAATCGTAGCCCAGAAATTCATGGCTAAAGTCCGTATTTGAATTTCCGCCAAAATCGTCTTCGCTCCGTTAATCGTATCAACCGTGTACTCAACAACCACGTGATAAGAACGATAGCCCGAAGCCTTACGATGAGTGATATAGTCTCGTTCCTGAACGACTCTCATATCTTGGCGTTTACGTAGAATCTCAACTACTTCTTTAACGTCATCAACGAACTGAACCATGACACGTAAACCAGCAATATCTTGCAGATCATGTTCTAGACTTGCATAAGTAATTCCTCGACGAGCCATTTTTTCTTTAATACTTTCAATCGGTTTTACCCGACCCGTTACAAACTCAATCGGAGAATGCTTGTTTTGCTTACGATACTGTTTGCGAATTCCCCGAAGTTTAATCTTCAATTCACCAACAGCCTGAATGTAAGGATCTAAAAATTCTTCCCATTCTATGGTCATACTTTCTCCCTTGTAATGTTTGATTGCTCTGTCGAAAATCTTTGATTTTTTCAGTACATTCGTATACAATAAATACATTGTCCATTATACCATAAATCGCTTTCAAAGATATAGAAAAGGTTGAAAAAATGAAACATTTAGAAATAGAATTGAAAACACTTCTGAAAAAAGAGGAATATGATCATCTAAAAAAACAGTTTTCCCATTTCCAACCCGTCCTTCAGAAAAACTACTACATTGACACACCAGATTTCCAATTGCGTGAAAAGAAGGTTGCCATGCGCATTCGCACTTTTGCAGATTGGGCGGAATTGACCTTAAAAGTGCCTCAAACTGTAGGAAATATGGAATACAACCAGAAACTAACTCTTCCAGAAGCTGAATCTTACCTAGAAAAACAAAAACTACCTCAAGGGCTCGTTCTAGAGAAGCTCGCTAAGATTGACATCGAAAGCCATGACTGGCTTGTTCTAGGCTGCCTTTCCACCCTTCGTTATGAAATGAAAACTGAGATTGGCTTAATGGCCTTAGATGAAAGTCGATACTTTGACCAGACGGACTATGAACTCGAGCTTGAAGTCACCGACCATGAAAAAGGGAAAGCTGATTTTAAGAGATTTTTAGATGAAAATCAGATAACCTATCAGAAAGCTCCTTCAAAATTAATTCGTTTTATTAAAAGCATGAAAAAAAGCTGAAATAATCTCCTTTTTTTGGTAAAATAGAAAAGATAAAAATAAAAGAATCTGGCTTTGGAAAACAAAGCTTTCTCAAAGAAGATTCGCAAAGTTTACAGAGGACGGTCTATAATGTCAGATAGAAACAACATGAAACTTTTCACCCTAAACTCTAACCATGAAATCGCTCAAAAGATTGCGGATACAGTTGGTGTACCTCTCGGGAAATTATCCTCTCGACAATTTTCTGACGGCGAAATCCAGGTCAACATTGAAGAAAGTGTCCGTGGTTACGATGTCTACATCATCCAGTCAACCAGTTACCCCGTTAGCAACCACCTAATGGAGTTGTTGATCATGGTTGACGCTTGTGTACGTGCAAGTGCTCATAGTATCAACGTTGTCCTTCCTTACTTTGGTTATGCGCGTCAGGATCGTATCGCTTCTTCTCGCGAACCCCTCACTGCAAAACTGGTTGCCAATATGCTTGTCAAAGCTGGTGTTAGCCGTGTTCTAACGCTTGACCTCCATGCTGTTCAGGTCCAAGGTTTCTTTGACATTCCTGTAGATAATCTTTATACTGTTCCTCTATTTGCTAAGCACTACTGTGATAAAGGGCTTCTTGGTTCTGATGTTGTTGTTGTCAGTCCAAAGAACTCTGGTGTTAAACGTGCACGTAGTTTGGCTGAATATCTTGATGCTCCTATCGCTATCATTGACTACGCCCAAGACGATTCTGATCGTAACGAAGGCTATATCATTGGGGATGTTGAAGGCAAGAAGGCTATCTTAATTGACGATATCCTAAATACTGGTCGTACTTTCTCTGAAGCAGCCAAAATCGTTGAACGTGAAGGCGCAACTGAGATTTATGCAGTATCCAGTCACGGTTTATTTGTTGAAGGTGCAGCAGATCTTCTTGACGCTACAAACATCAAAGAAATCCTTGTGACAGACTCCGTAGCTACCAAAGAAAGAACTCCAGAAAATGTATGTTACATTACTGCTAGCGAATTAATCGGAGATGCTATCGTCCGCATCCATGAAAGAAAACCAGTCAGCCCACTCTTTGCTTACAACAAAAAGAAACAAGGTGATTCTTTGATTTATTTGGACAATGCTGCAACGACTCCTATGTCAGCAGTAGCTATTTCTGAAATGACCAAGGTCATGCAAGAAACTCATGGTAATCCTTCTAGTATTCATGGTCATGGTCGGCAGGCTGGCAAACTCTTGCGAGAAGCTCGTCAAGACTTAGCCCTCTTACTAGGAACAAAACCTCAACATATCTTTTTTACATCTGGCGGTACAGAAAGTAACAATACAGCCATTATCGGCTATTGTCTCCGTCATCAAAATCAGGGAAAACATATCATCACGACAGCTATTGAACACCATTCTGTACTTGAGACTATCGATTATCTGGTGCAACATTTTGGTTTTGAAGCAACTATCATCCAACCAGTAAATCAAGAAATAACTGCCCAACAGATTCAAGAAGCTTTACGTGACGATACCGTTCTCGTTTCCACCATGTACGCTAATAATGAAACAGGTAGCCTCTTACCTATAGCTGAGATTGGACGTATTTTAAAAGAGCACCCTGCTGCTTATCATGTAGATGCTGTTCAAGCTATCGGAAAAATTCCTATCCATCCCGAGGAATTAGGAATTGATTTCCTCAGTGCTTCTGCCCACAAATTCCATGGACCAAAAGGAGTCGGTTTTCTTTATGCTTCTTCCGCGGACTTTGATTCCTACCTTCATGGTGGGGATCAAGAGCAAAAGAAACGCGCTGGAACAGAAAACCTTGCTGCCATTGTAGGCATGGTGTCTGCTCTCAAAGAAGATCTGGATTGTCAAGTTGATTATTACCAAAAACTAAGTGACCTTAAAACAGTTTTTCTAGAAGAGATTTCCGATTTAGACTACTATCTCAATGAAAGTCAAGACCAACTGCCTTATGTTTTGAATATCGGTTTTCCTGGTCAGAAAAATGATTTGCTTTTACTTCGGTTAGACCTTGAGGGAATTTCAATTTCTACCGGTTCCGCTTGTACTGCTGGTATTGTGCAAACCAGTCATGTGCTTGAAGCATTTTATGGACCAGATTCACATCGATTGAAAGAATCTGTCCGTATCAGTCTCTCTCCTCTTAACACTGAGGAGGAACTGAAACAACTCGCACAAACCTTAAAAAATATTATTGGAGATTAATCTAATGGCATTCGAAAAAACCATTAAACTACAAAACTGCCGCTACGACTATACACTTAGCCCAACTGTCAAAAAGTTCACACTGAAAGACAATACTTTCTTTGAAACAAAAGTTGGAAACTACGAACTGACTCGTCTACTTGAAAAAGTACCCAACAGTGGTGAAGGTTTCAACCTAAAAATCATCATCAATAAAGACCTTACAGGTGCTAAACTCAACATCACTGACAAATCTGGCCTTCGTTTGGTGAATATCTTTAAATCAGAAGATCACCATATTCACCAAGAAAAATTCTACTTCCTCATGGACAGTTTAGTAGAACGCGGTATCTTCACTAAAGAAGAAAGATAATTGACTATGTATCGACTTACCTATCAAGATAACTATCACGTAGAACGTACACTTGAATATAAGGATTACGAAGAGCTCATGTTATCTCTATCAGGCTGTGTGACCCTACCTGATACTCTCCTAATCAGCTCCTTAACGCTGAATGATAAGGTGATTTATCAAGGATTGGTTGGCGATCTCTACCGTTTTCTATCACAAGCTCATTTTTCAGATAAAAACTAAGAAATTTCTTAGTTTTTTCTTGTTTTTGTTGATTTTTTCACAATGTTTCTATAAAATAGAAGAATAGAAAGGTTGTGATTTTGTGAAAGATAAACAGTCTGCTATTCCAAAAGCAACAGCAAAAAGACTCTCTCTTTATTATCGAATTTTCAAGAGATTTCATGCAGAAAAAATCGAACGTGCCAATTCCAAGCAAATTGCTGAGGCTATCGGTATCGATTCTGCGACCGTTCGTCGGGATTTTTCCTATTTTGGTGAACTAGGTCGTCGTGGTTTTGGTTACGATGTCAAAAAATTGATGAATTTTTTTGCTGATCTCCTAAATGATAACTCCATTACAAATGTTATGTTAGTTGGAATCGGAAATATGGGACACGCCCTTCTCCACTACCGCTTCCACGAGCGTAACAAGATGAAAATTATCATGGCCTTTGACCTAGATGACCATCCAGAAGTTGGGAGCCAAACACCTGATGGAATTCCAATCTATGGTATCTCACAGATTAAAGAAAAAATCAAAGAAGCAGATGTCAAAACTGCTATCCTAACAGTTCCAAGTGTTAAATCACAAGAAGTTGCCAATCTTTTGGTTGATGCAGGTATAAAAGGTATTCTCAGTTTTTCCCCTGTTCACCTTCACCTCCCAAAAGATGTGGTCGTTCAGTATGTCGATTTGACAAGCGAACTCCAAACCCTCCTCTATTTTATGCGTAAAGAGGATTAGAAAGCGAAAGCATTTATGAAAAAACCAGTTATTGGGATTACAGGAAATGAAAAAGCTCATCCAGATGATGACATCATGATGAGCTATGCAGCGAAGGGCTTTGTTGAAGGAGTCAAGGACGCTGGCGGAATTCCAATCATCCTACCGATTGGTGATCAAGAAATGGCTGCCTATTACATCAGTATCATTGATAAGCTCATCCTAACGGGTGGGCAAAATGTTGATCCAAAATACTATGGTGAACCAAAGGCTATTGATAGTGATGACTACCACCTTCAAAGAGATATTTTTGAACTAGCACTTATCAAAGAAGCGATTAAGCAAAAGAAGCCAATTTTCTCTGTTTGTCGGGGTACTCAACTTTTCAATGTCGCCATGGGAGGCACGCTATACCAAGATATCGAGGATCATTGGCAGGACTGTTCGGCCGAATACACGACCCAACGCCTCGTAACGGAACCTGATACCATTCTCCGAGAAATCTATGGAGAAATCTCTCACATCAACTCCTTCCACCACCAGAGCATTAAAAATCTAGCCTCAAATCTTAAGGTTGTAGCACATGATCCTAAAGATGGAATCATTGAGGCTGTGACAACTACGGACGGCTTTCCTTATCTTGGTGTTCAATGGCATCCTGAATTTCTCTTTGAAAATCGTCCCAAGGATAAAACATTGTTTGACTATGTTGTTAACGAACTCTAAATCAAATCCGTCTTTTCACGGTAACTAAAGTAATCCGAGTGCGAGACAATCAGATGGTCCAAGAAAACAATTCCCATCAGTTCGCAGGCTTCCTTGACTAGTTTAGTGACATGGTCGTCGTTTCGACTAGGAGACACTGCACCAGATGGATGATTGTGAACGAGAATCACTGAGGTAGCCATATGCTTCAAAGCATAGTGAAGGATTTCCCGTGGTTCAGCAATGCTGCGTGTCGCAGATCCGATAAAAATAGTTTGCTGATGAATGATTTGATTTTGAGTATTGAGATAGAGCGCCACTAGGTGCTCTTGTTTTTTGTCGCCAAGTTCCTGTTGCATTTTCTTGGCTAGCTTTTGACTACTGAGAATACTTTCCATCTCAAGGGTTTCATGTTTGTGAATGCGATGTCCCAGTTCAATCACCGCTTGTAGTTCAATGGCTTTGATACGTCCAATACCAGACAGACTCTGCAATTCCTGCAGGGTCATTTTCTTTAAATCAGTTAGACTGTTAAGACTATTCAAGACTTTTTGGGCAATTTCAAAGACATTTGCCTGACGCGTTCCCGTTCTGAGCAAAATAGCTAACAACTCTTGATTGCTCAGAGCCTCTACTCCTTCCTTAACTAGTCTTTCTCTAGGCAAGAGTGAATCTTCTTGGAATGAAATACTGTACATAAAAATCCTCCTCACTTTATTATTCGTGAGAAGGATGGAAAATTAGATTTTTTTCTCAATTGGGGCTACACTAGCTAAGAGTTTTTTCAGACCGACTTCTGGGAAATTGATTTTTAGTTCCTGAGTATCACCGCTACCAGAGACTTCCAGAACAGTTCCCTCTCCCCACTTCTTGTGGAGAGCAATATCCCCAATAGACCAGTTGGTATCGCTTGAATCTTTTTTATTTCCGGATGTAAACTGTCCAAACGGAAGACCACTTGACTGGATAGAGCTTGGTGCAGCATTGCGTTTCCGTTCTTGAAGGGCCTGAGCTAAGCTCATACCTTGACCGAAAGCAATCCCACCACTGCTATAAGAGGCTTTAAAGCTAGTATTCGCTGGACAGGCCAAACCTTGATACTCGAGCAAGTCCGAACTGATTTCATTGATGAAACGTGTTGGACGGTTATAATTTGTACGACCGAAAAGCAAGCGAGAGTTGGCATTGGTCAGATAGAGGATCTTTTCTGCTCGTGTGATACCGACATAGGCCAAACGGCGTTCTTCTTCCAGTTCATCTGGATCTTCAGCTGCACGGCTAAGGGGAAAGACATTTTCCTCCATCCCAATGATAAAGACAACTGGGAACTCAAGTCCCTTAGCTGCGTGCAAGGTCATCAAGGTCACTTCTGATGTCTCCTGACTGCCTGAATCCGTATCAGCAATCAAAGCCAAGTCATTCAAGAAACGACTAAGTTTATCTAAACCTGTTTCCTCTTCTTGACTATCAGGATTATCGTCAAAATTCTTGGTAACAGATAGGAACTCTTCGATATTTTCAACCCTTGCCTTGCTTTCTAAGGTCGCTTGGGCATTGAGAATATCGATATAACCAGTTTTTTCTAGAACAGCCTCAACCAGCTCGGTGATAGTTAATTGATCCAGTTTTTCTCGCAAATCCAAGATCATATTGGCAAAGTCCCAAATTGACTGGGCTGCTTTTCCTTTGATGCCAGACAACATGATATTGGCTGAAGCATCCAGCATAGACATGTCTTGCATATTGGCAAAGTCACGAATTTTCTCAACGGTTCCTGGGCCAATTCCTCGTTTAGGCTCGTTGATAATGCGCTCAAAACTGATATTATCACTCAGATTGGCAATGAGATTAAGGTAGGCGATAATATCACGGATTTCCTTACGGCTGTAGAACTTGGTCCCTCCGACCATAGTATAAGGAATATTGGACTTGAGCAGGGCTTCCTCAATAGTACGAGACTGGGCATTAGTCCGATAAAGAACTGCAAAATCTTTGTGGAGGAAGTTTTGACTACGACCAAGTTCATCGATGGTTTTTGCTACAAAAACAGCCTCGTCTTGTTCGTCATTTGCGCGATAATAAACGATTTGCTCTCCATCAGCATTCTGGGTCCAGAGATTCTTAGGTCGACGGTTTTTATTGTTTTTGATGACGTCATTGGCAGCTTGGAGAATGGTTTTGGTTGAACGGTAATTTTCCTCTAACAAAACGACCTTGGCGTTAGGGTAATCTTTCTCAAAATCCAATATATTCTGCATATCAGCCCCACGCCAACCATAGATAGACTGGTCAGCATCACCGACCACGCAGATGTTTTTAAAGCGTGAAGCCAAGAGTTTGACCAGTTGGTATTGGGCATGGTTGGTATCTTGGTACTCATCAACGTGAATGTATTGGAACTTCTGCTGGTAGTAGGTCAAGACATCAGGATTTTGATCAAAGAGACGCAGGGTCAACATGATCAAATCATCAAAGTCAACGGACTCAGACTGACGAAGTTCTTTTTGATAGGCTGTGTAACACTGAGCCACGATTTGCGTGTACATATCTCCAGCTTGAGCTGTATAAGCCACATCATCAATCAAGTCATTCTTAGCATTGGAAATGGAACCCAAGATTGTCCGTTCATTCCATTTTTTAGGATCCAAGTTTAATTGCTTGAGAATGCGTTTCATGAGGGTTCGCTGTTCACTAGGATCTACAATAGTGAAATTACGATTGTAGCCAATATGATCCGCATCGCGACGCAGGATACGAACACACATGGAGTGAAATGTCGCAATCAGACAGTCCTGAGTAGCTGGATTAAGACCATAAGCACGCTCTTTCATCTCACGCGCAGCCTTGTTGGTAAAGGTAATGGCCAAGATATTCCAAGGATTGACCATCTTTTCATCAATCAGATAGGCAATGCGGTGGGTCAAAACACGGGTCTTTCCTGACCCGGCACCTGCCATGATTAACAGAGGTCCTTCTGTCGTTTGTACCGCCTCAGCCTGACGGTCATTCATTCCATTCAATAATGCGTTCATTTTCTCTTCCTTACTCTTGAAGTCAATGTTTCTATTATATCAGAAATCAGGTAAAATAGAAACTTTACAGAGAGTAGATTTCCTAACTAACCTAGGCTTTCAAATCATCAGGAGGAGTCAACGACTTTTGCATCCAAACGATATCATGCCATTTCCCAAACTTATAGCCTATCTTAGGAAAATGAGCCACTTGTTTATACCCCCTCTTTTGGTGAAGAGAGATACTTCTATCATTTGGCAAAGCGATACAAGCTAAAAATCGTAAAAAACCTCTAGACTCTAGTTCTTCCTCTAGATGGTCATATAAAATACTCCCTAAACCTTTTCCTTGGGCTTCTTGGTGCAAATAAATAGAAAGTTCAACTGACCAATCATAGGCTCGCCTATCATAATAGGTAGAAGCATAGGCATACCCTAAAATTTGACCTGCCTCCTCTAGCACTAGATAAGGATACTTAAGCAAGGTCTTTTGGATTCTTCTTTGAAATTCCTCAGCACTTGGAATTTCATATTCAAATGTAATGGCTGTATTAAGGACATAAGGAGCATAAATAGCAAGCAGTTCTGGAATATCAGACTCCCTTACTGTTCGAATAGTTGGCATCTAGTTTCCTTTCTAAACACGAAAATGAGTTTGGATAAGTTTTCCAAACTCTTTTAATATCATCTAAATATTAGAACAATCCTAGAACGGTTCCATCACTTTCAACATCCATATTAAGAGCGGCTGGACGTTTTGGAAGGCCTGGCATGGTCATGACATCACCAGTTAGGGCAACGATGAAACCTGCACCCAATTTTGGTACCAATTCACGAATGGTAATTTCAAAGTTTTCTGGAGCTCCGAGTGCGTTTGGATTGTCTGAGAAACTATATTGCGTTTTAGCCATACAGATTGGCAATTTGTCCCAACCATTCTGAACGATTTGGGCAATTTGCGTTTGAGCTTTCTTCTCAAAGTTCACTTTGCTACCACGATAGATTTCAGTGACAATCTTTTCAATCTTTTCTTGGACAGAAAGGTTGTTGTCATATAGGCGAGTATAGTTGGATGGATTTTCAGAGATAGTCTTCACAACTGTTTCGGCAAGTGCTACTCCACCTTCTGCACCATTGGCCCAGACACTTGCTAGTTCAACTGGTACATCGATTGAGGCACAGAGTTCTTTCAAGGCCTCGATTTCAGCTTCTGTATCTGAGACAAATTCATTAATCGCGACAACTGCAGGTACTCCAAATTTACGGATATTTTCAACGTGACGTTTTAAGTTAGCAAAACCTGCACGAACTGCTTCTACGTTTTCTTCTGTCAAAGCATCTTTAGCAACGCCACCGTTCATCTTGAGGGCACGAAGGGTTGCGACGATGACTACCGCATCTGGAGAAGTAGGCAAGTTTGGTGTCTTGATATCAAGGAATTTCTCAGCACCGAGGTCTGCACCAAAACCAGCTTCAGTAACAGTATAATCAGCCAAGCGAAGGGCTGTGCTTGTTGCCAAAACAGAGTTACATCCATGAGCGATATTAGCAAATGGACCACCATGTACAAAGGCAGGTGTACCGTAAATTGTCTGAACCAAGTTCGGTTTGATAGCATCTTTCAAAATCAATGCCAAAGCACCCTCAACCTGCAAATCACCAACAGAAACTGGTGTACGGTCATAGCGATATCCGATAACGATATTCGCCAAACGACGTTTCAAATCTTCAATATCAGTCGCCAAGCAAAGAATGGCCATGATTTCGGAAGCTACGGTAATGTCGAAACCATCCTCACGTGGAATACCATTTAGAGGACCACCAAGTCCAACGGTAACATGACGAAGGGCGCGGTCGTTCAAGTCTACTACACGTTTCCAGAGGATACGACGTTGGTCAATACCCAACTCATTCCCTTGGTGCAAGTGGTTGTCAATCAAGGCAGAAAGAGCATTGTTAGCAGTTGTAATGGCATGCATATCCCCGGTAAAGTGAAGGTTGATGTCCTCCATTGGCAACACTTGAGCATAACCACCACCGGCTGCACCTCCCTTAATCCCCATGACTGGACCAAGAGATGGTTCGCGAATAGCAATCATGGTTTTCTTGCCAATCTTATTCAAGGCATCCGCCAAACCAATGGTAATAGTTGATTTCCCTTCACCTGCAGGTGTTGGATTGATGGCAGTAACCAAGATCAATTTACCAACTGGATTGCTCTCAACTGCACGAATTTTATCAAAGCTGAGCTTAGCCTTGTACTTTCCATACAATTCCAAATCATCGTAAGAAATACCCAGTTTCTCTACAACATCAACGATTGGTTTCAGCTCAATACTCTGTGCGATTTCAATATCTGTTTTCATTCAAAACTCCTCTAGCCTCTAATTTGATAATTCATTATAACACAAAACAAGATTTTTAACATCCATAAACTCTCTAAACGTTCGTAAATATCCTGAATTTCAAGAATTTTAGAGCCCTTTGAAAAATTTTATATGGCTTTATAGTTTGAAACTATAGTTAATCTTCGCTTTTACCAAAAATTTATCGCTTTCATTTTACTTACTGTTTATTTTTGTGTACAATAGTGCTATGAAAATTTTAGTCACATCGGGCGGTACGAGTGAAGCTATCGATAGTGTCCGCTCTATTACTAACCATTCTACAGGTCGCTTGGGGAAAATCATCACAGAAACCTTGCTTGCTGCGGGGCATGAAGTTTTTTTGATAACGACAAAACGAGCTCTGAAGCCAGAAGCTCATCCCAACCTAAGCATTCGAGAAATTGATAATACCAACGACCTTCTAGTTGTGATGCAAGAACTTGTTAAGGAATATCAGGTCTTAATCCACTCAATGGCTGTGTCTGACTACACTCCTGTTTATATGACGGGACTTGAGGAAGTTGAGGCTAGCTCCAATTTGGAAGAATTCTTAAACAAGCAGAATCATCAAACTAAGATTTCTTCAACTGATGAGGTTCAGGTCTTATTCCTGAAAAAAACACCCAAAATCATCTCTCTAGTCAAGAAATGGAATCCGGCTATTCATCTGATTGGTTTTAAACTTCTTGTCGATGTTACTGAAGATCATCTTATTGAGGTTGCTAGACAAAGCCTTGTCAAGAACCAAGCTGACTTAATCATAGCAAATGATCTTACTCAAATATCAGCATATCAGCATCGGGCAATCTTTGTTGAAAAAGAGCAACTCCAAACCGTTCAAACCAAAGAGGAAATTGCAAGTCTTCTACTTGAAAAAATTCAAACATACGATTCATAGAAAGGAAAGCCATGGCAAATATTCTCATCGCAGTGACAGGTTCCATTGCCTCCTATAAATCAGCTGACCTGGTCAGTTCCTTGAAGAAACAAGGCCATCAGGTCACTGTCTTAATGACTGAGGCAGCTAGAGAGTTTATCCAACCGTTGACACTACAGGTCCTCTCTCAAAATCCTGTCCACCTTGATGTCATGCAGGAACCCGCTCCTGAGCAAGTCAATCATATCGAACTAGGAAAAAAAGCTGACCTTTTTATTGTTGTCCCTGCTACTGCTAATACCATTGCAAAGTTAGCCCACGGATTTGCGGACAACATGGTGACAAGTACAGCACTTGCCTTGCCAGACCACGTCAAAAAGTTAGTCGCACCAGCCATGAATACAAAGATGTATGACCATCCGGCAAGTCAGGCTAATCTAAAAACATTAGAGACCTATGGTTATCAGATCATCTCTCCAAAAGAATCTCTACTAGCCTGTGGCGATCACGGCAAAGGCGCCCTAGCTGACCTAAATACTATTTTAGAAAGAATAAAGGAAACCCTCGATGAACAAACGCTCTAACATTGCACCGATTGCTATCTTTTTTGCAGTTATGCTCGTTATCCACTTTTTGAGTTCTCTTCTATTTAACCTTTTCCCATTCCCGATTAAACCAACTATCGTTCATATTCCAGTCATTATTGCTAGTATCATCTATGGTCCTCGCGTTGGAGTTACACTTGGTTTTCTTATGGGGCTATTGAGCTTAACGGTAAACACGATTACCATTCTTCCAACCAGCTACCTCTTCTCACCATTCGTACCGAACGGAAACATCTATTCTGCGATTATCGCTATTGTCCCTCGCGTTTTGATTGGACTGACACCTTACTTGGTTTATAAATTATTAAAAAACAGAACGGGTCTCATCTTTGCTGGTGCTCTCGGTTCACTTACAAATACAGTTTTTGTACTTGGGGGAATCTTCTTCCTTTTTGGAAATGTCTTCGACGGCAATATCCAAAAACTCCTGGCAACCGTTATTTCTACAAACTCAATTGCCGAGCTTGTCATTTCTGCCGTTCTAACAGTAGCAATTGTCCCCCGTCTCGAAACCTTGAAGAAATAAAAAAACAACTCCACTTTCATCCTGAAGGTGGAGTTTAGCATTTAAAACATGAGAAACATCAATAGAATGTGAAAGCCAAAGCGCAGGAGCTGATACGAAAGAGGTGTAGGTTGCTGGCTTTTCTGCCTATCCAAGTATAGGGTTAGAGATAGTAAAACCAAACCAAATGCAATCACCATTCTGACGAGATAGGCAATTTCCATAATAGCAGCCGCCAAGAGAATACCTAATAAGGGAAGGCCGAAAAGTGAAAGAGCCAGGGCACCTGCCAATAGAGAGAGTAGCGAAAGGACCAATAAACTATAAACTAGGAAACGAGTCCAACCTGAGACTACTTTCCCTTCACTTTTCTGTTTTGACATCATCACGATTACCACGATTAGGTAAACAACAAGTATCATCACATTTTCTCCTAAATCAAAAAATTCTTTACCACATTTTAACCAAATTTTCCTGAAAAATCAATAATGCTTCTTGACTTGATTAGTGATTTATTGTACTATACTTGTGTATATACAGATAAATGGAGGTTCTTATGGATATACGGAAAAAAACGCAGTTTATGACTATGACTGCCCTACTCACTGCAATAGCGATTTTGATTCCAATCATTATGCCTTTTAAAATCGTTATCCCACCGGCTTCTTACACCCTGGGAAGTCATATCCCCATCTTTATCGCCATGTTTCTTTCGCCTTTGATGGCTGCTTTTGTGATTATTGCTTCTAGTCTTGGTTTTCTGATGGCAGGCTATCCGCCTGTTATTGTACTCCGTGCCTTCTCTCACATTGTTTTTGGTACTTTGGGGGCTTTGTACTTAAAGAAATTCCCTGAAACCTTGGATAAACCAAAGGCATCTTGGATTTTTAACTTTGTTTTGGGTGTTGTTCATGCTATCGCTGAAGTAATAGCTTGTATCATCTTTTATGCTACTTCAGGGACAAATGTTGAAAATATGTTTTATGTTCTCTTTGTCCTAGTTGGTTTTGGCACAATCGTCCATAGTATGGTAGACTATACATTAGCACTAGCTGTCTATAAAGTGCTTCGAAAACGTCGCTAAAAGGAAAAACTATGACAAAGGATCGCAAACAAGCTCTTCTCAAACTGTTAAAAGAGGCACCAAAAGCTCTCAATGGTCAAACTTTGGCTGAACACTTCCATGTTACGCGCCAAGTCATTGTACAGGACATCGCTATTCTCCGAGCAGATGGAGCTCCTATCCTATCCACTAATCGTGGTTATATCTACAAAGAAAATGATGCCAGCCCCTACGTTCACAAACTCTTTAAAGTGAAACATGAACTGGAAGAAATCGGTCAGGAACTTCTAGCTATTGTAGATAATGGCGGACGCGTTCAGAATATCTTAATCGATCATCCCGTTTATGGCGAAATTGAAACCCTACTCAAACTCACTTGCCGCCGAGATGTCCAGCACTTTCTGGAACAAGTCGAGAATTCAGACTTTAGACCCCTTTCTGAATTGACAGACGGCATCCATTACCACCTTGTTGAAGCAGAAACACAACAAGACCTCCACTATATCGAGGAGGCCTTGGATCAGTTAGGTTATTTGGTAAAAGACTAGAAAATTTCTTTCTCCCAGCCGTCCTCTGTACGGTGGCGATAGAAGAACTCAGACTTGTCAGGTGCTTCCATCATTTCCATCAGAGGCAACATATCATAGGCCAGATCCAAATTTGGAATCTGGTCTTTTTGTACCCAAGATACTTCTCCTTCATCTGAAGATTGGAGATTCCCAGTAAACTCTGTCGCCTTATAGCAAACGACGATGTAGCGCCCACCTGTATCTAAGGGCCAATTTTTAATACCAACCAGTTGGGGATTCTGAATCGTTAGACCGGTTTCTTCATAAATCTCACGAATGACAGACTCGGCAAAGGACTCGCCATTCTCAACATGTCCTCCTGGAAAGGCATAGCCAGACCAGCGATTATTTTTAGGAGAGCGGTATTGCATGACTACTCGCTTATTTTCTAGATCTTCGATTAGACAGATGTTAGTTAAAATGGTTGCTTGCGCACGGGACATGGATTTTCTCGCTTTCTAAGTTGTTATATGCCTTTTTCGAACTTAATATCAGATTTCATGATGAATGGATTAATCAACTCGTGATGTTCATAAGTACTACGGGCCAAAAAACCTCTAACAATGATGATTTCTTTATCTTGTATGTGATAGTCTATATTAATGGGAATAGCTGGATCCGAGATAATTGACAAAGCAAAAAATGCTCCAAACCAAAGATAAAGTGCCACCAATCCACTAAATAATTGAAAAATAAGGTGGTACCATTGAAAATCTCTTATTCTATAAAAGATTCTCCATGGATGGATTAAGAAGGCTAAACAAAGAACGAAAAACCAACTATTCCACAAAATCGGCGTAAAAGATAGGCCAAAAACCAACAAGATCAAATGAAGGATCACAAAAGCTAGCAAAGCCAAATAGAGTGTCTTAAACGAAATTAACTTACTTAGATTTTCTTTTGTCATGATTTTTCCTTTTTTTATCATTATATTTTAAAACCACCATCAATATCGCTGGAATGATGAAAAAGATTAGATAGGTAGTAATTGGAAGCCAGATGTAGCGATAATCGATAGATAATAGGGAAGGAATTTTTTTAACATTTCTCCCTTTCACCCCAACAATTAAGTGGAGGAGAAAAATAGGTCCGTTTATGAATAGAAAAGTTTTTAAAAATCCTTGTACTGAAGCCTTATTGCTAAAACCATCTCTAAAAATACCTTGATAGAATGTGTGAACCAAAAAGACAAAATTCATAATAATTGGCAAGACATAGGACATTTCTTGATATGATTTCGGGATAAGTGACGTCCCGAACAACACATACATGATAGCAAAAATAGAAAATAATATTATGCCACCATCCATAACAGAAGCAATCTTTGAATGTCTTTCCAGCCACAATTGGACGTGAGCTATCAAAGAATACTTTTTCTGGATTTTTCTAATTTGTCTATTCTGTTGTTTGACCTTCTTTTGTTTCTTAATCTTTCGCTCCATTTACGCCTCCTTCTTCTCTTTTCTATCCGTATAATCAAAAGCAGAATGCCCAGCCCCAAGAAAAAGAAAAAGAGATAACTTACAATAGGGACCCAGATATATGCTGGATCCATAGAAATTATGGGAGGGAAATTCGTTGACTTACGACGTCCTAGCCAATTCAGACCTACCAAGAGATGAAAGGGAAAAAGAAGACCATTGAACCCAATAAATCCCCATGAAAAGTAACGCCATTTCTGAAGTTTATCACTACTAAAACGAAAGACAAGGAAATAGGTTGATAAGATCAGAAGGATAAGATTGAAACTTAATGGGGAAAGATAGTTTATGTTCGGTAATTGGTAACTAATGTAAGAGGCGGCAAGAAATGATACAAACATAGATCCAAATAATACACTCGTATCCAAAAGTTGACCAATCCTTCTGTGCCTTTCCATCCAAAGAAAAATCCTCTTGGTCCAAGAAGGCTTTTCTTTTGTCTTGTACTTCATTTGCCTACTCATCTTCATTTTCATCTACTCCTTTTTTTGAACCTTTAGAGAGAAAGAAAATTGCCAAAGTTAACATCAAGACTAGAAGATAGACGACAATAGGAAACCAGATATAGGATGACTCCAGCGAAAACAACGGTGACAGAACAACTCTTCCTCTTTTTCTCACGCCAATCAGTTGAAAAATGAAGCTAAGGATATTGATATAAATGAAAGGTTCACAAAATCTTTTAAGGGTCCTTTCTTTTTCAGTTTTCACTGACAAAAAGAGAGCATAGAACCTATTACCCAAGATAAAAAGATTCAATTGCAAGGGAAATAAGAGCTCTCTGTACCGAAAATCAGCTGGAATGCTTTTGTTCTGTGATGTTGTAAATTCTATAACTAGGAACAAGATGATATAAAAGACAATATCAAACATAAATTTGATAAATCGATGCCCTTGTAACCAAAAACGTACTGAATCTAACCATGATGACTTCTTATACTTCGTCTCTTTCAATTTCATAATAACTTCTTTCCATTTAAAATATCTGCTAAAACGTATAGGTGGTATAGATTCAAAGTTAAATTTTAAGATTTAAAATTTCCTAATTCTGTTCTTTTCGTAACTTATCAGTTTATGATTCTGAATCTTTAAAGAAACACCACTACCTGAACGATATCCTTTAGCACCATAGTAGTAAGAAACCTCATAAAAGGCATCTGGCAACTCGGCATTATCTATCCCATTTGAAATAAATCCTGTCAGTCCGCCTTCACTATCGAAATAATCTTTCTCACCCTCTTCTAAAACAGTATCTTTATAGCTAACACTTCCTTTAATAATTCCTTTTTCCAGAAATTCATCAATAGGGAGGTCATATAAACCTTGAAAAGCTTTTCCTTCCTTATGATTCTTTTCGATGAGGGCATAATAGTCTTGGATATTGTCAGATTCAGTATCGACACTCCAGTAACTATTCACGAATTCCAAATTGGGATTTTCATATTGCTTGAAAAAACTCTCTACCTTTTCTTTGTTAGAAACACTGACAGGATCCTGGTTGAGTAACTGATCTGCTATATGTGAAAATTGATGTAACATCGTTTCAATAGTTCCATCGTATGCCAGTGCTTCATACGTTTTTTTAGAAGTACTGGAAGATTTAGGATCAAATATCAAACTATCACTAACAGTGACTTTCCTACCATTAACTTCTTCACTATAATCGTATTCAATTTCATACTCTACAGAAGGCCACCTGTATCTAGAATATTTAGTAACCTTTACATCTCCTTCAAAACCATATAACTTTAAGGTGCTTCTTGTTACACTCTCAATTTCAGATTTAGATGGTCCTGAAAAAGTATTATGAGTATTATGAAATGTAACTAATAAAATGACTACAAAACTTATAAAACAGGCTGAGAGGATAATTGCGATAAAACTGAAATTCAACACTAACGCTTTTTTCATTACTTCATTCTCCTAGATAAACATATTTAAATTTATTTCACTACCCCAACACCTTGACTTCCTCAGCTACTTTTTGCAGATATTTTTGCCTTGTAGAATTTGTATTCACCTCACGCCCTAACTCGCCTAAAATTGAAACTTTCTTTGTTTTGATTCCACAATGATTCAGGACAGCATTCTTTAATACTGATATTCCATAACTGTCTGGAATATTGATAGAACCTGAAAATACTTTGTACCACCATGTTGGTGCCATTGATGTCGCGTAAATACTGGCTGTTTTTCCTTTTAGTAACTTTTTAAACTGCTGACCTCTTAAGTAGTTCCAAATAAAACTTCCTTTATTATTGGCAGAGTAAGCAATTCCTGGCGTGAAAACACGATCGATCCAACCCTTCAATAAACTAGGCATACTACTCCACCAAATTGGATAAACAAAAATGAAATGATCTGCCCACTGGATTAATTCCTGAGAGCGAAGTATGAAGGAGTCCTCTTCCATCCGTTTTCGATAACCATAACGTAACACAGGATCAAAATCTATCTCATTTAGGTTAATAGATTCAAGCTCATGATGATTTGAGTCAATATTTTCTACAATCGTTCGAAAAATTTCTTGACAGAAACTTCCCTTGTCAGGATGTCCATTGATGACTAAAATTTTCATTCGTTTTCTCCTATTTAATCCAACGCCTTGACTTCCAACATCATATCTCGAATTTGGGCAGCAAGTTCAAAGTCAAGCACTTCGACGGCTTCTTGCATTTGTTTCTCTAGTTTCTTGACGAGTTCTTTGCGTTCTTGTTTGTTGAGGCTGTTGATATCGACTTCCTTGTCCTCTTCTTTAGCAACTGCCTTAGTTACAGCAATCAGATCACGGATTTCTTTCTTGATTGTCTGAGGCACAATACCATGTTCTTCATTATAAGCCATCTGGATTTTCCGACGGCGGGCCGTCTCATCAATAGCACGTTGCATAGACTGGGTAACTGTGTCAGCATACATAATCACATGCCCTTCGCTGTTACGAGCAGCACGACCAATAGTCTGGATGAGTCCACGTTCATTACGAAGGAAGCCTTCCTTGTCAGCATCAAGAATAGCTACGAGACTCACCTCAGGAACATCAATCCCTTCACGGAGGAGATTGATTCCGACTAAGACATCAAATACACCCAAGCGTAGGTCACGGATAATCTCCGTCCGTTCCAAGGTCTTGATATCCGAGTGCATATACTTGACTTTGATGCCCATTTCTTTGAAGTAGTCGGTTAAATCCTCTGCCATTTTCTTGGTCAAAGTTGTGATAAAGGTTCGTTCGTTCTTTTCAACACGGGCATTGATTTCACCCAAAAGGTCATCAATCTGTCCCATAGTCGGACGCACTTCTACCTCAGGGTCCAAGAGACCTGTCGGTCGAATGATTTGCTCAATCACAGTCTCGGTCTGTGCATTTTCATAGTCACCTGGTGTCGCTGAAACGTAAACAATCTGATGCACATGGCTTTCAAACTCTTCGCGACGTAAAGGACGATTGTCCAAGGCAGACGGCAAACGGAAACCATAATTGACCAACATTTCCTTACGAGAACGGTCACCATTGTACATGCCTTTGATTTGCCCCATGGTCATGTGACTTTCATCAATCATAATCAAGAAATCATCTGGGAAGAAGTCAAGAAGCGTATAAGGAGGCTCGCCTTCGCTTCGACCATCCATGTGGCGTGAGTAGTTTTCAACACCGTTGGTATAGCCCATCTCACGCAACATCTCAATATCATACTCTGTTCGCTGTTTCAAACGCTGGGCTTCTAGCAGTTTACCTTCCTTCTCAAAGACAGCTAACTGCTCTTCTAACTCTGCCTGAATCTTAGCAATCGCAACCTCCATATGGTCGTCATTGGTCACAAAGTGAGTGGCTGGGAAAATCGCTAAATGATCCACTTCTCCCAATACTTGACCTGTCAAAGCCTCAACCTCACGGATACGGTCAATCTCATCACCGAAAAACTCCACTCGAAAAGCGTGCTCATCTCGGGAAGCTGGGAAAATCTCTACCACATCCCCACGCACACGAAATCTTCCCCGTTGGAAATCAATATCGTTACGTTCAAACTGAATATCGACCAAGTCATTCAAGAGTTTATCACGAGAAATCTCAAGACCTGGACGCAAACTCACGACACTATCAGCGTATTCCTTGGGCGAACCTAAACCATAAATACAAGAGACAGAAGCTACGACAATGACATCATTACGCTCCAGAAGGGCTGAAGTCGCTGAGTGGCGGAGTTTGTCAATCTCGTCGTTAACAGAACTGTCCTTTTCAATATAGGTATCGCTAGAAGGTACATAGGCCTCAGGTTGGTAATAATCATAGTAAGACACAAAGTACTCAACTGCATTTTCAGGGAAAAATTCCTTGAATTCTCCATAGAGCTGACCAGCAAGCGTCTTGTTATGAGCAATGACCAAAGTTGGTTTATTGACTTTGGAAATGACCTGACTCATGGTGTAGGTCTTCCCTGTACCCGTCGCCCCCATCAAAATTTGGGCCTTTTCTCCACCCTCAATATTGTCAACCAACTGCTCAATCGCTTGGGGTTGATCTCCTGAAGGTTCATATTTTGATACTAGTTTAAATTTATTATCTGTAATTCGATTTATCATGATTGCCTCATCTGCATTTTTCTATCCTTCTATTTTACCATAAATTTACTTTTCAGACTCTTCTCTAAGTTGATAAGAGCAAGGATTCTATGTTATATTTTCTTACATAAAATTCATAAAATTTGCCTTTTCATTCATTTTCTGATATAATGGGAAAATATTCGGAAAAGGAGACTAAAAATGAAGAAAAAAATACTAGCATGTTTGCTCATTTTATTTCCCATTTTCTCACTAGGTATGGCAAAAGCTGATACTGTTAAGATTGTGTCTGATACAGCTTACGCACCTTTTGAGTTTAAAGATTCAGATCAAACCTATAAAGGGATTGATGTTGATATTATCAATAAAGTCGCAGAGATCAAAGGATGGAACATCCAAATGTCTTATCCTGGCTTTGATGCAGCTGTAAATGCGGTGCAGTCAGGTCAAGCAGATGCTATTATGGCAGGTATGACAAAAACAAAAGAACGCGAAAATGTCTTTACCATGTCTGATACCTATTATGATACAAAAGTTGTCATTGCTACCACAAAGGCAAATAAAATCACCAAATATGAGGAACTTAGCGGGAAAACAGTTGGAGTTAAGAACGGAACTGCCGCTCAACGTTTCCTCGAAAGTATCAAAGATAAATACGGTTTCTCTATCAAAACCTTTGATACAGGTGATTTGATGAATAACAGTCTAAGTGCTGGTGCTGTAAATGCCATCATGGATGATAAACCTGTTATTGAGTATGCGATTAACCAAGGACAAGATCTCAGCATCAATATGGATGGTGAGGCTGTTGGAAGCTTTGCTTTTGGTGTCAAGAAAGGGAGCAAGTATGAACACTTGGTTACCGAGTTTAATGAAGCCCTAGCACAAATGAAGAAGGATGGTAGCTTGGAGCAAATCATCCAAAAATGGACAGCTTCTACAACTACGGCAAGCCCAACGACAACTACTGCTGCTGGACAAAAAGCTACTCCAGTGAAAAGCAAGTACATTATTGCCAGCGACTCATCTTTCGCCCCATTCGTCTTTCAAAATTCAAGCAATCAATATACCGGTATTGATATGGACCTCATCAAGGCTATTGCCAAAGATCAAGGTTTTGAAATTGAGATTACCAACCCAGGATTTGACGCAGCCATTAGTGCTGTTCAAGCAGGACAAGCAGATGGTATCATTGCTGGTATGTCTGTAACAGATGCCCGTAAGGAAACCTTCGACTTCTCAGAATCATACTACACAGCAAATACGATTCTCGGTGTGAAAGAATCAAGCACGATTGCTTCTTATGAAGACCTCAAGGATAAAACTGTCGGTGTTAAAAACGGAACTGCTTCTCAAACGTTCCTTACTGAGAATCAAAACAAATACGGTTATAAGATTAAAACCTTTGCAGATGGCGCTTCAATGTATGACAGTCTGAATACTGGAGCTATTGATGCTGTGATGGATGATGAGCCAGTTCTCAAATATTCTATCAGCCAAGGTCAAAAATTGAAAACACCAATCGCTGGAACTCCAATCGGTGAAACAGCCTTTGCGGTTAAAAAAGGAACAAACCCTGAATTGATCCAGATGTTCAATAATGGACTTGCTAACCTCAAAGCTAACGGAGAATTCCAAAAGATTCTTGACAAGTATCTAGCTAGCGAAACTTCAACTGACTCTACAAGTACGGTTGACGAAACAACTATCTGGGGCTTGCTTCAAAACAACTACAAACAACTTCTTAGTGGACTTGGAATCACTCTTGCCTTAGCACTTATTTCATTTGCAATTGCCATTGTCATCGGTATTATCTTTGGTATGTTTAGCGTTAGCCCATACAAATCTCTTCGTCTGATTTCTGAGATTTTCGTTGACGTTATCCGTGGTATCCCATTGATGATTCTTGCAGCCTTCATCTTCTGGGGTATTCCAAACTTCATCGAGTCGATTACAGGCCAACAAAGTCCAATCAATGACTTTGTAGCTGGTACTATCGCCCTCTCACTCAATGCGGCAGCTTATATCGCTGAAATCGTTCGTGGTGGGATTCAAGCTGTTCCAGTTGGGCAAATGGAAGCCAGTCGCAGTCTTGGTATCTCTTATGGAAAAACCATGCGTAAGATAATCTTGCCACAAGCGACTAAATTGATGTTGCCAAACTTTGTCAACCAATTCGTTATCGCTCTTAAAGATACAACCATCGTATCTGCTATCGGTCTGGTGGAACTTTTCCAAACTGGTAAGATTATCATCGCCCGTAACTACCAAAGTTTCAAGATGTATGCAATCCTTGCTATCTTCTATCTTGTAATTATCACGCTTTTGACTAGACTAGCGAAACGCTTAGAAAAGAGGATTCGTTAATGGCAAAACTAAAAATTGATGTAAATGATTTGCATAAGTATTATGGAAAAAACGAAGTTTTAAAAGGCATTACGACTAAGTTCTATGAAGGAGATGTTGTCTGTATCATCGGTCCTTCTGGTTCTGGTAAATCCACTTTCCTCCGTAGCCTTAACCTTCTCGAGGAGGTAACGAGTGGCCACATCACAGTAAATGGTTATGATTTGACTGAAAAATCAACCAATGTCGACCATGTTCGTGAAAACGTGGGAATGGTCTTCCAACATTTCAACCTCTTCCCTCACATGTCCGTCCTAGAAAATATCACTTTTGCACCTATTGAACACAAACGGATGACCAAAGAAGAAGCTGAAAAATTGGGGATGGAGTTGCTTGAAAAGGTAGGACTAGCAGATAAAGCTAATGCCAACCCAGATAGCCTTTCAGGTGGTCAGAAACAGCGTGTAGCTATCGCTCGTGGACTTGCCATGAATCCTGATATCATGCTCTTTGATGAGCCAACTTCCGCTCTGGACCCTGAGATGGTTGGAGATGTACTGAATGTTATGAAGGAATTGGCGGAACAAGGCATGACCATGATTATCGTAACCCATGAGATGGGATTTGCTCGTCAGGTAGCCAACCGTGTTATCTTTACGGCTGATGGTGAATTCCTGGAAGATGGAACTCCAGATCAAATCTTCGACAACCCGCAACACCCTCGTCTAAAAGAGTTCTTGGATAAGGTCCTAAATGTATAAAACAAAACTGTAAGGTTCTCCTTACAGTTTTTTAATTGCGTATTGGATTTTTTGTTTTTTTTGAAAATTATGATAAAATAAAAACTATGATAATGAGGAAATCTCATCCCTAGTCCAACTAGGAAAAAATATAGAAATTAGGTAGCTAGATGTCATCAAAGGTTATTGTTACAATTTTCGGTGCGAGTGGAGATTTAGCTAAACGCAAACTCTACCCTTCCCTTTTCAGACTCTATAAATCAGGCAATCTCTCTGAGCATTTTGCTGTTATCGGAACAGCTCGTAGACCTTGGAGTAAGGAATATTTTGAATCTGTAGTTGTCGAGTCTATCCTTGATTTGGCAGATAGTACCGAGCAAGCTCAGGAATTTGCTAGCCACTTCTACTATCAAAGCCATGATGTGAATGATACGGAACATTATATTGCTTTGCGCCAATTACAAGCTGAACTTAACGAAAAATACCAAGCTGATCACAACAAGCTCTTCTTCTTGTCTATGGCACCTCAGTTCTTTGGAACCATTGCCAAGCACCTCAAATCTGAAAACATTGTTGATGGCAAAGGTTTTGAGCGCTTGATCGTTGAGAAACCATTTGGTACAGACTACGAAACAGCAAGCAAACTCAATGAAGATCTTCTTGCGGCCTTTGATGAGGAGCAAATCTACCGTATCGACCATTACCTAGGTAAAGAGATGATTCAGAGTATCTTTGCTGTGCGTTTTGCCAACATGATCTTTGAGAATGTTTGGAACCGCGAACACATCGATAATATTCAAATTACCTTTGCGGAACGCTTGGGTGTTGAAGAACGTGGTGGCTACTATGATCAATCTGGTGCCCTTCGTGATATGGTGCAAAACCATACACTCCAACTCCTCTCTCTTCTAGCCATGGACAAACCAGCTAGCTTTACAAAAGATGAGATTCGTGCTGAAAAGATAAAGGTCTTTAAAAATCTCTATCATCCAACTGAGGAAGAATTGAAAAAACAGTTTATCCGTGGTCAATATCGCTCTGGTAAAATCGATGGCATGAAATACATTTCCTATCGTAGCGAGCCAAATGTCGACCCAGAATCTACAACAGAAACCTTTGCATCTGGCGCCTTCTTTGTAGATAGCGACCGTTTCCGTGGTGTTCCCTTCTTCTTCCGTACTGGTAAACGTCTGACTGAAAAAGGAACTCATGTCAATATCGTCTTTAAGCAAATGGACTCTATCTTTGGAGAACCATTGGCCCCAAATATCTTGACCATCTATATCCAACCAACTGAAGGATTCTCTCTTAGCCTCAATGGTAAGCAAGTCGGTGAAGAATTTAACCTGGCACCAAGCTCTCTGGATTACCGTACAGATGCTACTGCTACTGGAGCCTCACCAGACCCATACGAGAAATTAATCTACGATGTTTTGAACAACAACTCAACCAATTTTAGCCACTGGGATGAGGTAAGTGCTTCGTGGAAATTGATTGACCGTATCGAAAAGCTCTGGGATGAAAACGGAGCTCCACTCTACGATTATAAAGCTGGAAGCATGGGGCCACAAGCTAGCTTTGACTTACTTGAGAAGTATGGAGCTAAATGGACCTGGCAACCAGATATCGCCTATCGTGAAGATGGCCGTTTAGAATAGCAAAAATATCCTGCAAGTCAATCTTGCAGGATATTTATTTTGTATTAAATCAAGCCTTCTAAGAGACCCTTCATAAAGTTTTCTGAGTTAAATTCTCCGATATCATCGATTTTTTCACCGAAACCAATTAATTTCACAGGGATATTGAGTTCTTCGCGGATAGCCAGAACAACACCACCTCGGGCAGTTCCATCAATTTTTGTCAAAACAATTCCTGTCAATGGAGTTATCTTAGAAAATTCCTTAGCTTGTACCAAGGCATTCTGTCCAGTTGAAGCATCAAGGGCAAGGAAGGTTTCATGAGGTGCCTCTGGAACGACACGTTTGATAATACGACCAATCTTTTCCAACTCGGCCATAAGGTTATCCTTGTTTTGCAGACGACCTGCTGTATCAATCATGAGAATATCAATTCCTTCTGCTACAGCACGTTCCATCCCATCAAAGACCACACTTGCTGGATCAGCTTTTTCAGGGCCCGTCACAACAGGAACATCAACACGACGGCCCCATTCAGCTAGCTGGGCCACAGCTCCCGCACGGAAGGTATCTGCCGCAACCAACATGACTTTCTTGCCAGCTTGTTTGTAGCGATGAGCTAATTTCCCGATAGAAGTTGTTTTCCCAACACCATTCACTCCAACAAAGAGCATGACTGTCAAGCCATCTTGGAAATGGATTTGTTCATCGTAGTTGCCATCCTTTTCGTAGAGCTCGACCAATTTCTCGATAATGACACGACGGAGCGCATCAGGCTTCTTAGCATTTTCGAGTTTGGCTTCATAACGTAGTTCTTCTGTTAAGTTTGAAGCGACTTGCACACCGACGTCGCTCAAGATGAGCAGTTCTTCCAATTCTTCGAAGAATTCTTCATCGACAGAACGGAAGTTGGCAAAAAAAGCATTCAAACGAGCTCCGAATCCCGTACGGGTTTTCTTTAGACTGCGGTCATATTTTTCCTGCACGGTTTCTTCAACCTGAGGAAGTTCTTCTTCTACTACTTCTGACGCTAGTTCTTCCTCAGTTTCTTGGCTCTCTTCTTCTAAAACTTCTTCAGGCTCTTGGCCTTGCTCTGTCTCATCAACCTCTTCTTGAACCGTTTCCTCAACTGTTTCTGGTTCAATCACTCCTTCTGTCAAGACCTGAGGAAGTTCTTCTTGAGCAAGAGTTGCTTCCACTTTGTCCCTTCCTGCCTCTTCCTGATTTGGTTCTTCGATAGCCGTTTGGTTTTCTTCAACCTCTTCTGACAAATCAAGATTTTCCAGAGCTTCTTTAACAATATCTTCGATTTTCGGCTCTTCTTTTTTCCCGAATAGACGGTCAAATAATCCCATATTTTAGTTCTCCTTTAGCACGTATTCTTCGATAGCCCAGGCAACGGCTTCCTCGTCGTTGGTCATTGGGGTAATCACATTGGCAACTGCCTTAACCGCTGGAACTGCATTTTGCATGGCAACTCCCAGACCTGCCCATTCAATCATGGAAAGGTCATTGGCCTCGTCCCCACAAGCCATGACTTGACTTTGATTGATTCCTAAGTGTTTAATTAATTTCGCTAAACCTGTTGCCTTGTGGACGTTTTTCGGTGACCATTCCAATAAGAGTTCACGCGATTTAAAGATTTCATATTGGTCAAATAATTCTGGAGAAATCTGTTGAATGGCTGCATCCAAGGGTTCTTGGGCAAAGGCAGTCACGCATTTATTATACGTCATCTGACTAGATAGATCCTCAAAAGCGACTGGCACGAAAGTCAGAGCTGGATTAAACTTAGCATAGAGACTTTCTTGGTCTGACTGGATTTGATAGACTGTTCCTTCTGAAATAGCATCTAACGGAAGTCCGAGTTTTTCAGTTTCCTCGTACAATCGTGCTACATCGTCGATTGAAAAGACGGTTTTATCGAGAATCTCTCCTGTGTTTTTTTGCACTAGACCACCATTAAAGGTGATGGTGTACTCGTCCTCCTGACCATCAGTCCCTAGCTCATGGAGAAAGAAATCCATAGCCTTCAAAGGACGACCTGTTGTCAGAACGACCTTGATGCCACGGTCACGCGCAGCTTTGAGGACCTCCTTGGTACGATCTGTCAGTTTTTTATCCGTTGTCAGCAAGGTGCCATCCAAATCAAGTGCAATCAATTTAATATCTGCCACTATAATCCCTCCATATAAGTCATCACTGATTGGTCCTTATGGTGGCCAATCACTGTCTCTGCTAATTCTAAAATCTCTGGTCGCGCATTTTCAGGAGCGATTGGGTGCCCGACGACCTGCATCATGTGAAGGTCATTGAGATTATCTCCAAACGCCATGACCTGATCCATGCTAAGCCCCAGTTTTTTTGTCAGCTCAACAATAGCCACACCCTTATCAACGTAGTCCAAGACAATGTCGATAGATTCAAAACCTGTGGTCATGGCTTTCACACCAGAAACGTTTTCATTAACCCATGCCTCACCAACTTCTATCGTTTCTTCAGTAAAGTTAGTAGTAAATTTAAAAATCTCATCTGTGATATCTTCCAAACTCGCTACTTTTTGAATGTTTTCATTGTAGTGACGGCTAAACATGAGATAGGTCTCATCCACTGTGTCCAAAACATAACAAGCTTTTTTCCCAGTCAGTAGCATTTTTCTTTCATCAAAATAGGGCGATTTCTTTAAGGCTTCAAAAGTGCTCAAGTAAAAGTCCCGAGACATCGTAGCCTCGTACATATTCTCTCCATGAAACTCAACATAACTCCCATTTTCAGCAATAAAAATCACTTCATCACGCACATCCGCAAATAGCTTTTTAAGGGACAAGATACCACGACCCGAAGCCACAGCAAAATAAATCCCCTTTTCCTTGTAAGAAACGAGTAAGTTTTTGAGGCGTTCCATATCAAACCGACCCTCACCATCTAGAAAGGTACCATCCATATCGGTTGCTACAAGTTTAATCATAAAATCCTTCATTCTCCAATTGATAAATCTATCTTCTATTATACCATAGATAAGTTTAAAAAGGTCCAGTACAGTAGGATAGCACTACTTTTTCGGAGAAACTTCAAAGGGCCTAAAAATTAGAATCGTAGAACTTTTTTCAGATAGTTTAAAAAGTTTGTATTCCCCTTCTCTTTTCTCTATAATGGAGAGAAAGGAGATGACTATGACAGAAATAAAACATGAAATTGATGCAAACTTTGCAGGACGACTCAATATCCTACGTGCGGGCGTTCTCGGTGCCAATGATGGGATTATTTCCATCGCTGGAGTGGTTATCGGAGTTGCTAGTGCGACAAGCAATATCTGGATTATCTTTTTATCTGGACTAGCCGCTATCCTCGCTGGTGCTTTTTCTATGGCAGGCGGCGAATATGTCTCTGTATCCACTCAGAAAGATACGGAAGAAGCCGCTGTTGCAAGAGAACAATTACTCTTGGATAAAGACATCGAATCTGCAAAACAATCCCTCTATGCTGCTTATCTTCAAAACGGTGAGTGTGAAACGTCAGCCCAACTCTTGACCAACAAGGCCTTTTTAAAAAATCCACTCAAAGCCTTGGTAGAAGAAAAGTATGGAATCGAGTACGAAGAGTTTACCAACCCTTGGCATGCTGCTATCTCTAGCTTTATCGCCTTTGTACTGGGAAGTCTTCCTCCTATGCTTTCGATCACCGTCTTTCCAAGTGACTATCGTATTCCAGCAACTGTTCTTATCGTAGCCCTTTCCCTTCTTATTACCGGCTATACCAGTGCTAAATTAGGAAAAGCTCCTACGAGAACTGCTATGATCCGTAACCTCTGTATCGGACTTCTCACCATGGGCGTAACCTTCCTCTTGGGACAACTCTTTAGTATCTAAGCTAAAAGAAATACCTCGACCAGCATCGAGGTATCTTTTTTACATTTGCACAATCTTGCGATAACTTCTTGAGGTAATCATAAAGATCAAAACATAGACGATGAGGAAGATAGCACAGATGGACAATGTAACGGTCAACATCATGGTCGCATCCAGCACGCCAATAACTTTTAGGATGAGGCTAAGCATATGATAGGCAAAAGCAAGGTGTAGGAAGGCAAAGAGCAATGGAAGGAAGAAAACAGTTAGAACCTGTTTGTTAATCGTTTGCTTGATTTGCTTTTGATCAAGTCCGACCTTTTGCAAAATGATGAAACGTTCACGGTCTTCATAGCCCTCAGAGATTTGTTTGTAGTAAATAACAAGAACTGTTCCTACCATAAAGATGATAGAGAGGAAGATACCGATGAAGAAAACTCCACCAAAGAGAGCACTCATCTGCGCACTACTATCAGCCAGATTGCTTCCGTAAACATAGCTTCCATCTTTGTTTATTTCTCTATTAAAGTTGTTAACGAATTTTGAATAGTCATCTGCAATTTTAAGTTGCTCGTCCTCACTAGCTGTTACATTCATACCCCCATAGTATTGATTAAAGATGGAAGAGTTAGGATGCTGTTCAAGAAAGGCTTGTAAGTCAGGAACAACCAAATAGTTATAGTCCGAAGTTAGAATATTGTACTGATTTGGGACATGTTCAAGAATAAAATCTTTTTTGATTTCTTCTTTGATCGTGTAGGTCTGGTTATTCAGAGTCAGTTCTTTCTGCCCTTGAAGTTCCTTGTTTTGAGCAAACAATCCAACTTCCTTACCTGAAAGTCCAAGTTTCTGTCCTGTCATATTCTCATAGTCTTTTTGGTCAAAGACCATAAAAATAGTTTTCGGTTGAACACGATTTTGACCTTTCTCAAAGATTGTCAATTTCGTACCTTCTTGATTTGCCACACCAAAGTTACTGTATGTAAGAACTTCTTTCTTTGTGACAGTCAATCCATTATCACTAGCATACTTGTTCAAGAGTTTTTCGATGTCTTCTTTTTCAACATTCTGTCCTGTAATCCCAAAATCATGTGGATTCATGACCTTCTTGAAGTTTTCTGAAGCCTTAAAAATGCTTGTTGCAGCAGACATAGTCACCAAGACCATGGTTGAAAGGATGGCAATCGTAGCCAAACCAACCGCATTTTTCTTCATTCGAAAGATAAGATTGGATACGGAAATCATGTTGTTAGGTTGGTAATAGTAACGCTTGTTTTTCTTCAAGATTTGTAGGAAAACTGTGATCCCTGCATTGAAGAGAAGATAAGTTCCCAAAATAACTAACAAAACTGCTACGAAGAAAATCAGAACAGCAGAAAGTGGATTTTCAACTGTTACTGCTAGGTAATAACCAGCTCCCAAACTAATCAGACCTAGAATGGTTTGAAGGCCTAAGAAACGTCCTTTTTTCTCACCACTGGCTTTTTCACGAGAGAGCTGAAGGGCATTCATGCGTGCGATGCGAAAGGCATTGATAAAAATTAGACCTAGGAAGATAGCTCCAAAGACGATGAGAACTAGGATGAAGACAATTGGTTGGAAAGTCGAAACGAGCTCCACTTTCATTTTCATCAGCTTCAGAAGAAGGGCAAAGATTAGCTTATCAAAGAGAGCTCCTAGACCGAGACCAGCTGTCAAGGTTAAGGAACCAAAAATAAGAAGCTCCTTAAAAACCATACTGATCAAATGGCGCTTTTCAAGCCCCAGCATACCATATACACCCAGCTCCTTGGAGCGGTTCTTCATGACAAAACTATTGGCATAAAGTACAATAATTCCAGAAGCGATGGTAACAACTACCATACCGAGAGCAAGGGTCATAGAGATAGTTTCTCCCCCTCGAATCTTACCAATGTTAGGATTAAGTGACAGTGAGTAAAAGAGATAGGTGATGGTCACAGCTAAGAGAACTGCTAAAGCAAAGGGATAGTAGAGTTTGCGGTTTTTGATTAAGTTCGAAACCGCTAACTTATTGGTCAATCGAAACATACTAATTCACCTCACTTGCCATGACAGTCAAGGTATCAGAGATTTCCTGGAACATCTGACGTTCTGTCTTGTCTCCACGGTAGATTTGATTGTAAAGAATTCCGTCCTTGATAAAGAGAACGCGCTTGGCCCTGCTGGCTGCTGCGGTTGAGTGAGTTACCATAAGAATAGTTTGGCCACGCTCATTGATTTCATCAAAAACATCCAAAAGAGCTGCAGATGACTTGGAGTCAAGGGCTCCCGTCGGCTCATCTGCAAGGAGAATTTCAGGTTCTGTGATGATGGCGCGTGCTACTGCTACCCGCTGCTTTTGACCGCCTGAGATCTCGTAAGGGTACTTCTCTTGCAATTGGTTGATACCTAGATTCTCAGCAGTCACCACCAATTTTTTCATCATCTCCGTAATGGGCTTTCTTGATAACACTAACGGAAGCAAGATATTATCCTTAACAGACAAGGTATCTAGCAAGTTAAAGTCTTGGAAGACAAATCCCAACTTCTCACGACGGAAACTCGAAGCCTGTGAATTTTTAATAGTGGCTGTGTCTGTTCCGTTTAGGTAAACCTGGCCTCGAGTTGGTTTATCCAGCATAGCTAGGATGTTGAGCAGGGTTGACTTTCCTGAACCAGACTCACCCATGATGGCAACGTAGTCACCCTTTTCTACGGTAAAGTGAATGTCTTTGAGTGCTTCGACTTGGTTTCCTTGGAAACGTGTTTTGTAGATTTTTTGAACGTGTTTTACATCTAAAAGTGTCATGATTTTCTCCTTCTTAATATCCCATCAATTGAAACTGTGCTTGCATCATAGCGCATCCCAGTTGAACACGCTCTATGTCTTTTTGACTTGGTTTTCTTCTTTTCTTTTGTAAAATTCTTTTCATATTTTTGCTCCTTTGTTCTTTATGAGTCTAGTTTATCGCAAAAAAAGGTGGCCTGCCATAACCTAACCTTACAAAAGAGACTTTAATCTTACATTTTTGTAAGATTGAGGAATATCAAGCAATTTCGCTATCAATATTTTACCATAAATGCAAAACAAGAAGAAAACCCTTGTTTTTACAAGGGTCTTACTATGAATATACTTTTGATAAACAAGGTTACTTACTTTTCTATACCTCACCAAAACCAGCCATCATCATTGATTGGTTGGGCTTCTTTGATTTTTCGTGGTCCTGTTCCGTACATTTCGGCTTCAATGTCTTCCTTAGTTGGTAGGATAGAGGCAAGGATGATGTAGATTATCACTCCGACTCCAAAATTTGCTACGGTAAAAATGGCGAAGAGAAAGCGGACTAGGGTTACATCAAAATTCCACTTGTCTGATAGACCAGCTAAAACTCCTGACACCATGCGATTTCGTCTCATTTTATAAAATTTTGTATTCATGATTGTTTCCTCTTTCGGTATTCTTACAACTAGTATAGCATGAAACGGAACCAAGAACATCAGTCCTTAGGCCGATTTAAAATGACGAGTTTGCCACGGCAGACGCCACAGCGATAGCGTTTTGTGTCGATTCTTCTCTTACGCTGATAACTTTGCTGGCAAGATTGGCACTGATAGACTAGGTAACTACTTTGGGCTCTCAAAGGGGGAACAAAGCGTAGTCCATCCACTTCTTTCAAAAGTTCCTTAAAATCTCGGTCCTTATGGCGATATCCCTTTTTCTGAAAATAAAGGTGATAGTGACAGAGTTCATGGCGCACAATCTTGCGAAAGACTTCCAAACCTAGTTCATTATAAACCTTGGGATTAAAATCCAAATGCCCATCCTTGGGGAAAAATCGTCCACCTGTCGTTCGCAGACGAGAATTCCACTGGGCTTGGTGTGTGAAAGGTCTACCAAAGTCTTCGAGGGAAACAGACTGAACATACTCAGTCAGTTTCATCTGGAGCTAGGAGCGACAGATTAACTTTTTCACGTTCAGTATCGATTTTCTTAACCCAAACCGTTACCAAATCTCCGACTGACACCACTTGGCTGGGATGTTTGATAAATTTACGACTCATATGGGAAATATGAATCAAGCCGTCCTCGTGAATTCCGATATCAACGAAGGCACCGAAGTCAACGACATTACGCACCACACCTTCCAGCTTCTGGCCGATAACGAGATCCTTGATATCCAGAACATCTTGACGGAGAACTGGAGCATCAAAAGAGTCACGGAAATCACGACCTGGTTTGAGAAGGTCGGCAATGATATCTTTAAGAGTTTCTGGGCCAAGTTCTAGCTCTTGCGCCATTTCCTTGACTGAAAGCGACTTGAGTTTGCTTTGGGCTTCTCCATTCAAGTCTGTAATGTCTAAACGTTTAAAGAGTTCCTTAACAGCAGCATAGTTTTCTGGGTGAACTCCAGTATTATCAAGAATATTGCTACTTTCAGGGATACGGAGGAAACCAGCAGCCTGCTCAAAGGCTTTGGCACCTAGACGAGGAACCTTCTTGATTTGAGCGCGTGAAGTGATTTTTCCTTCTTCCTCACGATATTTGACAATATTTTCCGAAATGGTTTTATTGAGTCCAGCTACATGGGAAAGAAGAGCTGGGCTGGCTGTGTTAACATTGACACCGACTTGGTTGACCACTGTATCGACGACAAAGTCCAGACTCTCAGATAGTTTCTTCTGACTGACATCGTGTTGGTATTGCCCGACACCGATTGACTTAGGATCAATTTTAACCAATTCAGCGAGGGGATCTTGCAAACGACGAGCGATAGAGATAGCAGAGCGTTTTTCAACTGTTAAGTCTGGAAATTCCTGACGCGCAAGTTCGCTGGCAGAGTAGACAGAAGCACCGCTCTCGTTGACGATGACATAGCTGACCTCAGGAAAATCTTTCAGAACTTCCGCCACAAAGGCTTCGCTTTCACGGCTTGCAGTACCATTTCCGATGGCAATAATTTCTACGCCATACTGACCAATCAAGTCTGCCAAATCTTTCTTAGCTTCTTCGATTTGACGAGCTGAGGCTGGTTTAACAGGATAGATGACTTGGGTCGTCAGCATTTTTCCCGTCGCATCAACGACAGCTAGCTTGGCACCTGTACGAAAGGCAGGGTCAAATCCTAAAACTACGCGTCCTTTCAGCGGAGCAACTAAGAGGAGATTTCGCAAGTTGTCCGAAAAGAGTTGGATAGCTCCTTCTTCTGCCTTCTCAGTTAATTCTGTCCGAATGCGTCGCTCGATAGCAGGCAAGACTTTTTTCTTAACAGATTGCTGGATAACCTCATCAATATAGGCATTTTTCACCTTAAAACGAGCAGCAAAGAAAGATAAGATACGGTCTGTCGCATGTTCAAAGCCAACCTTCAAAATACCTAGTTTTTCCCCACGATTGAGGGCCAAGGTACGATAACCCTGCATGTTGCCAACTGTCTCTGAGAATTCGTAATAAATCTGAAAAACTTGTTTTTCATCAAGACTTTCATCCTTGACTTGCGAAGTGATTTTAGAGTGTCTCAACACTTCCTGATAGGTCAGTGAACGCAAAGTCACATCTTCCGATAAGGCTTCGACCAAGATATCAACCGCACCAGCCAAGGCTTCGTGACCAGTCGCAAATCCTTCGCAGACAAACTTCTCAGCTTCTTTCTCTAAGTCAGCTACGTTTTGCAAAATCAAGCGAGCAAGAGGGAAGAGTCCAGCTTCACGGGCAATGGTTGCCTTGGTCCGACGCTTTTCCTTGTAAGGAAGATAGAGTTCTTCAACATCTGCTAATTTTTCAGCTGTCAAAATAGCTGCTTCCAATTCCTTGGTTAGTTTGCCTTGTTCTTGAATCTTAGCTAAGACAGCTTCTTTACGGTCGTTGAGATTTGTCAGACTTTTATCCAAGTCGATAATGGCCTTAATCGCCACCTCATCCAGACTACCAGTCATGTCCTTCCGGTAACGCGCGATGAAGGGAATTGTCGCCCCTTCTGCCGTCAGACTTAGAACAGTATCGATTTGCTTTAAGGTTACTCCCAAATCTTGGGAAATTTTTTCATATTTTTTATCCATAAACCTATTATACCATAAGGAACAGCTCTTGTTTTGCCTTACCTGTTTTTGCATCTTTGATTATCAAAATAATCCCATTTCCGCAAAATAATAGTATAATAGAGGTAACATTTAGAAAAGAGGTAGGCCCATGGCTGTTAAATTTACAAAAACGGATGATTTGGACAAGATGTTTGAAGAATTCGCCAAACTTCCTGACTTAACACAAGTCACTTTCCCAGATGACAAAGACAAAAAAGAAAAAGTTGAGAAGAAAAAATAGATGACTGTTTTCCAATCTCTTCCTCCTAGTGTATTACAAGCGGGGGCTATTTTTCTCTCCATCATGATTGAAGCCCTTCCTTTTGTTCTAATTGGGAGTCTCATTTCAGGCTGGATTGAAGTCTATATCACACCTGATAAAGTTTATGAGTTTCTTCCTCGCAATCGTTGGGGGAGAATCTTTTTTGGTACCTTCATTGGCTTCCTCTTTCCATCCTGCGAATGTGGAATCGTTCCGATTATCAATCGTTTTCTGGAAAAGAAAGTGCCCAGCTACACGGCCGTTCCTTTTCTGGTGACTGCTCCCATTATCAATCCTATCGTTCTTTTCGCCACTTATTCCGCCTTTGGCAATTCAATAAAACTTGCCTTCTTGCGAGCGCTGGGAGCCATTGTGATTGCTTTGGTGCTTGGGATTTTCCTAGGATTTTTCTGGAAGGAACCCATTCAAAAAGGGAATCCTATTGCTTGTCATGAACATGACTTTTCACACTTGAGTACCTCTAGAAAAGTGTTTCAGGTCTTTATACAAGCTATTGATGAGTTTTTCGATATGGGGCGTTACTTGGTCTTTGGCTGTCTCTTTGCGGCTATCGTGCAGGTCTATGTCCCGACTCGGATCTTGACCTCTATCAGCGCAAGTCCAGTCCTTGCGATTCTCTTGCTCATGTTTTTAGCCTTTCTCCTCTCTCTTTGTAGCGAAGCGGACGCCTTTATCGGTGCTTCTCTCCTCTCGAGCTTCGGCCTAGCGCCAGTCCTTGCTTTTCTGGTCATTGGCCCCATGCTTGATATCAAAAATCTCCTCATGATGAAACACTATCTCAAAGCACGCTTCATCTGGCAATTCATGGGCATCGTGACAGTGCTTGTCTTGCTTTATTCTTACATGTTGGGGGTGATGCTATGATCCGATTTATCATTCTACTAGGTTATTTTGCTCTGACCCTTTATCTGCAGCTATCTGGCAAGCTCAGTCACTACATCAACCTCCACTATTCCTATCTAGTCTATATTTCCATGCTCCTTTCTCTTCTATTGGCTCTGGTCCAATTCTACATCTGGATCAAGAAAATCAATTCTCACAGCCATTTGGAAAGTCGTCAAGCTAGACGAATCAGCATCCTTTTACTGTCACTACCTCTGTTGATTGGAGTTGCCTTTCCTACCGTAAGTTTGGACTCGAGAACCGTTTCTGCTAAGGGATACCATTTCCCACTTGCTGAGGGAATCGACACAGCCATTCAGGCAAGCGAAGGAACATCCAGTCAATACCTCAAACCCGATACCAGCACCTATTTTTCCAAATCTGCTTATGAAAAGGAAATGAGGTCTACAGCTGATAAATACCTCTCCCAATCAACCATTCAGGTTACAGATGAAAACTATATGGAGGTCATGGAAGTTCTCTATGACTATCCTCAGGAGTTTGAAGGAAAGAAAATCGAATTTACAGGCTTTGTTTATAACGATCCTAGCCATCCAGATAGCCAGTTCCTCTTTCGCTTTGGCATCATCCACTGTATCGCTGACTCTGGTGTATATGGACTCTTGACCAAGGGGAACTCACGCCAGTATCCTGACAATACTTGGATCACCGCTAGAGGAACCCTGACCCTTCACTACCATAAAGAACTCAAACAAAAACTCCCAACACTTGAGGTTGAGAGTTTCACAAAAGTAGACAAACCAGAAAATCCTTATGTCTATCGCGTGTTTTAATAAAAAGTAGCCTTTGCAGGCTACTTTTTTTGTCCATTATATGAATTTCATTCTATCTACTCTTTCGAATTGATAGCAAACTCTCACTCTCCATCCTTCCAGTTTCGAGCAATCTCTTCGTCTTTCTGGAGTTGGTCTACCAATTCCTCTACGGAGTCAAATTTGACCATATCGCGAACACGGTCCAGCCAGTAGACCATGACTGTCTCACCGTAAATATCGTCTGAAAAGTCGAAAATATTGACTTCAAAACGTGGTTCTTCTCCATCGAAAGTAACATTTTTCCCAATACTTGCCATTCCACGATATCTCTGACGTTGTACTTCTACATCAACTACGTAAACACCGTCTGCTGGCATGTAGGTTCGGTCTCTTAGGACCAGATTGGCTGTTGGATAACCAATAGTCCGCCCACGAGCATTTCCATGAACGACCATTCCACGAGATGGGAGCGGAGTGCCGAGCAGATGATTGACTTCCTTGACATTTCCATCAAGAATTGCCTGACGGATCCGTGTGGAACTAATCTTACCCTTTTCATCCTCAACTGGAGGAACAATGATGATCTCTCCATCAAAATAGTCCTTCAGTTCATCCGCAGTTTTCTTATCAGAGCCAAAGGTATAGTCAAATCCTGCTACAATAATCGCTGGTTTTAAAGCTCGAACATAGGTATCAAAGAATTCTTGACCCGTTAAACTAGCAAATTTGCTACTAAAGTCGAGTAAGAATAGAGCCTCTACTCCATGCCATTTCATCTTGTGCTCCCGTTCTTCGTGATTGACGATATGGAGCATGAGTTCAGGTTGGTAAGGTTGTAAGGCAAGTTTTGGCGACTCTGTAAAGGTCATTACGACAACCGGCAGATAATCCTTCATCGAAGCCTTGCTGGCCACTTCAAAGAGTTTCTGATGTCCCTTGTGGATACCATCAAAATAACCTAGTACAAGGACTGTTTTCCCTGGTACTACAATGTCTTTTTCGTTCTTAATAGGTACTGTTGTAATCATGAAACTATTATATCATAGAGAAAGTCTTTTCGCTAAGAGGAAATCCCAAATGTCGTTTTTTGCGCCTGAACTGACCTTAAGAGAAAATTTAGCACTTTAGTTTTAAAAAATAGCACCTCCTAAGAGATGCTATCATTTGGTAACTAGTCTATTGTTTCTTCTAAATCTTTTAATTTAACCGAAACAATCTTAGAAACACCTGATTCTTGCATGGTAACTCCATAGATAGAATCCGCTGCCGCCATCGTCCCCTTACGGTGAGTTACGACGATAAACTGACTATCCTTGTCAAAGCGGTTGAGGTAATCCCCAAAACGTTTGACATTGGCTTCGTCCAGCGCCGCCTCTACCTCGTCCAAGATGACGAAAGGAATAGTCTTAACTCGGATGATTGAGAAGAGCAGAGCCAGAGCAGATAGGGCTTTTTCACCACCACTCATGAGGTTGAGTGATTGGATTTTCTTGCCTGGAGGTTGGACAGAAATCTCCACACCAGCAGTTAAAAGATCGCCCTCAGTCAATATCAAGTCCGCCTGACCTCCGCCAAACATCTGTCTGAAGGTTTCTTTAAAGGACTCACGAATAGCTTCAAAGGTTGATTTAAAGCGTTCCTTAACCTCATCATTCATCTCTGTGATGGTCTCAAGGAGAAGATTTTTCGCAGACAAAATATCATCTCGTTGACTATTTAGGAAATCCAAACGGTTGTGAACTTCTTCGTACTGGTCTATAGCGTCCAAGTTGACTGGACCCAGTGAGCGAATAGCTTTTTCAAGATCTTTAACCTCTTGCTCTGCCAGATTGAGATTTTCCAACTCATGCGCTTTGTCTAGAGCCTCAGTGTAGCTGATCTGGTACTGGTCAGTTAATTGAGCTTGTAGATAGCGCAAGCGTTCGCTGACCTTTTCTTTCTTGGCTTCAGCACGTGTTTGTTTGCGAATCCACTCTTCATTCTGCTGACGAGCAGTATCCAAATGGCTGGCAATATCATCCAGTTGACCCTCGATATCATCCAACTCAAACTGCTTGCGAATCAAACCTTGTTGGAGGTTTGTTTTCTGAGTTTTGGCCTCTTCCGCCTGCTGACCTAGCAGATCCGTATCAACCTTCTCAAGATTATCAACCTTTTCTTGGAGTAAACGCTGAATTTCCTCTTGTTCAAGATTGAGATTATCCAATTCCTTACCTAGGCGTTCAATATCAGTCACTTCATACCGCTTTTGTCCTTGCAGTTCTGACTTAAGCAAGCGTGCTTGCGCTACTTGTTCCTGCAAATTTTGATAGCGTTCTTGAATAGCGTTTTTATTGGACTTAATCTCTTCAATCTCAGCTTCTAGATTTTGCTTTTCACTCGCGATAGTAGCAAGGCGCTCCTGGCATTTTTCCTTGTCCGCTTGCCAATCTCCTTCAGAAAGACGATTTAATTCCTCTTCTTGAAGTTTCCAAAGAGTTTCTAGCTCTTCCACTTGCTGATTGGTTTGTTGATAAGCGAGGGACAAGCCTTGCTCATGGATACGAGCTTGCTCACCTTGAGATTTGATGGCTTCTAATCTTTCTGTTAATACTGCCATCTCATCTTGCAAGGTCTTTAAAGTCGCTTCTTCTGAACGCAGACTAGCTTCTTCTTCAGCAATTTCTTTTTGTAATTGCTCCAGCTCTGGCTTGATGAAGATACTGTTATTCTGGCGATTGGCACCACCCGCGTAGGAACCACCTGTGCGCAACTCTGTCCCATCCAGTGTCACCATGCGAACTTGGTAACGAACTTGACGAGCGGCGGCACGCGCATGTTCTACAGTATCAAAGATAGCCGTCGTAGCGAGCAAATTCTTGAAAATGGCTTCTAGTCTGGTATCAAAAGTAACCAACTCATCAGCCATTCCAAGGAAGCCTGGACTTGATGCGATAGCATCTTGATTCTGACTAGAAATCGTACGAGCCTTAATAGTCGTCAACGGAAGGAAGGTCGCACGTCCAGATCTGTTGCGCTTGAGGAAATCAATAGCCTTAGTCGCCGCCTTCTCATCTTCTACGATGATGTGCTGACTGCTTGCTCCAAGCGCAATTTCTAGGGCAGTTTGATAATGAACATCAAAAGTCAGATGCTCACTAACTGCACCAATGATCCCACTAAGACGATCTTTTTCTTGAAGAACACTCTTAACACCCGCATAAAAATTACTATGATTTCTAAGGATATTTTCCAAACTCTGAGCTCTAGCCTGCTTGTTTTTTAGACTATCCAGACGGTCAAATAGTTGGCTCTGCTGGGCTTGGTAAGAAACTTTCTGCTCCTCTTGTTCCTTGGCACTAGCTTGGTAGTCTGCCAATAATTTCTGAACCTGCTCCTTGGCAGTTTCAAGCTCATCTTTTTGCTGACTAGCCTTCTCTTTAGCTGTAGCCAATTGTTCTTTCAATTTCTCAACTTGATCTGCTTGTTTTTGAGACAGTTGACGGCTGTTTTCCAACTCATTCTCGATGCGGGTCAACTGGTTTGAGACATCCGCTTCTTCTTGTAAAAGCGCCACAAAACGTTCACGCAAGAGCTCAATCATTTGGTCAGGATCATCAGAAAATGCCAACAACTCTGCTTCTAGGCGATTGAGTTCCTTGTTGTTTTCAGCTAGACTTTTCTCTAACTGTTCCAAGTTCGCTTCTTTTTCAGCCTTTTCCTTACTTAGAGCCTTTCTCTTATCTTCCAGAGTCGCCAAACGGGCTTGCGCTTCTTGTTGATTAAGGGCTACCTGCTCAGATTCCAGTTTAGACAGGGCTAGTTTTCGCTCTAAGTCACTGATCAAACTAGTCAAATCCATTAAGCTCCCTTGGTCTTTAGCCATTTGAGCTTGGAGATCTTGGCGTTTCTTTTTAAGAGTCTGATTTTCCTCTTCTAACTCTTCACGCTTTTGGTAATAGCTAGTCAAAAGTTCCTGAACTTGCGTTAGCTCTTCTTCTGTCAGCTCTAGTTCAGCCTTGTTTTCCTTGATTTGGGCAACCAGTACATCCAAATAAATTGCCTTGCGTTGACCATCCAAGTCGAGAAACTTGCGAGCATTCTCGGCTTGTTTTGCAAGGGGCTTGATTTGATTGTCCAACTCATAGATAATGTCCTCTAAGCGGTCGAGATTGTCTTGAGTTTGTTGCAATTTGCTTTCTGTTTCTTTTCGACGAGTCTTGTATTTCAAAACACCCGCAGCTTCTTCAAAAATAGCACGGCGTTCCTCTGGCTTGGAATTAAAAATCTCCTCAACCTTCCCTTGAGAAATGATGGAGAAGGAATCCCGTCCCAAACCTGTATCCAAGAAAAGGTCGTGCACATCACGCAAGCGAACTTTTTTGCCATCAATCCGATACTCACTATCACCACTACGATAGATATGGCGTTCTACCTTAATGACTTGCCCTGCATCCTTGATGAAGCCATCTTCATTGTCCAAGGTCACGATAACAGAGGCATAATTGAGTGGTTTGCGGCTTTCAGTTCCAGCAAAGATAACGTCGGGCATCTTGCCTCCACGAAGACTCTTGACACTAGACTCTCCCAAGGCCCATCGCAAACTTTCTGTGATATTTGACTTCCCAGAACCATTGGGCCCAACGACAGCTGTCACACCTTGATCAAAGACGACCTTGGTCTTGTCAGCAAAGGACTTGAATCCCTGAATCTCAATCTCCTTTAAATACATGAATCCAGCCCTTTCTCAACTGCATTTTTGGCGGCCTCTTGTTCTGCCAATTTTTTAGAACGGCCTTGACCTTTTCCGATACTCTTGCCCTCAACCAGAACTTCTACATCAAAAACCTTATCATGAGCAGGTCCCGTTTCAGAGGTCACTTGGTAGCGAATATCCACATCGCCATTGACCTGGAGTAACTCTTGAAGGTGCGTCTTGTAATCCTTAATCATTTCAAAGTCACCTGCTTCAACCTTGGGAATCATGACCTGATAGATGAACTCTTTTACTCTAGCAACATCCTTGTCCAAAAGCAATGCTCCCAAAAAGGCTTCAAAGGCATCTCCAAGAATGGTGTCACGATTACGCCCACCAGACTTTTCTTCTCCTTTTCCCAGCTTGATAAACTGATCAAACTGGCAATCACGCGCAAAACCAGCCAAACTCTCCTCACGGACAATCATAGCACGAAGTTTGGACAAATCTCCCTCTGGTTTCTTAGGATATTTTTTATACAGATATTCTGAAATCAATAATTGCAGAACAGCGTCTCCTAAAAATTCCAAGCGCTCATTGTGTGAAATTTTTAAGAGGCGGTGCTCATTGGCATAACTCGTATGAGTAAAGGCCGTTTCCAGTAAGTTTTTGTCTGCAAATTCGATTGCAAAACGCTTCTTTAGTACAGTTTGTAATTCTTTCATACCAACCTCTTTCTAACTGATAACAGTCTTTCTTATTATATCAAAAAAAGCCCCCTGAGTCACTTTAAAACGGGACTAGAGGGGATTTGGATATTCATTGAAATGAGATTTTCAGTTTTATACTCAATGAAAATCAAAGAGCAAACTAGGAAACTAGCCGCAGGCTGTACTTGAGTACGACAAGGCGACGTTGACGTAGTTTGAATTTGATTTTCGAAGAGTATTAGGGGCAAATTTGAGGCAGGATAAATAAAAAGCCTTATTTAAGGCTTTCTTAGGCTATTTGCATCCACCCTGAGGGAATCGAACCCCCATCTCAAGAACCGGAATCTTACGTGATATCCATTACACTAAGGGTGGAAACTTGTCTTATTATAACAGAAATTTGCTCTAATAACAAGTTTTTTATGGGTAGACTAAGCGTCCATTAGTGGGAAGCATCCCCGTTCCAGATAGAGTTTTTCACGATAACATAATCAACGTGTTTGAGGTCAGCAACCTTTCGTCCACCTGCATAAGAGATAGCACTTTGCAAGTCCTGCTCCATCTCAGTAAGGGTGTCTTGCAAATGTCCTTTGGCAGGAAGTAAGATGCGTTTTCCTTCCACGTTTTTATAAGCACCCTTTTGATATTGTGAAGCTGAACCATAGTATTCTTTGAACTGTTCTCCGTCGACTTCAATCGTCTTTCCTGGGCTTTCGATGTGTCCTGCAAAAAGGGAACCAATCATGACCATGCTGGCACCGAAACGAATAGACTTAGCAATATCACCATGAGTACGAATCCCACCATCAGCGATGATCGGTTTACGCGCAGCTTTAGCACACCAGCGAAGTGCCGCCAACTGCCAACCACCTGTACCAAAACCAGTCTTGACCTTGGTGATACAAACCTTACCAGGACCGATTCCAACCTTGGTAGCATCCGCACCAGCATTTTCCAGTTCACGTACAGCTTCTGGAGTTCCAACATTCCCAGCAATGACAAAAGTATTTGGTAATTCTTTCTTGATGTGTTGGATCATAGAAATCACGCTATCCGCATGACCATGAGCAATGTCAATCGTGATATACTCAGGAGCATCAGCCTTGAGTTGACTAACAAAATCATACTCGTAATCCTTGACACCGACAGAAATGGAAGCAATGAGCCCTTGATCGTGCATGCGTTTGATAAAAGGAATGCGCCCAGCCTCATCAAAACGATGCATAATGTAAAAGTAACCGCCTTTAGCCAGTTGCTCTGCAACATTCTCATCCAAAATCGTCTGCATATTTGCTGGTACAACAGGTAGTTTGAAAGTGTGATTTCCAAGGGTAACACTCGTGTCTGCTTCTGCACGGCTTTTAATGACACATTTATTTGGGATCAACTGAATATCTTCGTAATCAAAAATTGGAAATTCATTTAACATATCGATGTCTCGTTTCTTTTGTTATGACCTACCTATGCTTGCGCATCTCTACGCCTTTTCCCGACGTTTCCTTGACTTATTATAAACCAAAATACAGTTTTTGTCAAATATTTTCAATAATCAAATCATATTGTTCGGAAATTACTTGTATAAATAGTAAGAGAAAGAGGAGAGATTAGACTCTCTCCTCTTCTTCATCAATAATCGCTTTAAAATTTTCTTCTGAATTTTCCATCATTTTACAAAATGCACTATAGGATGAGGCATTCTGAGGGATTTGGATAGACCACTTCTTCAATTGAGCTCCATAACCAGCTAGTTTTCCTATTTCACTATTTACTGGCCGCTCCATACTAGGAAAAATCAGTCCAGCTTTCTCAGCTTTTATAATATAAGAATAGGAAATCAACTGGAACAAGTCCTCACGATTGATTCCTTTTTCAGTGAATTCCAGTTCTTTATATTTAGCATCTAAAACTATTTTTAACTCTTTATGATAAAAATCTGGAAATACTTTTCTTTCACGATTAGAAAATACTGAAATACCGTCCGTCTTATCCTTATTTCGTGGATGGATGAAATCTTTTGGCAACAGGGTGTAAATATACTCTTCCCAAAGCCAGGCAACATCAAAGAGAATACCATGGATTTTTTGATCTTGATATCCTAACCCATGCTTCTCTCTATTTAGGATCATCAGGCAAAGCTCCTGTAACTTTCTGTACTCTCTGAAGTAGGCGTGTCGGATGGGTTTCGTTTTATTCATTCTGATAATCTTAGCACGATCAGCGAGTTTATAAGACGGACTTACACGGATAATTTCAGCTATAGTTTCACGATTATTATCAAGCAAAGATCTGAAACTTTTTTGAATCTTTATGTACTCAATCGTATGCCGAATCAATTGCATGAGTGGATTATCATAGGTGAACTCTCTCGTTGTGTAGGCAACATTTCCCATAAAAGGAGCATTTCTCTTAAGATGATTTCTTACATCTATCACTCCCTTTACATGACTGTCGTTATGAGAAAATCTCTGGTATTCCTTATAAAGACCTTTTCGGAGAGCGACTTGCAGATACTTTGGAAAGAGGTAAATCAAGAACTGATAAAGTTTATCCTCTTGAGATAGACCAAAATCCAAACTAGTCAGATTGATATTGAGTACCTTTTGTAAAAGATAATGCAAAAAATAGTCATTACTTTCATCAGAAAAACGAGAGGCAATCTTTAATCTTTCCTGACCATATCCAAGAAAACCAATCACATTCCCAGTCTTAATTTCCTGCTTTACAGTTTCAAAAATCTTTTGGTCCTTATCCAAATCAGGAGTATGAGTCAAATCATTTGGAAAAATAAAGATATTTTCTTCTATAGAAAGGTTATCCAGTGTTCTATCAAGAAGCGCTTGACTTAGTTTGGGATATTCTACGACAAAGTCTTCTTTAGCAATTTTATGCTGATTATCAGTTATCCGCATTATCATCACCAGTATCTTGCTGAACTGTTTGCTCTTTATTTGTCAGATTAAATGCTTTTTTCAATGTTGCCAGAGTTTCAGATTCTTCATAAGAACCTCGTAAGTAATCTTCCAAAAGAGGTTTGAGGTAATCTGACCAGAGTATTTCATAGTCAAAGTCTACATCCTTCAACTTAAGGAAATAACTTGGACCGATATGATAATGACTGTTTAATTCCTGAACGTTTTCGATAGCAGCGTTCAAATTTCTAAGACGAAGTTTTGCTTCTTCTGCATGGATACCCAATTCTTTATCCAACATGCCAACTTGACTCTCGGCAGTAACTTCAACAAAACGAAAACGACGACGCATAGCAAAATCAAAGGTGTCCACCGAGCGGTCAATATCATTCATTGTTCCGATGATGTAAACATTTTCGGGGATATAAAACTTCTCATCAGTTTCGTGTAGATTGGCATACTGGGTAGAAACACTCCCCTTTTCACCACGATAACCAGGGTCGATAGAGAAAAAGAGTTCACCAAAAATCTTAGAAATCTCACCACGATTGATTTCATCAATGATGAAAACGAATTTCTTATCAGTATCAATTTCTGTTGGGGAAACATAGTCTTTCAAACCAAATCTCTTTCTCAATGTTTCTAGGACAGTTTTTCCACCACTTTTGTAGTATTCTTGCTTATTATAATTTTTATCTTTATACAACTCGTAAACATATTTGCGAGGTAGTGACCATCCTGGAACACCACTATCATAATTTACTGACAAATTTTGTCTACTATTAACAGATAAGTAAGATGTTTTTGTTATATATTCTTTTTCTTCAGCAACATTTATATATTCTAAGTAAGAATCCCAAGCCTCATCAAAATTATCTTGTCCTCCAATCAATTGGGCTTCTTTTGCTTTCTGACATAAATCTTTAAAAATACCATCTTCTAGCTTAAACTCAATAGCTCCATCCCCATTTGATACTGGTCTCAACCCCTCTACAAAATCCGTATAATCATAGGAAGGGTGAAACTGTACAAAGCCGATTTGGTCTTCGTTGCCATCCGTTAATTCTTTAGCTATTTCTTTAGCAAGATAAGTTTTTCCTGTACCAGGTGCACCACGGAGAATGAGGTTTTTGGATTGTAATAAGATATTACTCAAGGTATGATGAAAATTATTTTGTTCAGACATTTCTTTCTCTCCTTGCTTATCATCACTGTCTATAATATATTTTGAATACTCAAATAAAATACTACCCAACATTGAAGATTCTAGTTCAGGATATGTTTTAGAAAACAGTTTAAAAATCTCATGATTCTGACGATAGGGTCCTCCTTGATTTCTTTGGGGAATCAACCTATTCCAAAATTCATTTTGACTATTCATATTTACTCCTAAAAAAGAAGGATTCTCAGAATAAATACAAAGTAGTTTTGTCACCACAGCAGAACGACTAATAAATTCATTTGTTGACTTTTTCATATCAAATATAGGATTGTCAAAATCAAGTTTACTACCGATTTGAATAATCTGATACAGATCTCTTTTTAGTTTATTAAAACGTTGCTCCAATTCAGATATAGGAATGATTTTATTAGCTTGATTTTTATAGCTTTGGGTATCCTCATTCCAATAAATACCAAATTTTGAAGAGCCTCCTCCGCCAATACCTAAAAATAAAGATTTGTATTTACCCCTCTCAAGACTATAGCAAAAAGAATTACTTTTAGCACCTTTCCCAATAACATAATCATCAATAGACATGATTAAAATTCTATCAAGTGGCCACTCTTTAAGAAATTCTTCACGTAATTGTTCATTGTAAATACTATATTTAGATGCATCTTCTCTTAATCTTATTTTATTTTCTTGGTACCAGTCATAAAAATCTTCCAGACTAACTTTTCTTTTCAACATCAATCTTACTCCTTTTATAATAATGTTCGAATAAAAAACTATATATTTTATATATAGAATATCATATCCTATATAAAAAGAAAAGAATTTCTAAAGAAAAAGCCTAGAGTAGAGGGTTTTATTCCCTCATAACACTAGACTTCTTTTTTATCTTAATAATACTCACCTTGACGGTAGTCCCATGAGTTAAAGGTATCTGACAGGTGCATCATGATTTTATCAATGTCAAGCCCTTTGCGGATAACAACTGGCGCTGGTGAGGTTGAACGTGCTTCACCTTGTTCTGGGATGAGTTTTCCGTCCTTATCGACCATAGAAACCATCACACCTTGCTCGTAGCGCGTTTCAATCGTTTTGTCTGGTTGGATAGAAGCAACGTAGTCATCTGCTTCGATGACAAGGTCCACTGCTCCTTCGATACGTTCTCCGATTCCTTCTACCTTACCACGGTTTCCTTTTCCAGATGGGTTGGCTGATGAGGCGTAGACCATCTTGCCTTCTTCCCAAAGTTTAGCAGCCAACTGTTCACCAGCTTTACCAAACTTGATGACAAAACAGCTAGTACCACGAACGTCAGTCATGAGTTCTTCACGGCCATCACCGTATGCTTTGAGTTTTTCAAAAGCTTCTGGTTTCCAAGGAAGGATACAACCAAGGAGAATATCTTCATCCCAATGTTTTTGGTAGAAGGCTTCAATTTCTGGATTGAGTTGTGCTAAAGCGCGAAGCTCATCCATGCTACCACAAAGTACAACACCTGGTTTGTTACGGTTACGCTCTTTAGCTTCAAATTTGCGTTCAAGACCTGCCTTATCGCTCGTCATGATAATGTAACCAACTTTTGTGGGGCAAACGATACATCCGCCCTCACCTTTTAAAATGTCATAGCCTTCTTGTGAAAGTGTTCCGTTCCATTGAATGTGTTTTGTCATAGTTCTATAGTTCCTTTTCTATTTTTCTAATCCTGCCAGTAGGCTGGTCGTTGTTTTTCATAGGCAGCAATCAAGTCTTCATACTGCAAAGTAATACCGATATCATCCAAACCATTTAAGAGCTTGTGTTTCCATTCGCTATCGATTTCGAAAGTGAATTCTCCAACTGATGAGATGATTTTTTGTTGTTCCAAGTCTACAGTTACCTGGTCGGTCGGTTTGAGTTGGGCTAGCTTTTCTCTAACCTCCCTAGGCTGAACAATAGGCAACATACCATTATTGAGTTCATTATTGTAATGAATGTCCCCGAAAGAACCTGCAATCACGACCTTAAAACCATAGTCAGCTAGAGCCCAAGCTGCGTGTTCCCTCGAAGACCCCGCACCAAAGTTATCCCCCGAGATGAGAATACTAGCTTTACGATATTCAGGTCGGTTAAAAACAAAGTCTGGGTCCTCGGTATAGTTATCGTCTAGATAACGCCAAGCATACATGAGGTACTTACCAAAGCCTTTTTTATCAATCAACTTGAGAAACTGCTTGGGGAGTATTTGGTCGGTGTCGATGTTATCGTTCATGAGAGGAACGGTCGTTCCCGTATAAACTGTAAATTTCTCCATATCCTCTCCTTACTGGGCCTCTGGCATTTGCCGAACATCTACGAAACGCCCTGCAATAGCTGCCGCCGCTGCCATGGCTGGACTGCAGAGATGAGTCTTAGCGCCAAATCCCTGTCTATCTTCAAAGTTGCGGTTACTGGTTGAGGCACAGTGGACCCCATCAGGGACCTTGTCAGGATTCATCCCTAGGCACATTGAGCAACCAGGGTCTCGCCACTCAAAGCCAGCGTCTAAGAAAACCTTATCCAAGCCCAACTTCTCAGCAGCTCGTTTCACAGGACGAGAGCCTGGTACTACGATTGCTGTTAGATTGGGAGCAATTTTCTTCCCTTTGACAAATCGCGCAGCCAGTTGCAAATCGCTGAGACGAGCATTGGTACAAGACCCGATAAAGATATAACCTAGTTCAATATCCGCTGGCTTTTGACCAGGCTCCAAGTCCATGTAATGATAAGCACGTTCATCGTTCATATCCTTAATTTCTGGGAAGCTACTGTCAAAGTCAACGCCCATAGCAGGATTGGTTCCCCAAGTCACCATAGGAGCCAAGTCTGAGACATCCATCTGGATAACCTTATCATAAACAGCATCGTCATCGCTAACTAGGGTTTTCCAATCCGCCACAGCCTCCTCAAAGTCCTCTGGAACACATTCCCGTCCCTTGAGATAGTCATAGGTAGTCTGGTCTGGATTCATAATTCCCATCTTAGAACCAAACTCGATGGACATATTGCAGATAGTCATTCTCTCTTCCATGGTCAGTGCATCAATGGCTTCTCCACGATATTCCACCACATATCCTACACCACAAGCAACGCCATACTTGGCAATTAAGGCGAGAATGTAATCCTTAGAATAAACTCCTTTTTGAGGAACACCAGTGAATTCTACCAACATTTTCTTGGGTTTAACCTGCCAGAGGGTCTGGGTAGCAAAGACATGCTCGACCTCACTGGTCCCAATCCCAAAGGCGATAGCTCCGAAAGCTCCGTGAGTAGCTGTGTGACTGTCTCCACAAACGATGAATTTTCCTGGTTGGGTCCGTCCTGTCTCTGGACCTACCATGTGAACGATTCCCTGCTTTTCAGAACCGTGGGCTGCATGTTCAATCCCAAACTCCTCAACATTTTCAGCAAGCTTATCAATTTGGGCCTTAGAAATCACATCTCGAATATCGTAGATATTGACAGTTGGGACATTGTGGTCAAAAGTTCCAAATGTCAAGTCTGGTCGTCTCAATCTGCGACCTGCATCTCGCAATCCTTGAAAAGCCTGAGGACTGGTCACCTCGTGAATATAGTGCTGATCCACATACATGAGTTGGGGCTGCCCCTCTTCTCCTGTGATGACATGGCGGTCCCATAATTTATCAAAAATCGATTTCCCTGCCATCCATTACCTCCAAATAAAATATAAGGCTACTATCGTGGTCACCATCCCAAGAAACCAAACCGTTTTAAAATACCATTTTCTAGTCTTATGGTGAAAGGTCCTTCCTGCCAACCAAGCACCAAAACCACCACAGACAAGTGCAATCGTCAAGAGAATTTTCTCTGGGATGCGCCAAACACCTCTCCTTGCCTTGTATTTGTCTATGCCATAGATTATAAATATCAAAAGATTCCAAATCAAGAGAGTAACAGTTATTCCTTCGTTTATCTTCATAGTCTTTCAATGATGGCTTCCGTCATTTCCTTGGTAGAAGCCTTTCCTCCTATATCTTTCGTTAAAATTCCTGCTGCCAAACTGGCTTCTACAGCTTGTTCGACACGCCCTGCATCTTCATGACATCCGAAACTGTCTCTCAACATCATGGCTACTGATAAAATCATAGAAATAGGATTAGCAATTCCTTGACCTGCAATATCAGGCGCTGAACCATGAATAGGCTCATAAAGACTTGGCCCCTTTTCAGAATGACTGGCTGATGGCATGACGCCAAGTGTGCCTGATAGAACGCTTGATTCATCAGATAAGATATCTCCGAAAAGATTCTCTGTCACAATGACATCAAACTTGGCAGGATTGGTAATCATAATCATAGCAGCTGAGTCCACCAACTGGTGCTCCAAGGTCACATCTGGAAAATCTTGCGCGACTTCCTCAGCTACTCTGCGCCAGAGTTTTGATGTTGCCAGAACATTTTGCTTATCGATACTAGTAACGATTTTTCTGCGATTTCTTGCAGTCTCAAAGGCCTTGCGAAGAATCCGCTCCACTTCCTCATAACTGTAGTCGTTGATATCACGCGCTTTTCGCTCTTCAAGAATATGATCTCCAAAGTAAATACCTCCTGTCAACTCACGCACCACGACAAAGTCTACACCAGCAATTCGTTCCGGTTTGAGAGGTGACAAATGCTTGAGACTGTCAAAAATCTTAACAGGTCGAATATTGGCATAGAGATTGAGTTTCTTCCGAAGAGCCAGCAAGCCTTGTTCAGGCCGAATAGATGCACCATCATACTGGGGACTACCAATAGCCGCAAGGAGAATAGCATCTGCTTCTCTACATGCCTTGAGGGTTTCATCAGGTAAGGGATGCCCCGCAGCATCAATACCTGCACCTCCAAAGGGGCATCTATCTATCTCATAGTCAAAGCCTGTTTTTGAAGCTAGAGCTTCTAGAACTGCTAAACCAGCTTCCATGATTTCTGGACCGATTCCATCCCCTGCTAGAGCTACTATTTTCTTTGTCATAGCCTTCTCCTTTACACACTAGGCATGTCTCGGTAGGAAACGCTATGCCCCATCTCACCTGCATTCTCTTTTTGAACAAAAGTATTGGCATTGATATAAGCAATAGCCGAAGCCTTCAATACATCGAAATCAAGACCTGCTGCGTTAAAGATGGTTTCGGTATCTCTGTTTTCAACAGTGACCAAAACCCGAGCTTGGGCATCGATTCCATCTGTTACCGCATCGATAGTGTAGGATACCAAACGAACAGATTGGTTGAAGAACTTATCAATAGCGTTAAAGATAGCTTCAACGGAACCTTGCCCTGTCGCATTGAATTTGACTTTCTCACCATCCATATTTGCTAGGCTAACGAGAGCTTCAATGTCATTATCTGCATGAGTTTGAAGTTGTAAATCATCAAAGTGGAAGCCTTCAGGATTTTCAACCATGGTTCCAGCAACCAGAGCTCGAATATCTGCATCTGTGATTTCTTGTTTCTTGTCCGCTAGTGTCTTGAACTTAGCAAAGAGTGGTTTGATATCCTCTTCTGTAAAGTCTAGAGCCAATTCTCTTAGTTTTTCAACAAAGGCATGGCGACCAGACAATTTACCAAGCGGAAGACTATTACTCTTAACCCCGACCAATTCAGGTGTGATGATCTCATAAGTGAGAGGATTTTTAAGGACTCCATCTTGGTGAATACCAGACTCGTGAGAGAAGGCATTACCACCAACCACAGCCTTGTTTTTAGGAACTGGAATACCAGAGAAGCGAGAAACCATTTCAGACGTATTCATTGTTTCATCCAAAACAATATCACTAGTTGCTTGGAAGAAATCCTCACGAATATTCAAAGCAACAGCTACTTCTTCAAGAGCAACATTACCTGCGCGTTCACCGATACCATTAATAGTTCCCTGGACACGTCCAGCACCGTGTTTAATTGCTATCAAAGTATTTGCAGTTGCCATACCGAGATCATCGTGACAGTGGACACCAAAGACAACTTTATGATCTGATTTAATATTTTCAGTCAAGTGATCAAAGATGCGTGCAAACTCTTCTGGAGTCGTAAAGCCAACTGTGTCAGGGATATTGATATAAGATGCACCTGCATCGACCGCTGTTTGAACGACTTGTAAGAGGAAATCCAACTCTGTTCTAGTCGCATCTTCAGGAGAGAATTCGACGATTTCAAACTTAGAACGTGCGTAAGAAACATGTTCCTTGATAGCTTCTAAAATCTCTTCCTTGCTCTTATTGAGCTTATACTTGCGGTGAATCGGACTAGTAGCGATAAAGACATGAATTTGTGGATACTTGGCATCCTTAAGAGCCTCATAACAAGCATCAATATCAGATTTTACAGAACGAGCTAATCCTGTCACTGCTGTTTTTTTCATGGCTCTAGCAATTTCTTGAACGGCTATAAATGAATCTGGACTAGCAGCTGGAAAACCAGCTTCAATTACAGAAATTCCCCATTTCTCCAGCTGTCTTGCAATGGAAACTTTTTCCTTTATTGAGAAGTTAACACCAGGTGTTTGTTCCCCATCACGAAGGCTTGTATCAAAAAATTCAACTTTACGCATAAGATTTCCCCTTTTCCAAATGTGGTTTTAAAAAAACATCTCGCTCAGAAGCCCAAGCGAGATGTTGATTTACTCCCGCTTGGTAAGCCAAACAGGACTAATGCTTTTGCACTAGCCCGAGTACCTCAACAACAAAGCAAATTGATTAAACTTAGCTGTTTTCATGTTTGACTTTCTCCTTCGTTTGATATCTTGTTTAGTATTTTAGCATAGCTAAAAACACTTGTCAAGAAAAAATCCATTATTTTCTGAAAATTTCTTCAGTAAAGAATATTTTGTTAATTGAAAGTATTTGAAAACTCAAGCGAATTTCCCTATTTTTTCACAGTCAAGTTCCAACTTTTTTCGATGAGTTCTAACGCTTCTTCATCTTGCAAACTACCATCAAGCGCCAGACTAAGCCAGTAACGTTTGTTCATATGAAAGGCTGGATAAATGCCTTTTTTTGAAAGAAAGTCAGCTACTTGATCATGTTTGAGGTTGACTGCTTCCACTAACCCTTCTCTTCCCTTTTCCAGCTTATCCCATGGGATTCTCATCAAAACAGCATACCACTTTTGATTGTCTTCATGGCGCAATACAGCTGTATCAGGCGATTTTTCCCACAAATACTCCAATTGATTACCATACTTTTCCTGAACTTGAGCCATGATACGCTTAGTCTGAGGACAGATAAAATCCTGCACATCAAAGCAAGCCTTCCGAATCTGGTAAAGAATCTCCAAACAAGCCTCACGGACACTTCCGACAAAACGTCCCCGCATACTTTCCATGTGTACTTGAGGATAGAGGTCACCCGTTTCCTGATCAAAGACCTGAAAGCTCACATTATCAGGTGTGATAGAGACTGTCATGAAAAATTCACCCTGCAAAATCTGGCAACTATAGTTCCAGACCTCTCCATTTTCTACAAAACCATAGGCATGAGCTTTTTCTTGATTAAACTGGTAAGATTTAAAAATTTCAAACATAAGTGAAAACTGCTACCAAAAGCTAGCAGTTCCTTTCTATTTTTTAAAAGACAACCTTAGTTCCATGCAATTGTGTCACGCCCAGCTGGTCTATAAAGGTTTGACGGTTGTCCAAGTCAATCCCCCCGCCTGGTAAGATTTCAATTTTACCTTTAGCCTGTTCCAAAATTCTGTGATAATGAGCGAAACGTTTCTCTAGCGAGTCTCCAGACACACCAGCACGAGTTAGGATACGGGTAACACCAACTTGGCTGAGCCAGTCAATGGCTTCCAACTGGTCTTCATCACTCAATTCATCAAAGGCCATGTGAAAGACAATTTCCATTCCTTTAGAGGCGGCAATCAACTTTTCAAGATTAGCCTTATCTAACTTTTTATCAGCAGTTAATGTCCCAAATACAACCCCTTGACTTCCAGCCTGAGCAGTCAAACGAATGTCTTCCAGCATGATCGCTATTTCAAGATCAGTATAGACAAAGTCGCCACCACGGGGACGAATCATGGTCATAATGGTCGTGTCGTAGTTAGCTGCCAGTTCAACCGCTGCCTTGGTCACTCCATAGCTAGGTGTTGTTCCTCCTACAGCTAGATTGTCACAAAGTTCGATTCGACGAGCTCCAGCCTGCATCGCTTTTTCAAGCAAGGTCACATTTTCAGCACAAAATTCGTAAATCATTTGATTCTCCTTGATGTTTTCTTTAAATTTATTATATCATATTATTTTAAATATGTTTTCATTTTTATCAAGGCAAATAACTACTATTTTTATCTATTCTTTGTCAGGAATGACTTTAAAGAGATAGTAGGTGATAAAGATAGTTAAGGCTCCCAGACCGATTTTGACTGGTAAAAGAGGGGCAAAATAGATAGAAATTCCCATCAAGATATAGATAGATACAATGATTTTTTTCTTTCGTTCTCGCGCGATTGACTTGGTTTCCCGAAAGTCAGCTACATAGGTCTGATAAAGCTTTGTATGATAAAGCCAGTCTTCAAAACGCTTAGAAGATTTAGAAAAACAAGCAATAGCTAACAAAAGAAAGGGGGTTGTTGGTAAAAGTGGTAAGACAACTCCAATAACAGCTAAAGCCAGTGAAATAAAGCCAATACTGAGATAAATGATACGCATGATTTCTCCTAGATAAATTACTCTTCCTCTAGTTTCGCACACAAGGGGGAAATTTGTCAAGCATCAACAAAAAAGAGCCTGAAATTCATTTTCAGGACTCTGCATTTTATTTAATTTTTTCTTCTTCGTAGTCGCCATTACTACATACAACCTGCTTGCCTCCACCACGGACTTTTTTCTCCACTAGGAAGTGTCCGCATTTTGGACAGTCACGGCCAATTGGTTTGTCCCAGGAAGTAAATTCACATTCTGGGTAACGATTGCAACCATAGAAGATACGATTGCGCTTGGTTTTGCGTTCAATGATTTGTCCTTGATGACAGCTTGGACACTCGACACCAATCTCCTTAACAATCGCTTGTGTATGACGGCAGTCTGGGAAGTTGCTGCAAGCATAGAATTTACCAAAACGTCCTAGCTTAATTACCATTGGACTGCCACAAACTTCACAGTCAAATCCAGCTGGCTCATCCTTGATCTGGATTTTTTCCATTTCGGATTCAGCCTTGGCTACTTCTTTAGAGAATGGTTTGTAAAAGGCGTCAATGACCCGTTGCCACTGCTCTTTTCCAACTTCGACATCATCCAGTTTTCCTTCCATTTCAGCTGTAAAAGTCACGTTTACGATGTCTGGGAAATATTCAACGATGAGTTTATTGACAATTTCTCCCAACTCTGTTGGTTCAAAACGTTTAGCTGCAAGGCGAACATAATAACGTTTCTGAATGGTTTCAATGGTTGGAGCGTAGGTTGACGGACGTCCAACCCCATTTTCCTCCAAGGTCTTGATAAGAGTCGCTTCCGAATAGCGAGCAGGAGGTTGAGTGAAATGTTGTTCTGGCTTGCTATTGACCTGCTTGACCACATCTCCAACAGCCATATCTGGCAACATTTTGTTCTTGTCAGAGTCATTGTAGATAGCAAGATAACCATCAAACTTAACTTGGCTTCCATTTGCCGTAAACTGAACCCCATTTTGAGAAAGCTTAACAGCCATGGTATCAAAGATAGCGCCTGTCATCTGGCTAGCCACAAAACGGTTCCAGATAAGGGTATAGAGCTTGAGCTGGTCTTTGTCCAAATACTTAGCGATGCTTTCTGGTGTGTTAAAGACACTAGATGGGCGAATGGCTTCGTGGGCATCCTGAGCACCTGAGGCATTCTTGACCTTGCTACCGTGCTTGGAATACTTGCTACCAAAACGGTCGTTAATGTAGCTTGCCGCTTCATTCTGAGCCACAGGACTGATACGAGTCGAGTCTGTACGCATATAGGTAATCAAACCTTGCACACCTGATCCGATATTGATCCCTTCATAGAGCTGTTGAGCCACCATCATGGTCTTTCGAGTACGGAAATTGATTTTGTTAGCAGCATCCATCTGCATGGTTGAAGTTGTATACGGTAGGGGCGCATTGCGTTTGCGTTCTTTCTTATCTACCTGTTCTACTGTGAAATCTTTGCTAGTCAAATAGGACAAGACTTCTTTGACTTCTTCATTAGTGGTCAATTTCATCTTTTTGCCATTCATACCATAGAAAGAAGCCTGAAATTGCTTGGTTCCCTTCTTAAAGACACCATCAATTGTCCAGTATTCTTCCGGTTGGAAGGCATTGATTTCATTTTCACGGTCAATGATGAGCTTAAGGGCAACAGACTGCACACGTCCTGCTGATAAGCCCTTCTTGACCTTTTTCCACAAAATAGGCGAAATCGAATACCCTACCAAGCGGTCTAAGACTCGACGAGCTTGTTGGGCGTCGACCGAGTCCATATCAATCTTACGAGGTTCTTTAAAGGCATTTTTTACTGCGTCTTTGGTGATTTCATTAAAGACTACACGGTTGGCATCATTCTCATCCAAGTTGAGAATGTGAGCCAAATGCCAGGAAATTGCTTCTCCTTCACGGTCCGGGTCACTCGCCAGAAAGACTTTATTGGCCTTTTTAGCTTCTTTTTTTAAGTCATTGATGAGAGGACCTTTTCCTCGGATATTGATATACTGTGGTTCATAGTTATTTTCAATGTCGACTGACATACTGGATTTCTTCAAATCACGGATATGCCCGACACTGGCTAAAACTTTGTAATTTCTGCCTAGATATTTCTCAATCGTTTTCGCCTTAGCAGGCGACTCCACGATGACTAGATTTTTTTTAACTGTTGATTTTTTCTTCTTTGTTGCCGTAGCCACACTATCACACCTTTTCAAAGTAATAAACTTTATAAAGTGTAAACCATTTTTCTATAGCTGTCAAGACCTAAGTCCTATATATAGAAGAAAAGTTTATCTGAGGAAACAAATTTCTCCTTAAAATTCAAACTCAGCAAGCACATCTTGACCACTGCTAATCAACTTTGCTCCCTCTTGGATCAGGTGGTGACAGCCATCTGAGTGACCATCAAGAATGTCCCCTGGAATAGCAAAAACATCGCGTCCTTCCTCCATGGCACGTTCACAGGTAATGAGACTTCCTGAACGCATCCTTGCCTCTGCTACAATAACTCCACGACACAATCCTGCAATGATACGATTACGGGCTGGAAAGTGAAATTTCAAGGGTTCTTCACCTGGACCGTACTCGCTTAACACCAGATGATGATTGCCAATGTACTCCTGCAAGCGTTTATTGGCACGTGGATAAAAAACATCCAATCCTGTTCCAATAACAGCAATCGTTCGTCCTCCATTCTGGAGTGCAGCCATATGGGCAGCCGTATCAATCCCTTTGGCCAAACCACTGACCACAATTAACTCGTTTTCCAAACCTTGAATGACTTTCTGAACCGACTTTGCTCCCTGACTTGAACATGAACGACTCCCCACAACAGCAACCTTCGGAAACTTCAACAAGTCCAGATTTCCTTTATAAAACAAGAGTGCTGGAGGGTCATAAATCTCACTCAGATCCCAAGGATAACAGTCATCAAGAATCGAGAAGGATGGAAATTTCTGAAACTCCTTCTCCAACTGTGCATCATCTATCTGGAAATAGCGTTCCATAAAGACTGCAGGATTACGGCACCCCGATAGTTCCGCAATATCACCTAGCAAGAGCTCCTGATCTACAGTCTCGTCATATTCAAGTACAGTTAAAATCTGTTGATTGGTCAGCCCAGCTTTTCTCAATTTGTAAATCTCATAGTTTGTGATCTTCATATACAACTCCATTTCTTTTTCTACTCATCTATCTATTCGTTAAAAAAAATAAAAAGAAGACATGAAAATCTGAATTTTGCATTTATTCAACTTTCGTATTTGATAGCTTGCGTTTATCAAAAATAGAAAAACTCTTGAAAAATCTTCAAGAGTTTTATTTTATAATTCTATTCTTCATCCATGCTTAAGACGCTAAGGAAGGCTTCTTGTGGGACTTCTACTGATCCGATAGCTTTCATGCGTTTCTTACCAGCTTTTTGTTTTTCAAGGAGTTTCCGTTTACGAGAAACGTCACCACCGTAACACTTGGCAAGTACGTTCTTACGAAGGGCCTTGATATCAGTACGAGCCACGATTTTGTGCCCAATAGCTGCTTGAATTGGCACCTCAAATTGTTGACGAGGGATGATTTTCTTGAGCTTATCCACGATGAGTTTTCCACGTTCGTAGGCAAAGTCCTTGTGAACGATAAAGCTGAGGGCATCCACCTTATCCCCATTGAGAAGGATATCCATTTTGACCAGTTTAGATGGACGGTACTCTGACAATTCGTAGTCAAAGCTTGCATAACCACGCGTCGAAGACTTAAGCTTATCAAAGAAGTCAAAGACGATTTCAGCAAGCGGAATTTGATAGATAACATTGACACGATTGTCATCAATATAGTCCATGGTCACAAAATCCCCACGCTTGCGCTGAGCCAGTTCCATCACTGCTCCGACAAACTCCTGCGGTACCATAATCTGAGCCTTGACATAAGGCTCTTCAATAGTCGCAATCTTGGTTGGGTCTGGAAATTCAGAAGGGTTAGACACATCCATAGACTCACCATCAGTTTGGTTAACCTTGTAGATAACTGACGGAGCTGTCATGATGAGGTCGATGTTGAACTCACGCTCTAAACGCTCTTGGATAACATCCATATGGAGAAGTCCAAGGAATCCACAACGGAAACCAAATCCAAGCGCCTGAGATGTTTCTGGTTCGAACTGCAAGCTGGCATCGTTGAGCTGCAATTTTTCAAGGGCTTCACGAAGGTCATTGTACTTGTTTGACTCGATTGGGTAAAGACCTGCAAAGACCATAGGATTCATCTGCTTGTACCCATCTAGCGGTTCTGCTGCAGGATTGCTTGCTAGGGTCACTGTATCTCCGACACGCGTGTCTTGAACCGTCTTGATGGAAGCCGCAATATAACCAACGTCACCTGTGGCTAAGAAATCACGCCCTACTGCTTTTGGAGTGAAAATTCCAACCTCAGTAACGTCAAATGTCTTGCCATTACTCATGAGCTGAATTTTATCGCCAGGTTTGACAACTCCATCCATGACACGAACCTGGAGGATAACCCCACGGTAGGCATCGTAAACAGAGTCGAAAATCAAGGCCTTAAGTGGCGCCGTTACATCACCAGTTGGAGCTGGTACTTTTTCAACAATTTGCTCAAGAATCTCTTCGATACCAATACCAGCTTTGGCAGAAGCTAAGACTGCTTCACTAGCATCTAAACCAATGACATCCTCAATCTCTGTACGAACGCGCTCAGGATCGGCTGCTGGTAGGTCAATCTTGTTAATAACTGGAAGAATTTCCAAATCGTTGTCCAAGGCAAGATAGACATTGGCAAGAGTTTGCGCTTCAATCCCTTGTGCAGCATCGACTACCAAAATCGCTCCTTCACAGGCAGCTAAGGAACGCGACACTTCATAGGTAAAGTCCACGTGCCCAGGTGTGTCGATCAAGTGGAAAATATAGGTCTCGCCATCTTTTGCAGTGTAATTGAGCTCAATGGCATTGAGTTTAATGGTAATCCCACGTTCACGCTCAAGATCCATACTATCCAAAAGCTGGGCTTGCATTTCACGACTAGAAACCGTTTCAGTCGCCTCCAAAATGCGATCTGCCAAGGTTGACTTCCCGTGGTCAATATGGGCGATGATAGAAAAGTTCCGGATCTTCTCCTGTCGTTTTTTCAATTCTTCTAAGTTCATGATGCTCTTCCTTTCAGGGTATCTATTAATTATAAATTGTTTTTAACATTTTGACAAGACCATACCCTGCTAGGAGTACTAATCTTCGGCAATAAAACCATCATTTTCGATAAAGTGGTGTTCTGTCATTCCTTGGTCTGTAAAGACGATTCCATGAAGGACACCTCCATAGACAGCTCCTCCATCCATGCCAATCTTGCCATCTTCTGTCATCCAAAGCTCAGCAGTACCTCGGTCTTGCTTCAGCAAACCATAAACCGGTGTATGCCCAAATACAATAGTTTTTCCAGTATGATTTTCAGCTTCGTGGAATGGCTTTCTGAGCCAGACTTTCTTATAATCTGTGGTTTCATGCCAATCATCCAAGGTCAAGTCAATACCCGCATGAACAAAGATATACTTGTCTGTCTCCACCACAAATGGCATTTGACGAATAAATTCGACCAAGTCTGCCGCTTCAGTCGCAACACGCTTGGCATCTTCTACGCCATCAACTGGTGCATCCAAGGGACGACCTAAAATAGAGTTAATAGTTGTATCTCCACCATTGCGACGATAATGGTCATAGCTTTCTTCTGGGTCATCGAGCCAAGTCAGAAACATATACTCGTGGTTTCCTGATAGACAGATAGCTCCTTGATTGTCGACCAAGTCTTTGACCATTTCTAGAACACGGCGACTGTCTTCACCACGGTCAATCAAATCCCCTAGAAAAAGCAACTGAGTTTGACCATCCCAGGTTTTGAGCAGATCTTCTAGCATACCTGCTTTCCCGTGAACATCTCCAATTACATAATAGTCTGTCATTTATTTCTCCCTCGTTTGCAATAATTCTCTGGCTTGAGTAAGGGCAGCTTCTGTTACATTTTGCCCAGCCAACATTTTAGCTACTTCCTCTACTCGCTCTTCTAAAGTCAAAAGGCGAACCGTCGACACCGTTGAGTGCTCATCGCTAATCTTCTCAATAAAGAATTGGTAATCTGCAATCGCAATTACTTGTGGTAGGTGAGAAATAGCTAAAACCTGACCATGTTGGCCAATCTTGTGAATCTTCTGAGCAATAGCTTGAGCAACACGACCTGAAACTCCTGTATCCACCTCATCAAAGACTATACTAGTCTTACCTTCCTTATGAGAAAAGGCAGACTTGATAGCCAACATGAGACGAGACAATTCCCCACCAGATGCAACCTTGACCAAGGGTTTAAAGTCTTCACCAGGGTTGGTAGAAATGTAAAACTCGACCATTTCATTCCCCTCACGATTAAATTTGCCCTTGCTAAAGCGAACCTGAAATTGAGCCTTCTCCATATAGAGATCTTGCAGTTCTTGTTTAATCTCAGCTTCAAGTTTCTGGGCCAAATCATGGCGAGCAGATGCAAGCTGACCTGCCAAGTCGACAAGATTAACTTCCAATTTCTTGAGTTCTGCTTCCATGTCTTCGGAAGAAAGGTTATTACCCGTCAAGAGATTGTACTCATCCGTAATCTTAGCAAAATAAAGCAGGACATCATCCACAGTTCCACCATACTTGCGGGTAATAGTATTCAGAAGATCCAGGCGATTCTCAACCTGCATAAGGCGATTACCATCAAAATCCAAGTCCTCAATAATATCTTCCAAACGCTTTGTAATATCTTCTAAAACATAGTAGGTCTCTGATAGAGAACTTGAAATTTCACGGTATTCAGGGTCAAATTCTTCGACACTTTCCATGTCATTCATGGCTGAACGGACATTAGCAAGACTGGAGAATTCCTCATTGTCCAACATACTATAGGCATTGGTTAGCGTATCCGCAATGTTCTTATGATTGAGAAGCTTATCTCGTTCTTGGTTGAGAGCCAAGTCTTCACCAGCCTGCAAGTTTGCAGCCTCAATCTCTGCCATTTGAAATTCCAACATCTCAATACGAGCCTTGTGTTCTTGCTGGTTTTTCTTAACTTCCAAAACCTGCTTGCGCATTTTGCGATAGGCGTCAAAACTCGTCTGATAGGTCTCCTTCAACTCCAAAAAAGCTGCATCACCAAACTCATCCAACATCTGGATGTGCAGTTGAGGACGCATTAACTCCTCTTGGTCATGCTGACCATGGATATCCACAAGGTGTTGCCCAATAGCACGCAAGACAGAAAGATTGACCATCTGACCATTCACACGACTAACACTACGACCGTTTTGCAAAATTTCCCGGCGGATGATGATCTCATCTCCCAATTCTAAACCTTGCTCATCAAAAAGTTCCTGTAAAAGGCGACTATTTTCAACTGAGAAAAGTCCCTCAATCTCTGCCTTTGGCGCACCGTGACGAATAACGTCTGTCGTTGCACGAGCCCCCAACATGAGATTCATAGCGTCGATAATAATAGACTTTCCAGCACCCGTTTCCCCAGTCAAAACAGTCATACCCTTTTCAAAATTGAGGGAAATCGCTTCAATAATGGCAAAGTTTTTTATCGAAATTTCAAGTAACATACTGACCTACCATTTTTTGACTTGTTCAACAATTTCTTCAGCTGCCTCTGCTGTTTTAGCTACAATTAAGATAGAATCATCATCAGCTAGACAGCTAAAAATCTGTTCAGAAAATGCTTCAACCAACTGACTCTTCACAAAAATAGTATTTCCAGGAATGACAGCAAGGTTGATCATATTTCCCATTAACTCAGAACTCACAATATTGTCCTCAGCCAACTGCAAACTTTTGACGATTGATTTTGGCAACTCATAGATATAGGTGTTGTTCTTCAAAGGAATTTTAACAATCCCAAGCTCCTTGATGTCCCTTGAGACAGTGGCTTGCGTAGCAGAAATACCTGCTTCCTTTAAGTGCTCAACGATTTCTTCCTGAGTCCCAATTTGATAATCTGTAACAAATCTTCTAATTTTTTCAAGTCTCTCTTTTTTATTCATCTTTAAATTCTCTATGTGCTCTCTCTACAACTTTTTCTATTTCAGGAGCAACTTGGTTACTTGCTCCATCTTCCTTTTTCAAATATGCCAAAAATTCGATGTTTCCATGTCCACCTTGGATTGGTGAATAGTCTAATCCAAACACTGAAAAACCTTGTTCAACTGCCATAGCAGTGACAGATTCAAGGACATGTTGATGAACCTTGGCATCGCGAATGATTCCATTCTTTCCAATCTGCTCACGACCTGCTTCAAACTGGGGCTTAACCAGAGCCACGACCTGACCTTGATCAGCCAAGACACGGTGCAAGGCAGGTAAAATCAGACTGAGGGAAATGAAACTCACATCAATACTGGCAAAGCTCGGTTCCTGCTCGAAATCAGTCTTTTCAGCATAGCGGAAATTGAACTGCTCCATGCTGACAACCCGTGGGTCTTGACGTAATTTCCAAGCCAACTGATTGGTGCCAACATCGACTGCAAAGACCAACTCAGCACCATTTTGCAACATGACGTCAGTAAATCCTCCAGTGGAAGCCCCAATATCAATCGTGGTTGCGCCATCCACTGATAAATCAAAGACCTGCAAGGCCTTCTCTAGTTTTAGACCACCTCGACTGACATACTTGAGTTTTTCACCCTTGAGTTTTAGTTCAGTATCATCTGGGATTTTCTCTCCTGGTTTGTCAAAGCGTTCTCCATTAAGGACTGCTACGACTAGACCTGCCATGACACCGCGCTTGGCCTGTTCTCGCGTTTCAAACAAGCCCTGTTTATAAGCTAGTACATCCACTCTTTCCTTAGCCATTGATTCTCAAACTTTCTACTACTTTCACAATCGATTCTGTTTCAAAGGGAACCTGCTGGGCAATTTCTTCTAATTTAGCCTCGGCTTGATCCAGAGTTTGGTTACAAAAGGCGATGGCCTCTTCCAAGCCCAACAAGGCAGGATAGGTTGACTTTTCTGCCTGCAAGTCCTTTTGCGGTGTCTTACCGATTTCCTCAAAACTAGCCGTCACATCCAGTACATCATCTCGAACTTGAAAGGCCAGCCCAATCAATTCACCCACAGTTTTCAGTTTTGCTTGGATTTCTGGTGCTAATTCTGCTATGATAGCAGCTGCTTGGAAGGGATAAGCTAGTAATTTCCCAGTCTTATTGGCATGAATGGTCTGAAGTTCTTCCAAAGACAAATGTTGGTGTTCGCCTTCCATATCTAAAACCTGCCCTGCAACCATTCCCAGACTACCTGAAGCAAGGGATAAGTTGGCAATCAAGTCCACCTTGATCTGACTTGGCAAATCTGCCTGCGCTATCAAGACATAGGGATCTAGGAACAAAGCATCACCTGCCAAAATTGCCATTGCTTCGCCAAATTTCTTATGATTGGTCAAACGCCCCCGACGATAATCGTCATCATCCATAGCAGGAAGGTCATCGTGAATCAAGCTCCCTGTATGAATCATTTCCAAGGCCGCAGCTACCTGTGCATGCGCTGGTCTAATAGCGACTTGCAAGGCTTCCAGAACTTCTAGCAAGAGAAAAGGCCGAATTCTCTTGCCACCAGCATGAATGGAATAGAGAACGGACTCTCGCAAACTAGAGGCAAACTGCTGGTCTCCATAAAAATCTTCCAAAGCCGACTCAACAAGAGCTAATTTTTCTTGCTTCTTCATTCAAAATCACTTTCTGTTCCGTCTTCTTGCATGACCTTAACCAAGGTCTTTTCAGCCTTGTCCAAAGTCGCTTGGAGCTCTTTTGACAAGACCATGCCCTTTTGAAAGGCCGCAATTGCATCTTCCAAAGCAATTTCACCGTTTTCCAAACTTTGGACAATGGTTTCCAGTTCTGCTAGATTTTCCTCAAATTTCTTTTGTTTTGACATCTTTAACCTCTAATTCTACTTGACCATCTCGCATTAAAAGCGTCACTTGGTCTTTTTTCTTCAAACTCTCAACCGAATCGATAACTGACTCTTCTTTTTTGACAATAGCATAACCACGCGCAACTATTCGACTGGTATCCAACATCAACAAGGCTTCTGAAAGTCGCTTCACTTCAGCAACCTTGGCATCATAAACCAGCGCCATTTGGCTACGTAAGAGCTTATCCAACTGGCTTAAGCGATCTTGATAGCGTTGGATTTTGGTTATAGGTGATAATTGGACTAGTTGATGCATCCTTGCTTGGACTAGCTGTTTGTTATCAGAAATCCGTGTTCGCAAACTTTGTTTTAATCGCAGTTGCAGTTGATCTAACCCTTGCAAATAACCATCATACAAGCGCTCTGGCTGTCTAAAGATAACTGACTGACTGCATTTTTTCAGAGCTTCTTTTTTTCTTGACAGGACATTCTGAACTGCTGTTGCCATTCGTTTTTCTTGATTTTGTAAATGGCTCAAGAGATCCAACTTTGTTACAGGTGTTGCCAGTTCAGCTGCAGCTGTTGGCGTCGCAGCACGACGATCGGCCACAAAGTCTGCCAAGGTCACATCCGTCTCATGCCCAACACTAGAAATAACTGGCAAACGAGATTCAAAAATAGCCCGTACCACGATCTCTTCGTTAAAAGCCCAGAGATCCTCGATGGAACCCCCACCACGACCAATGATGAGAACATCTAGGTCCTCACGTTGATTGGCACGCGCAATATTTCGAGCAATTTCCTCCGCAGCTCCATCACCTTGCACCTTAGTCGGATAGAGAAGAATGTCAACACCTGGAAAACGTCTGCTTACGGTTGTGATAATATCCTGAATAACGGCACCACTGCGACTGGTTACTACACCAATTCTCTTAGCAAACTGGGGAAGAGGTTGCTTGAACCGTTCTTGAAACAGGCCTTCTTCTGTCAATTTTTTCTTTAGTTGTTCAAACTGAATCGCAAGCGCACCAACCCCATCAGGCTCAGCTTTTTCAATGATGATAGAGTAGCTCCCGCTCGGTTCATAGACCTGCACACGCCCAATTACATTGATCTTCATTCCTTCTTCTAGGTCGAAACCTAATTTTTGATAAATCCCTGACCAGATGGTTGCTTGAATGACTGCGTGGTCATCTTTTAGGGAGAAATATTGGTGCGTAGGTCGTTTACGAAAGTTGGAAACTTGACCAGTTAAATAGACCCGTTCCAAGTAAGGGTCTTTATCGAATTTCATTTTCAGATACTTGGTCAAAGTTGTTACCGATAAATACTTTTCCATCTCCACCTACTATTCATTTTCTTGCTTTTCCATGGGTATTATTATACCAAAAACATGCTTAAAAATCACCTTTTTCCTACTGAAACTAAAGGAAAAATAGAAAAAGGAGGCAAGGCCTCCTCATCTGATTATTTACTGTTTCGCGCTTCTTCCAAAATCTTTGCAATCTTGGTGGTCAAAAGGTCGATAGCAACGGTATTGCTGACTCCCTCAGGAATGACGATATCCGCATAGCGCTTGGTCGGCTCGATGAACTGGTGATACATAGGTTTGACCACACCCAAATACTGATCAATAACGCTATCTAGACTACGGCCACGCTCTTCCATATCACGCTTGATCCGACGAATAATGCGCACATCATCATCCGTATCCACAAAAATCTTGATATCCATCAAATCGCGCAGACGCTTGTCCTCCAAGACCAGAATCCCCTCAACGATAAAGACATCCTGAGGCTCCTGACGATAGGTCTTGCTACTCCGTGTATGCGCTGTATAGTCATAAGTTGGAATGTCAACCGGACGTCCCGCTAACAATTCCTTAATCTGCTCGATCATCAAGTCTGTATCAAAGGCAAATGGATGGTCGTAATTGGTTTTGACACGCTCTTCAAAAGTCAAGTGAGACTGATCCTTGTAGTATGAATCATGCTCAATCATGGAAATCTTTTCATCAGGGAAATGCGATAAAATGGCTCTCGAAACACTGGTCTTACCACCACCAGAACCACCTGTCACTCCGATAATGATTGGTCTATTTTGCATGCTATCCTCCGTTTTTTTATCCGTCGTCTATTCTATCACATTTTTTGCAAAATTTATAGTCTGATTTTGATAGACTCTGGGTAACATTCTAATACTTACACTCCAGGTTGACTAGCATAAAACCTTCCTTGGCTTGTAGAGATTGTCTCGCTTCTCTAGAATGGCTAGCAATTTATCCCCCTCAAAGGCAGCCAATTCTTTGTCTGTTTGGTCTAACTCAATAAAACGACCAAAGCGCACTTCTGTAGCCTGTTCTGGAGTTAGGATAACTTTGACAAGGTCCCCTATTCCAATCTCTAGAGGATGGAGAAAGTCCAGTTGACCAGCCTCCACTTTTCTAGCAATTTCTTCCAAGGTAAGAGCATCCTCAAGTTGCAAACCTGCTGCACTCGTCCGAGTCAAATAGGACATATGGGCCGCATAACCCAGCTTCTCTCCCAAATCAACTGACAAGGTACGGATATAAGTCCCCTTACTACATTTCACACGAAATGTAAAACGTGCGAGGTGATCCTCATAAGAAATCGGACTGGTCCTCTCAAATTGATAAATAGTGACCTGACGTTCTGGACGCTCCACTACCTGACCAGCACGCGCATACTCATAAAGCTTGCGACCATTGACCTTGACTGCCGAATACATAGGCGGAATCTGGATAATAGGTCCAGTCAGACTAGCAATCGCTTCATTGACAAGCTTTTCATCCAATGGCGACAAAACAGGTGTTTCTGAAACCACTTCCCCACTAGCATCCTCTGTCGTCGTAGAATAGCCGAGAGTGATTTCTCCCTCGTAGACCTTGCCCTCATCCTGCATAAACTCGACCATACGTGTTGCCTTGCCAACCGCAATGGGCAAAACACCCACCACATCCGGATCCAGCGTCCCACCATGACCAATCTTCTTGGTTCCCAAAATCTTACGCAGTTTAAAAACCGCATCATGCGAGGTCATGCCCGCTTCTTTTCTTAAGTTGATAATACCGTTCATTCATTAACTTTCTAAAAATACTAAAACTCTCTTTTGGAAATCCTTATTCTGCTCATAAAGTGCATGGCCGCACTCTGGCAAAATAGTGAGCTGGCTATCTTTGATATGCTGATGCAATTCAAGTGAAGCTTCTACGCCTAGAACATCATCCTTTTCTGCTCCAATGATTAGCGTAGAACAGTTTATTTTTTCCAAAATGGTTAGGCTATCGTGTTTCAAACAAGATACAGCCTGAATAGCAATGCGTTGTTTATCTTTAATACGGCCCAAAATTCCCATTATTCGATAAAGGTATTTGAATTTTCCGAAGGATTTAGTTGTGTAAGAGTGACTAGCAATATCAACCATCAGTTCTTTATAAGTCCCTATTTGACTCAGGCTCAGCCAGCGTCTAATCCGCTCCCTACCAAGCTCACTTAGATTTGCAGTAGTAACAGCCAAAATCAAACTTTCAACCTTTTCTGGAAAATCTACAGCTACCCATTGAGCAATCATACCACCTTGGGAAATCCCCATGACGACAGAACTTTTTAAATTCAATACATCCATAGCTTCCGCTACATCAGCAGCCATATTTCGTGTTGTATAATTTTCTGGCAACTTATTGATGCGACTAAAAACATAAACTTTATAAACCTTGGCAAATTCTCGGTAAGTTAAAGCTAGCATTTGAGCCATGCCCTTAACTGTCTGTAATCCATCCCCCAACCCTGGTATGATAACGAGAGACTTCTTTCCTTTACCAAAGGTCACATAATCCATGTTTTTTTGATCTAGTTGAAGGACCTTATTTTTCGAAGAGTAAAACATTATTTTCTTCCTCACTCGCCCTTCAATGCTTCAAACTTCGCTTTCATAGTTAGATTTTTTCGGGTCAATTTTTTAACAGAAACATCTTCCAACTTGTTATTAGCGAGGCGGAGTTGATTTTCTGATGTTGTTAGGAATTTCTTAACCTCTTCCATACGCTTAATGGCTTTATCTATTTCATCGATTGCTTTACCAAAGTTAGTTGAAGCCGAATTGTAGTTCTTGGCAAAGGCTAGTTTAAAGGCATCCAAATCTTCCTCAAAATGTGTAATATCGATATTTTGCTCTCGAACCAAGGCCAACTCTTGTTTGTATTTTAGGGAATTAAGCGCCGCATTTCGCAAGAGACCAATCAGCTGGATAAAGAACTGGGGACGAACCACATACATCTTTTCATACTCGTGGCTGACGTCAACAATTCCAGTGTTAAAGTAGTCATTATCTGCCTCAAGCATGGTCACTAAAACTGCATATTCACAATTTTTCTCCCGACGGTCCTTGTCCAATTCCTTATAAAAATCTGCATTCTTATGCTTCTTTTCTGTCCCGTCCGCTTCATTTTTCATCTCAAACATGATGGAAATGATTTCAATGCCATTTTCATCGCATTCACGGAAGATAAAATCTCCCTTAGAGCCTCGCGCAGAGACCTTGTTATCCTTCTCAAAGTAGGCATTTGGAAAGGCAAAACTACGAACCTTATTGAACTCACTCTCTGCATACTGTTCCAGACTTTCCCCGATAGCTTTTGTAGATTGTTGGGCTTTGAAATTCTTGTAAAATTCGACTTGCTCACTAGCTGCCTTAAGCTGAGCTTCGTAATTTTGCTTAACAGAAGCCAAAGATAACTCATTTTCCTTTTCTTGCAAGAGGAGCTGATTTTTGACTTGATCGCGTTCTTTTTCTAGGTCAGAAAGGGTCTTTTGCAGTTGATTTTCATGCTCCAAACGCAAGGTAGCCAGTTGGTTTTCCAAGGCAAGTACTTCCTTGTCCTTAGCCAATAAAGCCTCATGGCTTGTCTGTTCAACTTCTTTCTTGGCCAATTCCTTCTCTGTATCAAACTTTTGGATTTGACTCTGCAGTTGCGCAATTTCTTGGTCTTTTTGAGCCAGTTTAGTCTGTTGCTCATTCATAGCCTTCTGCTCAGCCAAGGCCAGCTCCTGCTTCATTCGCTCGTGTAATTCCTTATCAAACTCGGCAGTTCTCACTTGGGATAAAAGTTCGGCATACTGACTTTCATTTACTGTAAAGACTTCCCCACAGTTGGGACATTTGATTTCGTTCATAACTTCCCTCTTTCTAGACTTCTGTAACCATTATATCATACCTGAGGGAAAATCAAAAACAGTGAGTCGGAACCCACTGTTTATATCTGTTACTTTAAATTTTTTCCAAGGCCAAACGCAAATCTTCAATCAAATCCTCTACATTTTCAAGACCGATCGACAAGCGGATTTGGTTTGGTGTTACACCTGCTGCTTCTAGATCTTTTTCTGACAACTGACCGTGAGTGGTTGTCGCAGGATGGACAACAAGAGATTTTGCATCTGCCACGTTTGCAAGGTCAGAGAAGATTTCCAAATTATCAATAACCTTGCGAGCTTCTGCCTCTCCGCCTTTAACATGGAAGGTAAAGATTGAACCAACACCTTTTGGCAAATATTTCTCAGCCAAGTCATGGTAAGGACTGTCAGCAAGTTTTGGATAATTTACCTTCTCTACCTTAGGATGGTTGACAAGGAAATCAACAATTTTCTCAGCATTTTGCACATGGCGTTCGACACGAAGAGATAGCGTTTCAAGCCCTTGGAGCAAGAGAAAGGCATTAAATGGCGACAAGGCAGCACCCGTATCACGGAGCAATTGAACACGAACAGCGATAATAAAGGCTGCTGCACCCACATCACGAGTATAGCTCAAGTTATGGTAACTAGGATCTTCCTCAACAAATTGAGGAAACTTCCCTGAAGCTGCCCAGTCAAAACGACCACTATCGACAATCACTCCACCAATAGTCGTACCATGCCCACCGATAAACTTAGTTGCTGAGTGAATGGAAATATCTACACCGTGAGAGAAGACGTTAATCAAATATGGTGTAGCAAAAGTATTGTCTGTAACGAGAGGAATCTGGTGTTTATGCGCAATCTCAGCCAATTTTTCCAAGTCAGGAATGTTAATCAAGGGATTCCCCAAGGTTTCAATCAAGACAAGCTTGGTATTGTCACCGATAGCTGCTTCCACTTCTTCCAAATTATTCACATCGACAAAGGTTGTTGTGATCCCATAACGAGGAAGGGTTTCTTTCAAGAGGTTGAAGGTCCCACCGTAAATAGTTGACGCAGCCACCACATGGTCACCTGCGTGAGCAAGCGCCAAAATAGTGTAGGTTACAGCAGCCATCCCTGATGCTGTCGCTAGTGCCCCAACACCACCTTCAAGAGCAGCGATTCTTTCCTCGAAGGCTGCTGTTGTAGGGTTGGTAATACGAGTATAAATGTTCCCTGGTTTTCTCAAGGCAAACAAATCGGCACCTTCTTGCGTGTCATCAAAAACGAAGGATGTTGTTTGATAAATCGGTACTGCACGAGACTTAGTTGCCGGATCAACTACTTGCCCAGCATGTAATTGTAGAGTTTCAAATTTAAAATCACGAGTCATAAGACGACCTCCAAATAGCTTCATTAGGGATATTGTATCATCTTGTGCTAGTCTTTTCCAATACCGTTTTTCTATATTTTGATATAAGGAACAACTATGACTAGTCTTACATCTCAAACAAAAAAGCACGATTCACTCGTGCTCGTTTTTTAATCTACATAAGTATCTTCGTTTTTATTGAGGAAGGCGTAAGGCAAGCCCATCAAGAGACCTCCTCCGATAAAGTTTCCGATAAAGGTTACACCCCAGTGACGAAGAATATTTGGTATGTCAAAGTTAGCAATTGAATCTGCTGCAACACTGAACTTAACAATCGCAAAAGAAGCAAAGTTCGCAGCAATGTGTTCGTTTGTTAAGAATACAAACATGTAAATTGCTGACAAAACGAGCCAAAGTTTGGCGCCTCCGTCTTTCACCAAAACAAATGAAAGAATGGCAATGTTTACAAAGATATTGGCTAAAATACCTTCAAGCAAGACTAATTCATTTGAACGGCCTAACTTCATCTCTACAACCCCTGAAATGAAGCTATCATGTGTCAGATTTGCATAGGCTGCTGAGTGGGCAAAGCCCCAACCTGCAATCAAAGCTCCGATAAGGTTGAACAAGGTACAATAAAGTAAAATCTCAGCTGTTTTTCTCCAAGAGATTTTTTTCAAGAAACTACCAGCTGTCAAAAACATCATATTTGAAGTTACTAGCTCAGCATTCAAGAAAACAATGTAGGCCAATCCCCAAGCAAAAACGAATGGGAAGAGGAAGCGTCCACTGCCTGGTGCGATCTTATTAATCAAGTCAGCCCCAACTGCGCCCGCAGCCGTACTAAATGTTAGAAAAGCACCTGCAAACATGGAACGAATCGCATACTTAAACTTACTTTGGCTATAAAGACTTTCTTTCTTCTTGCAAGCAAATTCAATTTTTGAGATAAATTCTGAAGAGACCATAGAAAACTCCTAAACTTTTATTTGTGATAATTATAACATAATTCTTGTTTTCTAGAAAGCGTTTTCTGTAAAATTCTAAAATATTTATCTTAAAAATCTTTTTCATATGCCTTCCCGTCCTTTTTCATACGAACTATTTTGATCCTATTTTGTCGACATAAAAAACCAGTGAAATAGCACTTCACTGGTTCATTCATTCTTAATAACGTTGTCTATACGGTTGATTAAAGGCCTTCAAAATATCCTCAGAAGTCTCAGAATAAGCTTTTGATTCTTTAAAGATACCTTTGACGATTATACGCTCGGTTTCATCATAATCAACACAAGTAACCAAAGTAATCTCCTGCACACCAATACGATCATCGATTTCATCTACACGGTCTGGTGTAACACGTTTTACTTCTGTAATCTCATAAGTATAAACTTTATCCTTATCAGTCAGATAAATTTTCATACCTGCTTTGGCATTGACCAAAGGCGAGAAGAGCATTTGACTGGCATTTTCAGCAGTAAAGATATGGTGACTGGCTAGAGAATAGTTGCCTTCTCCCATTTTTTGGTCTGGTTTCATGGTCCCTGCTCCGTAGAACAAGTTTACATTATCCAACCCTTTGAAAATAGGGAGGTTAATCTCCACTTCGGGAATAGCAATACCTCCAATAACGGGAAGTTTCTGAGCATCCCATTGTGAAGCCAATACAGCTTCGGATGAAATAGACTTAACAGAGTCAAAATCAAAATTCCCTTCAGTTTTTAGATTTTCATCTATATTTTCCTTAGTGACTTGATTGACTTGGTATTTATTGGTATTCCATACCAAAAAGATATCGCGAATCTTTGAATTAAAAATTAAAGCTAGCGATAAAAGAATTAAGAAACCCGCTAAAATATTGATAAATAGATTTCTGCGCTTATTTTTCTTACTCTTTTTATTTTTCGTTTTTTTATGAGACATTATGCTTCACCTTCTGTTTCAATTTCAGTCCCAACTTCTTCTTTTTCTGCCGCAGCAACCGTTGTAAAGGTCACAATCTTAGCATCCTGATCTAGACGCATCACCTTAACTCCCATAGTTGAGCGTCCAGTTTGTGAAATATTGGCAACATTTGTACGGATCATGACACCTGTATCTGTGATAATCATCAGGTCTTCATCCCCCTTAACAGTGAGGAGACCTGCCAGAGGACCATTTTTCTCAGCAACATTGGCTGTCTTCATCCCTTTACCACCACGGCCTTTAGTAGGATATTCAGTAGCAAGGGTACGTTTACCGTATCCTTTTTCAGTGATGATGAGAACTTCGTCTTGGTTTGTAATCACGCTAGCACCAACTACTGTGTCACCCTCACGAAGATTGACTCCTCGAACACCAGTCGCGATACGGCTCATGCCACGAACAGCTGATTGATTAAAGCGAACAGCATAACCAAACTTGGTACCAATGATAATATCCGTATCTTCTTCTGTCAGCAAGACATTAATCAATTCGTCTTCATCCTTGAGATTCAAAGCTTTAAGTCCATTTTGACGAATATTAGCGAACTCTTTAACACTGGTTCGTTTCACGACACCGTGACGGGTTGTGAAGAAGAGATAGGCGTCATCACTACGTTCAGACTCAACGTTGATGATGGTCTGAATACTCTCACCTTCGTCTAACTTCAAAAGATTGACAACTGGTAAGCCCTTAGCGGTACGACCGTATTCAGGGATTTCATAACCTTTTAGTCGATATACGCGTCCTTTATTGGTAAAGAAGAGCAAATGATCATGGGTACTGGTTGAAACCAACTCACGCACAAAGTCATCATCCTTAACTCCGGTACCTTGAACTCCACGGCCACCACGTTTTTGTGCAGTGAACTCACCTTGGTCCAAACGTTTGATATAGCCCTTATTAGAAAGGGTAATCAAGACATCAGTTTCTTCAATCAAATCTTCATCTTCAAGAGTTAAGACTTCTCCGATCATCAACTCCGTACGACGCTTATCACCAAACTTGCGTTTGACTTCGTCCAGCTCCTCTTTGATGATTTGCGCCACGCGCTCAGGTTTGGCAAGAATATCAGCCAAATCTGCAATCAAGGCAATTAATTCATCATATTCAGACTGAATCTTATCACGTTCCAATCCTGTCAAACGACGAAGACGCATATCAAGGATAGCCTGACTTTGACGCTCAGAAAGCTTGAACTTGCTCATCAATTCAGCTTGGGCTTCCGCATCCGTTTCACTAGCACGGATAATACGAATCACTTCATCAATGTGATCCAGAGCGATTAAAAGACCTTCTAAGATGTGCGCACGCGCTTCTGCTTTTTCCTTGTCAAAACGAGTACGGCGAACAACCACTTCTTTTTGGTGCTCGATATAAGCATCCAAAATTTGACGAAGGGACAAGATTTTTGGCACGCCATTTTGAATCGCCAACATGTTGAAACCAAAATTGGTTTGCATCTGGGTCATCTTGAAGAGGTTGTTAAGGATAACGTTGGCAGAGGCGTCGCGTTTAACCTCGATTACAAAGCGAACGCCTTCACGATTGGACTCATCACGTACAGCTGTAATGCCCTCAATTCGTTTTTCCTGAACCAAGCGAACAATATGCTCATGTACCTTGGTTTTGTTAACCATATAAGGGAATTCCGTTACAACAATCCGCTCACGACCCGTCTTAGTGGTTTCAATCTCTGTACGAGAACGAAGGACAATGGAACCTTTACCAGTCTCATAGGCCTTATGGATCCCTGATTTCCCCATGACAAGAGCACCAGTCGGAAAATCTGGACCAGGCAAGACTTCCATCAAGTCCTTAGTCGTCACTTCAGGATTATCCATAACCAACTTCACTGCATCAATGGTTTCACCCAAGTTGTGAGGTGGAATATTGGTTGCCATCCCAACAGCGATACCCGTTGCCCCATTGACCAAAAGGTTTGGAAAACGAGCTGGCAAAACCAAGGGTTCACGTTCGTTAGCATCGTAGTTATCTACGAAATCAACGGTGTTTTTATTGATATCACGAAGCATTTCAAGAGCAATCTTGCTCATACGTGCCTCAGTGTACCGTTGCGCGGCAGCACCGTCCCCGTCCATAGAACCAAAGTTTCCATGCCCATCAACAAGCATGTAACGGTAGCTCCACCACTGAGCCATACGAACCATGGCTTCGTAAATAGAGGAATCTCCGTGTGGGTGGTATTTACCCATAACATCCCCTGTAATACGGGCTGATTTTTTATGAGGTTTGTCTGGTGTAACACCTAGTTCATTCATTCCGTAAAGAATACGACGGTGAACAGGTTTTAAGCCATCTCGAACATCAGGAAGGGCCCGCGCGACGATAACGCTCATGGCGTAGTCGATAAAGCTGGTCTTCATCTCCTTTGTCAGATTGACATTCACTAAATTTCTATCCTGCATTCATAAATGCCTCATTTCACTATTAGTAATTAGATATATTATACCATAATTTGTCCTTCATTTCAGTCTTTGAAAACCACTAAAACGTTTACATCAATAACCGAATAGAATATTCGTGACAAAGCTTTTCAAAAGTGATAGAATGAAATTGTCTGGGGATTCCCCTAAAAAAAATGAAGGAGATGTTTAGATAATGACTTCAACTAAACAACACAAAAAAGTGATCCTTGTTGGTGACGGTGCCGTAGGTTCATCTTACGCTTTCGCACTTGTTAACCAAGGAATTGCACAAGAGCTTGGAATTATCGAAATTCCACAATTACACGAAAAAGCTGTTGGTGATGCGCTTGACCTTAGCCACGCCCTTGCCTTCACTTCACCTAAAAAAATCTACGCTGCTCAATACTCTGACTGTGCAGACGCTGACCTTGTTGTTATCACTGCAGGCGCTCCTCAAAAACCAGGTGAAACTCGCCTTGACCTTGTAGGTAAAAACTTGGCTATCAACAAATCAATCGTAACACAAGTTGTTGAATCAGGTTTCGATGGTATCTTCCTTGTTGCAGCTAACCCAGTTGATGTTTTGACTTACTCAACTTGGAAATTCTCTGGATTCCCTAAAGAACGTGTTATCGGTTCAGGTACTTCACTTGACTCAGCACGTTTCCGTCAAGCACTTGCTGAAAAATTGGATGTTGATGCTCGTTCAGTTCACGCCTACATCATGGGTGAACACGGAGATTCTGAGTTTGCGGTTTGGTCACACGCTAACATCGCTGGTGTAAACCTTGAAGAATTCCTTAAAGATACTCAAAACGTTCAAGAAGCTGAATTGATTGAATTGTTCGAAGGTGTTCGTGACGCTGCCTACACAATCATCAACAAAAAAGGAGCTACCTACTACGGTATTGCAGTAGCACTTGCTCGTATCACAAAAGCAATCCTTGATGACGAAAATGCAGTACTTCCACTTTCAGTCTTCCAAGAAGGTCAATACGGTGTTAAAAACGTCTTTATCGGTCAACCAGCTGTTGTTGGTGCACACGGTATCGTTCGTCCAGTAAACATCCCATTGAACGACGCTGAAACTCAAAAAATGCAAGCTTCTGCTAAAGAATTGCAAGCAATCATTGATGAAGCGTGGAAAAACCCTGAATTCCAAGCAGCTTCTAAAAACTAATGAAATGAAGGTTCTCATACATGGGAACCTTTTTCTTTTTGCACAGAATCATAACTCAACTTTTCAAATAAACAAAAAAAGCCTATCGACCAGGCAATGAAGCTTGATACAATAGGCTTTTTGAAAATTCATTATTTAACAGCGTCTTTAAGAGCTTTACCAGCTTTGAATGCTGGAACTTTAGAAGCTGCGATTTTGATTTCTTTACCAGTTTGTGGGTTGCGACCTTTACGTGCAGCACGCTCACGAACTTCAAAGTTACCGAAACCGATCAATTGAACTTTTTCACCAGCTGCAAGGTATTCAGTTACTGCTGCAAATACAGCGTCAACTGCTGCTGCTGAATCTTTCTTAGTCAATTCTGTAGCTTCTGCTACTTTAGCGATCAAATCTTGTTTGTTTGCCATGTTAACAAATCCTCCAAATAATTTCTAATTAACAAATATAATCATATCCTAAAATCGGCTATAGGTCAAGTCAAAAACACTATTTTGACCATTTTTTCTCTATTTTTTTAGGAATTGTAGCGAATTAGAATCGCCCAAGCATTCTCTCCAGTATGAGTTTGAATAATAGAGCCAGTTTCCAATACAGAGATTGGCTTCTCAACATAAGGTTGCAATAATGCCTTCATCTCATTCGCCAATTCGTTCGTTCCAGCGTAGGAAATTCCAATCTCTGCAACTGATTTTTGGGAAAGAGTATTGGTTAATTCCTCAAGCCACTTTTTGAAAGTTTTCGCTCCACGCCCTTTAACGATTGGTTGGAGTTCGTGGTTTTTCATCTGCATTACTACACGAATATTCAAGAGTGAGCTTAGTAATCCTGTCACACGTCCAATACGACCACCCTTAACCAAGTTTTCTAGCGTCGAAACACCGATATAAAGTTCTGTATGATTTTTGACGTCCTCTACATGAGCTAGAATCGTTTCTAAATCTTTACCTTCTTTAGCAAGTTTTGCGGCTTCAACAACTTGGAACTTCATCGCTTGATCTGTAAAGGAACTATCAATAACCGTTACATCAGCAGTTGAGAGACTTGCCCCTTGGCGAGCAGCTTCAACAGTTCCAGACAAGGCATGGGACATGTGAATGGCGATAATTTGACTACCATCTTTACCTAGTTCTTCAAAGACCTCAGCAAAGACTCCTACAGGTGGCTGGCTTGTTTTAGGCAGATTCTTACTTTGTTGCATAAGATGAAGGAATTCTCCCTCTTTCAAATCTGCATCCGAATAAAGCACACTATCAATCATAACTGATAGAGGGACAACTGTGATATTTAATTCTTTAACTACTTCTGGTTCGATAGTAACAGAAGAGTCCGTTACAATTTTTACTTGTGTCATAATTCAATCTTTCTATTCTTCTCGATAGGATTGGGATTTTCTCCTTTATTATATCAAAAAAATGATAAAAAATCATAAGTGATCCGATGAAAAGAACTGAATTTTTGGTATAATCTATCTATAGAAAAGTGAGGAACAGCCATGATTCGAAAACTTCAACCGATTATCACCATTATTCTTGGAGCTGCTATCTATGCCTTCGGTCTTACCTACTTTGTTGTTCCTTATCATTTATTTGAGGGAGGGGCGACAGGTATTACCTTGATTACCTACTATCTTTTTAAGATTCCTGTCTCATTGATGAACCTCTTGATTAATATCCCTTTATTTATCCTGGCTTGGAAAATATTTGGACCTAAGACCCTCTACTCCAGCCTTCTAGGATCTATTTCACTTTCCGTTTGGCTAGCAATTTTTGAGCGTATTCCTTTGCACATCGACTTGCAAGGGGATCTCATCATTGTCGCTTTAGTCTCAGGAGTCTTACTGGGGGTTGGTTTAGGAATTATCTTTAATGCTGGTGGAACCACTGGTGGCTCTGATATCGTTGCCCGTATCCTCAACAAATACACCAATATTTCGATTGGTAAATTGCTCTTTGGGATTGACTTTTTTATCCTAATGTTGATTTTGATTATCTTCCAGGATCTTCGTCTAGTTACCTATACCCTCTTGTTTGACTTTATCATCGCTCGTGTTATCGACTTGATAGGCGAAGGAGGTTATGCTGGTAAAGGATTTATGATTATTACCCAATATCCTGATCAATTGGCCAAAGAGATTAACGATGAACTCGGACGTGGCGTTACCTTTATATCTGGTCAAGGCTACTACAGCAAAAAGGACTTAAAAATTATCTACTGTATCGTCGGTCGAAACGAAATCGTTAAAATGAAGGATATGATTCACAAAATTGATCCTCAAGCCTTTATCACCATCACTGAGGCTCATGAAATTCTGGGTGAAGGATTTACTTATGTGAAAGATTAAAAAAGCTGGGAATTCCCAGCTTTTATTCTTCTTCTGCGAGGGTTGAATGGCGGAACCCGTAAGTAAAGTAAATGACTAGACCAACTAGAAGAGCAATGCCAAAGGCAATCCAGGTATCTAGACTATATTGAAGCATAAAGGAAACACAGATAAAAATGGAAAGAATTGGCAAAAGTGGCACCAAGGGAGTTTTAAACTCTCCCTCTTTTGGCATACCCTTATCCTTTCTAAGTTTTATTATTCCATAGGCTAGCAAAATGAGATAAGCTAAGGTACAGATATTTAAGAAGGCTGCAATACTAGCTAGAGGAAACACTCCTGCAGCAATGGCTGAAGCAACTCCTGTTAAGAGGGTTGCATTTTTAGGAACGCGACTAGTCTTGCTTAATTGTTTGAAACTTTGAGGTAAAAGTCCATCACGAGCTAAGCTATAAATCATCCGAGATAAAGCATAAGTCATGGAGATACATACGGTTATCAGGGTTAGAATGGCTACAAGCGAAACATAATTTGCCGCCCAGCCGATACCAATACTCCGTAATGAAAATGCTACTGAATCGTCCACATTGAGTTGACTGTAGTGAACAATCCCTGTCAATACTAAGGTTACCAAAGCATAGAGAATGGTGACGATTGTCAGAGAAAGCACTATTCCGCGAGGAATATTTTTTTGCGGGCTTTGAATTTCATCAACTGCCATGGAAATAGACTCAAATCCGAGAAAACCAAAGAACATCAAAGATGCACCCGCCATAATCCCAGTACTTCCACCATATAGTTGACCAAAACCGAATGGAGCAAAATTCGTCCAATTTTCTGGCTTGATGTACCAAATACCAACTAGGATAAATAAGGTGAGAGCTGAGAATTTCAAGACCACTAAAAGCGAATTAAATCTCAAAGCTGCCTTAGAATTTAATAAAACCAATCCCGTTACCAATGTCAGTACTAAAATAGGCAAAAGATCGATATAGGTTCCCTGTTCAGGATTAAAGGTTCCATTTAAGGCTTGGGGCATGGAGATACCATAATTACTGAGCAATCCCTTAAAGTAAGCTGCCCAGCCAGACGCCACACCTGAAACAGCCGTCATGAATTCCATGATGGTCAACCAGCCAGCAATCCAGGCTGGCAATTCTCCTAAAATCGCATAGAGGTAACTATAAGCACCACCAGTTGCAGGCACACGAGAGGCAAATTCTGCGAAGAAGAGGGCTGATAGAGAAACACACAGAGCAGAAATCACAATGGAAATCACTAGTGATGGACCAGCTAGTGTAGCCGCTGCTGTTCCAGTAATGGTGAAAATTCCCGTTCCCACCATGGCACCAATTCCTAGTAAAATCAAATCCCATAATTTCAAATGGCGATGCATCTCTGTCTGTCTCAGACTAACATCCTTGGTTCTAAAAATATTCATACTTCATCTCCACTAAATGTAATTGTTTTATTTTACCATATAAAAGTATTTTTGTGAATATTTATTAGGTTATTTTTTGAAAAAAATTCTGAACAGAAGGGATTCCTGTTCAGAATTTGCATTTTTACCCACTGATTCTTTCAATTTGTTACTTATCAAGCGAGTAGGCTCAACAGTATACTCCATTGAAAGTTTTTTGGGGATTTGAGATTTTTTAAACTTCAAAGTAAGGGAACGGACGGTCACTATCTAAAGGACGATTTGGAACTTCTTGTTCTAAAATAGCGCGCCAACCTGATACCAATTCTTCAAAAGTCAATTGGGCTTCTGGAGAAGCTGTTGTCAGCTTCCGACCAAACCAAGCCATGGTTGCAGTTTCAAACTGAAGCATAGCGTATTCAATTACTGGAACCTTCGCTTCTTCGTAATTCTCATTTACTGCTCGAGCCACCTCAGGAGCTTGAGGAAGTAGTTGGTTACTAATCTTAGCGACAATACTTTCATCCATCTCTTTCCACGAAAGGAGCTGACCGTTTACTTGATAAAAGAGCTCAAAAGTTTCTTGATTTTCTTTGAAATTAGCTAGAACAAAAGCACGTTCTACCGCCTCAGGACCACCAACAGCTTTTACAGCGTTTATCAAAAGGAGCTCTTCCATTTGTCTCCAATAATCATCTGCTTCTGCTTCAAGATTAAAAACAAATGCTTGATCCAACTCTTCAATTGGGGCTTCTCCCTTATTCACTTTTTCAATCGTTCCAAATAAACGCTTTAAAAATCCCATTTGTTTCTCCTTTATCTTTTACCCAACAGACCCTTCCATTTCATAGCTAATCAAGCGGTTGAGCTCAACTGCATATTCCATTGGAAGTTCTTTTGTGAAGGGCTCCACAAATCCCATGACAATCATCTCGGTTGCCTCAGTTTCTGATAAACCTCGGCTCATGAGGTAGTAGAGTTGTTCTTCTGAAATCTTAGATACCTTGGCTTCGTGTTCCAATGCAACTTGCGAGTTGTGAATTTCATTGAATGGGATGGTATCTGACGCTGATAAGTCATCCATGATAATGGTATCACACTCGATGTGAGAAACAGATTTCTTAGAGTTCTTGTTGAAAGTCACTTGTCCACGGTAGTCCACCTTGCCTCCGCCTTTAGCGATGGATTTAGACACGATAGAGGAGCTTGTATGTGGGGCGTTGTGGATCATCTTGGCACCCGTATCCTGATGTTGCCCTGCGTTAGCAAAGGCGATAGAGAGCATGGTACCACGGGCTCCTTCTCCATCCAGATAAACAGATGGGTATTTCATGGTTGTTTTAGCACCCAAGTTACCATCAATCCACTCAACAGTCGCATCTTTCATTGCTTTAGCACGTTTGGTTACCAAGTTATAAACGTTGTCAGACCAGTTTTGGATGGTTGTATAGCGCATATAAGCCCCGTCCAAGGCAAAGATTTCTACGATGGCAGCGTGCAAGCTGTTGCTAGAATAAGTTGGTGCTGTACATCCTTCTACGTAATGAACGCTTGCTCCCTCGTCAACGATAATCAAGGTACGTTCAAACTGACCTGTATTTTCGTTGTTGATACGGAAGTAGGTTTGAAGTGGAATATCTACCTTAACACCTTTTGGTACATAGATAAAGGTTCCACCAGACCATACTGCTGAATTGAGGGCTGCCAACTTGTTATCTGTCGGCGGTACCAACTTCGCAAAGTATTGTTTAAACAAGTCTGGGTATTCCTTGAGGGCAGAATCCGTATCTGTAAAGATAATCCCCAATTTCTGGAACTCTTCCTTCATGTTGTGGTAGACCACTTCTGACTCGTACTGGGCAGAGGCACCTGCTAGATAAGCACGCTCAGCTTCTGGAATCCCGATACGTTCAAAGGTTTCTTTGATTTTTTCAGGAACTTCATCCCAAGAACGGGCTGGTTTATCAGATGGTTTTTGGTAATAGATCAAGTCATCAAAGTCAATCTCTGACAAGTCTGCTCCCCAGGTTTGCATGGGCATTTTTTTGAAGATTTCATAAGACTTCAAACGGAATTCTAACATCCACTCAGGTTCACCCTTAGCAGCTGATAATTCGCGAATGACTTCTTCATTCAATCCTTTTCCTGTCGATAGGACAGGCTCTACATCGTCATGGAAACCAAATTTATATTCACCAAGGTCAATTGGTTTTGGTTCTACTCTTTCTTCAGCCATAATATCCTTTCTTTCATTCTTCATTTCTACTGATTCGTAAGACAAAAGAAACTTGTCTTACTGTTTTTCTTGATCTTCAATTGTTTTCTTAAGGGCATTCCAAGCTAGAGTTGCGCACTTGATTCGTTGCGGGAATTTGGCAACACCTGATAAGAATGCCGCGTCTCCAAGTTGGTCTTGACGTTCATCTTTTTTCCCCTGAACCATTTCAGAAAAAATAGTCGCAAGTTCTAAAATTTCTTGTTTGTTTTTTCCTAAAACGGCATCTGTCATCATACTAGCAGAGGCAGTTGAAATCGTGCATCCTGAATTTAGAAAAGCAATATCTTCCAAACGGTCCTCTGCGTCAAACTTGACAGAGAGGTTGATAACATCCCCACAGGTTGGATTATTGAGACTGATTTGTTCAGCGTCTTCTAACTTCCCTTGGTGATGTGGATTTTTCGAATGGTCTGCTACCACTGCCATATAAAGGCTATCTAGTTTAGAAAGTGCCATTGAAAAACTCCTTTGTCTTTTGTAAGGCATCGACTAGTTTGTCGCAATCTGCCTTGGTATTGTAGATATAAAAACTTGCACGAGCTGTTGCTGGGACTTCCAAATATTGGAGCAAGGGTTGCGCACAGTGGTGACCAGCACGAACAGCCACTCCTTCATAATCCAGAGCCGTCGCAAGATCGTGGGGATGAAGATTCCCTAAGTTAAAAGCAATGACACCCGAACGTTGAGCCAAGTCCTGCGAACCATAAATGGTCAAACCTTCAATAGCCTGCAGTTTTGGATAGACGTAGGCAATCAATTCTTGTTCATGGGCTTCAATGGCATCCATGCCAATTTTTTCTAGATAATCTACTGCAGCAGCAAGTCCGATAGCACCTGCCATATTTGGCGTTCCAGCCTCGAATTTCCAAGGCAATTCCTTCCAACTAGCAGATTGTTCATAAACGAAATCAATCATTTCGCCACCAAATTCAACTGGTGACATTTGTTCCAGATACTTTTCTTTACCATAAAGGACACCAATACCAGTTGGACCAGCCATCTTATGACCTGAAAAGGCAAAGAAGTCCACGTCCAAGCCCTGTACATCAATATTCATATGAGGCGTAGACTGAGCGCCATCCACCACCATGATGGCTCCAACTTTGTGGGCTATCTGAGTAATTTCTTTGATGGGATTGACCACACCCAGAACATTTGAAGCGTGAGCTAGCGAAACAAACTTGACCTTGTCAGTTAATTTTACCTGCAAGTCAGCCATATCCAGAGCTCCATCCTTAAGATAGACATAGACAAGCTCTGCCCCAGTCTTGCGGCAGGCCTCCTGCCAAGGAATGATATTGGAATGATGTTCCATGACAGAAATCAAGACCTGGTCTCCCTCAGTCAACACTTCTTCAGCATAACGTGCCACCCAGTTAAGACTGGTCGTCGTTCCTCTGGTAAAGAGTACTTCCTTTGTAGAGCTTGCATTGATAAACTTACGAATGGTTTCACGAGCAGCTTCATAAGAAGCTGTTGCTCGCTCCGCCAAGGTATGAACACCACGGTGAACATTGGCATTTTCCTGCTCATAATAGCGATTGATTGTTTCAAGAACTGCTAGTGGTTTTTGTGTCGTCGCAGCATTGTCCAGATAGACCAGAGGTTCATCGTTGACAATCTGGTCTAAAATTGGAAAATCCTTGCGAATCGCTTCTACATCTAACATAGGCTTCCCCTTAGCGTTTTGACAATTTTTCTTCGATCGTTGCAATCATTTCGTCACGAACTTCTTTGACTGGAATCTCAACAATTACGGAGCCAAGGAAACCACGAACAACCAAACGCTCAGCAGTCGCCTTGTCCAAGCCACGGCTCATGAGGTAGTACATATCTTCTGGATCCACCTGACCGATAGAAGCCGCGTGACCTGCAGTTACATCATTTTCATCAATCAAAAGAATTGGGTTGGCATCTGAACGTGCTTGGTCTGAAAGCATGAGAACACGACTCTCTTGTTGCGCATCGGCTCCCTTAGCCCCCTTAATGATGTGTCCGATACCGTTGAAGGTCAAGGTTGCTTTTTCAAGGATAACCCCATGTTGGAGGATATTTCCGATAGAGTTGCAACCATAGTTAGTCACTCGAGTATCAATCCCTTGAACCTGACGACCACTTGAAAGAGCTACGACTTTAAGGTCAGCATGGCTACCATTTCCAATCAAGTCGCTATCAAAGTCCGCAACAACATTTCCTTCGTTCATGACACCGATTGCCCAGTCAATGCTTGCATCGTTGCCTAGTTTACCACGACGGCTAATGTAGGCCGTGACATTTTCACCTAAACGGTCAATGGCCGCAAATTTCACTTGCGCACCAGAACGAGCAATCACTTCAACTGTGATATTGGCAGTTGCTTTCGCACTACCTTCGCCACGTGACTCTAAACGCTCCAGATAACTAATCTTAGAATTTTTACCAGCGATAATCATAATATGCTTGTTAAATGGCACATCGCTATCGCTGTCTTGGTAGAAAATTCCTTCGATTGGCTCTGTAATCTCAACATTATCAGGAATGTAGAGAACAGCACCACTGTTAAAGTAAGCTGTATGGTAGGCTGCCAACTTGTCATCGTCATACTTAACAGATGACATGAAGAATTCCTCGATAAGTTCGGGAATTTCTTCTAAAGCTGAGTGGAAGTCTGTAAAGATTACTCCTTGTTCAGCCAATTCAACTGGAGTTTGTTCAAAAACAGTCTGCGTTCCTACTTGCACCAACTTCAAGTGATTATCTAGAGCCGTGAAGTCAGGAACATTTGCTGAAGGTTCACTTTCTTTGATGGTTCCATCTCCCAGATTCCAACGGTGAAATTTGACACGCTCAATAACTGGTAATTCCAAACTCTCAATCTTATCAAAAGCTTTTTGACGGAGGTCAGCCAACCAGCTTGGTTCAGCGTGCATTTCTGAAAAAAGTTTAATATTCTCTTTAGTCATTTACTTCTCCTAAAAGATACGAGGGAATTACAATTCTTCCTTGTAGTCGTAGCCAAGTTCTTCAGCTAGTTTTGCGTATCCTTCACGTTCCAAACGGGCAGCCAATTCTGGACCACCAGAAAGGACAACACGACCTTCCATCATCACGTGGACCACGTCTGGTGTGATGTAGTTCAAAAGACGTTGGTAGTGAGTGATGATCATAGCACCAAAACCTTCACCACGCATAGCGTTGACACCTTTTGATACAACTTTAAGGGCGTCAATATCAAGACCTGAGTCAATCTCATCCAAGAGGGCAAAAGTTGGTTCCAACATCAAGAGTTGAAGAATTTCATTACGTTTTTTCTCACCACCTGAAAAACCTTCGTTGAGGTAACGCTCTGCCATTTCTTCTTTCATGTTGAGCAATTCCATTTTCTCGTCTAGTTTAGTAATGAACTCACGAACTGAAATCTTTTCATCATCTTCTTTGCCAGCATTCATAGCTGCACGAAGAAACTCAGCATTGGTAATTCCTGGGATTTCTGATGGGTATTGCATAGCAAGGAAAAGTCCCATACGCGCACGCTCGTCCACTTCCAATTCAAGGATGTTTACGCCATCAAACAAGACCTCCCCTTTGGTAACTTCATAGTTAGGGTTCCCCATAATAGCTGCAGAAAGAGTTGATTTACCTGTACCATTTGGTCCCATGATAGCTGCGATTTCTCCTGTTTTTAGAGTCAGATTGACTCCTTTTAAAATTTCTTTTCCTTCAATTTCAACGTGAAGATCTTTGATCTCTAATACTGACATGATAGTTCCTTTCTTTTTCTGGCCTACTTCCTTTATCCTTAAAGAAATCACTTACATTTCTCAAAAAATACAAGAAAAGGTCCATAAATATACTCTACTAGTATAACAAAAAAAAGCCTAAAAGGCTTTGATTTTGTTTAGAAGCTAGTGACTAATCCTTGCGGTTTAGGTGCTGATCAATGGCATCTACTATTTTCCCCATTACATAACTTAACCTAAAATTTCGAAAAAGTAGAATGGCCCAAAAGGCTGCCATGAAATAGCGACCAGTCATCCAAGCTTCATTAAAAAAATAAGTCTCAACAGCGGTAAATAGTGCTATCACGATAAATTGTTGTCTAGTCATAGGATTATTGTATCATGAAATCCATTTTTAGTCTTCTTCGACCATAACTTTATCAGCTAGAAATTCAAATCCTTCTGGAATCAGGCTCTCTTCTTCCACCTCTTGGTCAGCTTGAGAAGACTTGTTTCTAGCTGAAAATGCTGCTCGAACCTCTTTCCATTCCTCTAGGGAAATAGCCAGAATCTCAGGTGAAAATCCAGCGGATTGGCTGAGAATATTGCCGAACATGGTATTGAGGTTATCCCGTTTCATGGTTTGACCAGCATTGAAATTAGACTCAAAGGCTAAAATAGCATGGTGTTCATTGGCCGCAACTGGTTGAGAACCTACGAGAAGGGCCTTATCAGGTCCAGCTAAGCTTTCGATTACTTCTCCCCATGCATTCTGGAGGCGAATCAAGTTTTGCCGTGCCAAATCAGGATTTTCAACAGCTTCTTGCAGGATAGACTGAACCTTGTTGCGATCCACTCGATAGACTGTTTTGGAAGTGGCTGGACGACTAGGAACTGGCGCAACTTGTTTAGGAGCCGTGCCCACATTGGCAAGTTCTTGTTTGAGACGGGCGATTTCCTGTCTCAGTGCAGAAATTTCACTTTCAACAGCTCCCGAAACCGCAGATTCAGGCTTGATTTCCGCTAAACGAATGGTCATCATCTCAGCATAAATCTTAGGTTGCAGGCTAGCTTTCATATCCGCCAAGCTCACAGTCGCTATTCGAATCATTTCAAAGAGACTTTCCTGAGAAAGAGCTAGATTGTCCATAAAAACTGGACTATGATGAGTATTTTCGCCACCTGTCTGAACAACCAGTAGATCCCGCAAATACTGCAAGAGATCCGTCACAAAACGAGTCATGCTCTTGCCATTTTCAAACAAAAGATTCAAAGAATCGAGTGCTTTGGGGACATCCTGTTGGGCCAAAGCGGCCACATAGTCATCTAGAGCTGATAGACTAATAGTGCCTGTAATCTCCTCAGAAATAGCTGTCGTTAAAGCATTCCCTTGCGTCAAACTCAAGGCTTGGTCCAGAATAGACAAGGCATCCCGCATCCCACCTTCAGCTCGTCTAGCAATGATTTCCACAGCCTCTGGTTCAGAACTAATATTTTCTTTTTCTAAAATATGATGAATATGTGCTGTGATATCTTGCGTTCTAATTGATTTAAACTCAAAACGTTGGACACGCGATAAAATAGTTGCTGGAATCTTATGCAATTCGGTGGTCGCCAAGATAAAGACAACATTCTGAGTTGGTTCTTCAAGGGTCTTCAAAAGCGCATTAAAGGCTCCGGTAGACAACATATGAACCTCGTCGATAATATAGACCTTATAACGAGCCAAGCTAGGAGCATAGGTGGATTTATCACGAATTTCACGAATCTCATCGACTCCGTTATTCGAAGCAGCATCCATTTCGATAACATCTTCTAAACTACCTTCTGTGACTGCTTGGCAGATATAACAGTTATTACATGGTTCTCCGTCCACTTGATTCGGACAGTTCATAGCCTTGGCAAAAATCTTGGCTACACTGGTCTTCCCAGTTCCACGAGGGCCCGAGAAAAGATAAGCGTGACTAATCTTTTCCTGCTCAACTGCTTGTTTTAGGGTTTTAGCCACAACCTCTTGACCTACCAGTTGTGAAAAAGTCTGGCTTCTATATTTTCGATAAAGTGCTTGATACATTAGGCTTTCTCCTCAAACATCGTAAAGTCCCATTCTGTCTTATCAAGCAAAATAGCGACAAATTGTTCCAAGTAATCACGGTCAATGGCATTGTAATCATCAATAAGTGAAGAATCCAAGTCTAAGACACCCAGCAATCGACCATTCTTGAGCATGGGAACCACGATTTCACTCTTGGACATACTATCACAAGAAATGTAGTTTGGATAGGTGCTCACATCACCAACCAAAACAGTCTCTTGAAACTCAGCAGCTTCTCCACACACGCCTTTTCCAAGCGGGATGCGAATGCAAGAAACGCCACCCTGAAAAGGCCCTAAAACCAATTCGCTACCATCAAACAGATAAAAACCTGCAAATACGGTATTGGGAAAGCGAGATTTCAGGAGGGCACTAGCATTCGAAAGATTGGCAAGAACATTGCTCTCACCTTCAAGTAAATAAGAGAGTTCCTCATTTAACAATTGATATTGTGATTGTTTTTCTGAATCTAACATAGAACTATTATATCAAAAATGAGAAAGAGACAAAAGAAAAATCCCTTGTTTTAAACAAAGGATTTTGTGATTATCAATTTGATTAAAGTTCGATATCACCGAACAAGTCAGCCATTGAGAATCCTGTTTGTGTTTCTGGAAGTTCGAAATCACGTTTTTCTTGACGTTTTGGACGACGTGGACGAGCAGCACGTTTTTCTTCTTTTTGTCCTTCTTCTTGAGCTGGACGTTCTTCAAGAGCTTTGATAGAAAGTGATACACGTTCTGCGTCAGCGTTAACATCAAGGACTTTAACAGTAACTTCTTGACCAACAGTAAGAGCTTCTTTTGGATTTTCGATACGTTTGTGTGAAATTTGTGATACGTGAACAAGTCCATCGATACCTGGCAATACCTCAACAAATGCACCGAAGTCAGTCAAACGTTTAACTGTTCCTTCTACTACATCACCTTTAGCCAATTTTTGCTCAACGCCATCCCATGGTCCAGGTGTTGTTGCTTTAAGTGAAAGTGATACGCGTCCTTCTTCTTCGTTAAGATCAAGGATCTTCACTTCGATTTCTTCACCAACAGTTACAACTGATTTAGGTGAAACGTTACGTTCGTGTGACAACTCAGTCAAGTGAACCAATCCGTCAACACCACCAAGGTCGATGAAAGCACCGAAGCTTGTGATACGAGCAACTTTACCAGTTACTACATCACCAACAGCCAATTTACCGAATACTTCAGCACGAGCTGCTGCAGTAGCTGCTTCAACAACTTCACGACGTGAAAGGATGAAGCGGTTCTCTTTAGGATCAACTTCTTTGATTTTGGCATCAAATTCTTGACCTACGAAACGCTCAGTGTTACGTACGAAACGAGTATCCAACATTGAAGCTGGGATAAATCCACGAACACCTTCAAATTCTACTGAAAGTCCACCTTTAACGGCACGAGTTCCTTTAACAGTAACAACTTCTTCTTCGCGTCCTACAAGTTTGTCCCATGCTTTGCGAGCTTCAAGGCGTTTTTTAGATACAAGGTATGTAACTGTATCAGTATCTTTACCAACTACTTGACGAAGTACAAGAACATCCAATACTTCTCCTACTTTCACAAAGTCATTGATATCTGCATCGCGATCGTTTGTCAATTCGCGAAGAGTCAAGACACCTTCAACACCAGTCCCAGAGATTGCAACGTTAGCTTGAGTCGCATCAACTGTCAATACTTCAGCACTAACAACATCACCAGGCTCAACTTGGCTAACGCTATTTAGCAAATCTTCAAATTCGTTCATCTAAAAAATCCTCCAACAATCAAGTTTTTCCAAACTTGACATACTTATAATTTTTTTCCTAAGCACCCGCAAAGACATGTTCATATCGTTCACGTCTTTCAATTATAAAAATAAAATACCCTAAGATATTTTTCTTTTTATCTTGAATTTATTACCTAAGAACTGGGGTAGCTGGATTCGAACCAACGCATGAGGGAGTCAAAGTCCCTTGCCTTACCGCTTGGCTATACCCCATTGATGAATGGAGAGAGAGGGATTCGAACCCCCGAACCCGAAGGAGCGGATTTACAGTCCGCCGCGTTTAGCCTCTTCGCTATCTCTCCAATGTTTAACGAGAACTATTATATCATGAAATTTTCAATAAAACAAGTATTATTTTGTCAAATTATAGTTTTCAATCAAAATTTCCACAGCTTTTTCAAGTTTTTTATAAAAACTATCGACATTTCCATTCTTTATGATGGCAAATTGGCTATCTAATTCGGCAATTTCCCCAATAACCTTTTTCCCGATCGTCAAAACGTATCCTTCATAGCTGTCTTTTCCAACAGTCACTTTTGCATCCGTTAATTGAATTTCAATTTTCTTATCTTTTTTACTCATACTGTACCTCTTTTCACTTTTTCTATTGTACAAGAAAATGCTCAAACTAGCAAGAAAAAACTCCATTTCAGCTATTACAACTGCTATGGAGCTCTTCTTTATTTCATGTCTTTTAGTCCACTTTGACAATCCATCCTTCTGGTGCTTCTACGTCACCAAATTGGATACCAGTCAATTCATCATAGAGTTTACGTGTAACAGGACCTACTTCTGTTTCGCTATAGAAAACATGGAAATCATCGCCATGTTGGATACCTCCAATTGGCGAAATGACCGCTGCTGTACCACAAGCTCCTGCCTCTACAAAACGATCCAAATTATCGATTGGGACATCACCTTCAATCGGTGTCAAGCCCAAGCGGTGTTCTGCCAAGTAAAGCAAAGAATACTTGGTAATAGATGGCAAGATAGATGGACTCAATGGCGTAACAAATTCATTGTCTGCCGTGATTCCAAAGAAGTTGGCTGATCCGACTTCTTCAATTTTTGTATGTGTAGATGGGTCTAGGTAGATAACATCTGAAAATTGACGTGACTTGGCCATTTTACCTGGAAGGAGACTAGCAGCATAGTTCCCACCTACCTTGGCTGCACCTGTACCATTTGGGGCTGCCCGGTCGTATTCATCCTGAATCAAGAAGTTGGTTGGGACTAAACCACCTTTAAAATAGTTACCAACTGGCATAGCAAAGATGGTGAAAATATACTCTTCTGCAGGTTTAACCCCAATAATATCCCCAACACCAATCAACAGCGGACGAAGATAAAGGGTTCCACCTGTTCCATATGGTGGGACGTATTCTTCATTTGCACGCACAACTGCTTTACAAGCTTCTACAAACATTTCTGTCGGAACTTGTGGCATCAAGAGGCGGTCGCAGGTACGTTGCAGACGCTTGGCATTTTCGTCAGGACGGAAAAGTTGAACACTGCCATCCTTGGTACGGTAGGCTTTCAATCCCTCAAATGCTTGCTGTCCATAATGGAGGCTTGGAGAAGACTCTGAAATATGCAAGGTTGCATCCTCTGTCAATTCTCCTTGATCCCATTGACCATTTTTGTAGTGAGCGATATAACGGTAAGGTAATTTCATATAAGCAAATCCAAGGTTTTCCCAATCAATTGCAACTGTCATGTGTTTCTCCTTTATACTATTCAAACTATGTGTTCTATTCTACACTTTTCTAGTAAAATTTCAAGTATTATTTGTAATTTTCTGAAAATTTTTTCAACATAAAGAAATCAGCCCTCTGGACTGATTCTTTTTACGAATTTGTTTTGTCCTCTTTAAAGACTTCTTTGAGGTAAGCATCGAAAACTTCTTCATCTGAAATGGTGTCTGAGATAAAGCTTCCATTGCTAGTGCGTTCAGACAAGTTGAGGTCCTGCAATCGACTCTCATAGATTGTTCCCTTGTTAGATTGAACAAGTAACGTTTGGTCGTTTTCTTCTACTTCTGTACTAAAGAGATCACCAACGAAACCTTGCTCTGCAACTGCTCCAGCCAAGAAGACACGATGCGGTTTGTTTTTCAACTCACGCAAGACTTGTAGGCCTCGTTTAGCACGGCTGGTCGCTGGAATTTCCTCAATGGAAACGCGTTTCAAGCTTCCACGTTGGGTCAAGAGGTAGAAGGATGAGGTGTTACAGATGAAGGCTGCCTGAAGCGCATCATCTGCTTTCAGGTTCATAGCCTTGACACCTGCAGCCTTGGAACCAACAACTGGAACCTCTTCGATATTGAAACGAAGGGCATAACCGTTTTGACTAATCAAAAGAACATCATCTAGTTTAATCGGAGCCACTGCTACAATCTGGTCTGTCTCGTCTTTGAGCTTGGCATACTTAACAGACTTCGACTTATAGGTCCGCCATGGAGAGAATTCTTTACGTTCTACACGCTTGATTTGACCAAGGCGAGTCGCTGCAAAATAAGTTGTCGCATCATCAAACTGATCCACTACTTCTGCATAGAGGATTTCTTCGTTAGTTTCAAAGTTTGTAATGGTCTGGCTCAGATGCTCTCCGATATCCTTCCAACGAATATCTGCCAATTCATGGATTGGTCGATAAATGACATTTCCAAGAGTAGTGAACATCAAGAGGTGCTGGGTTGTCTTGGCAGTTTGTACAAAGATCAGACGATCATCATCACGCTTGCCAATTTCTTCCAGCGTAGATGCTGCAAAGGAACGTGGGCTAGTACGCTTGATGTAACCAGCCTTGGTCACGCTAACATAGGTATCTTCCTCAGCAATCAAACTAGCTGTGTCAATCTCGATTACTTTTGCTGTATCTTCCAAAGTACTCAAACGTGGAGTCGCAAATTTCTTTTTGACCTCACGGAGTTCTTTCTTCATGAGATTGTACATAGTCCGTTCGTCACCGATGATCGCCGCGAGCATTGCAATCTTCTCACGAAGTTCTGCTTCTTCTTCCTGCAAGACAACCACGTCTGTATTGGTCAAACGGTAAAGTTGTAAGGTCACGATAGCTTCAGCCTGCTCTTCTGTAAACTCATAGCTGACCTTGAGGTTTTCCTTGGCGTCAGCCTTGTTCTCAGAAGCACGGATAAGGGCAATGATTTCGTCCAAAATCGAAATCACGCGAATCAAACCTTCAACGATATGGAGACGTTTCTCAGCTTTTTCCTTGTCAAAGCGGGAACGAGCCAAAATTACTTCACGACGGTGGGCGATATAGCTAGATAAGATTGGAACAATTCCAACCTGACGAGGTGTGAAATTGTCAATCGCCACCATGTTAAAGTTGTAGTTGATTTGCAGGTCAGTGTATTTGAAGAGATAGTTGAGTACAAGCTCGGTATTCGCATCTTTCTTAAGTTCAATAGCGATACGAAGACCGTCACGGTCAGACTCATCACGAACCTCAGCAATACCAGCTACTTTGTTATTGACACGAACATCATCAATTTTCTTAACTAGATTAGCCTTATTGATTTCATAAGGAATCTCAGTGATAACGATTTGTTCCTTACCACCTTTTAGCTTTTCAATCTCCGTCTTGGAACGAACAACTACGCGTCCTTTCCCAGTTTCATAGGCCTTCTTGATTTCATCACGCCCTTGGATGATAGCCCCTGTAGGGAAGTCTGGACCAGGTAAGAATTCCATGAGCTTGTCCACCTTGGCTGTTGGGTGGTCAATCATATAAACCGTCGCATCAATAACCTCAGCTAAATTATGCGGTGGAATGTCTGTAGCGTAACCAGCCGAAATCCCAGTCGAACCATTGACCAAGAGGTTTGGAAATGCTGCTGGCAAAACCGTCGGCTCTTTCTCGGTATCGTCAAAGTTCCAAGCAAAGGGAACTGTCTTTTTCTCGATATCTTGAAGAAGATAACCAGCAATCTCAGACAAACGAGCCTCTGTATAACGCATAGCCGCAGGTGGATCCCCGTCCATGGAACCGTTATTACCGTGCATTTCAACTAGAATTTCACGGTTCTTCCAGTCCTGTGACATACGAACCATGGCATCATAGATGGAAGAATCACCGTGTGGGTGAAAATTCCCCATGATGTTACCGACAGACTTGGCCGACTTACGGTAGCTCTTGTCAAAGGTATTGCCATCCTTATTCATCGAATAAAGAATACGACGTTGCACAGGCTTCAATCCATCACGAATATCTGGCAAAGCCCGGTCTTGAATGATGTATTTGGAGTAGCGACCAAAGCGCTCTCCCATGATGTCCTCCAGGGACATGTTTTGAATGTTAGACATAGGATACTAAGCCCGTAAAATGCAAAGTGAAAATAGGAAATTATTGCAGTGAGCGATGCTCACAAGAGAATTTATCTTTTTCACACAGCATTTAGGGCATGTTCAACTCCTTTCAAAGAATGTAGAGTAGGTTTTTATAGAATAAGGGATAATTTACAGAAATTAGTCCCGTGTTCAGTTTCTATATATAACTAAACTATCTTTTCTGTAATTTAATCTTTTAAATTATATACTTTATTTAGTTGGTGATTTGAAAGTCTCTCCTCAGCATACTGAATCATCTTCTCAGCTACTTCTTTATCGTAGTTAAATCCCATTTTTTGAGCAAGGGACTGAGCCTCTCGGTGGAAAAGGTCCATCGTAGCAAACAAAGATTGAGTGATTTTGTCACTACTTGAAAAATCAAGTAGATTTGAGAATTCCTTCTCTTTCTCAGCAGGCAAGTAATTAAAGAGGTACTTGTAGTTTTTACCGATATCAACCTTTCCCCTATCACTTGCCACCTGCCAGGTCAAGACTTTCAAGAGTTCTTGCTGACAAATACCGTAGAGATGGTCTGTCGCATATATGACTTGCTTGCGACAAATTCCTTTAACCACGTAAGCTGACACCCACCAAAATTCATTACAAGTTTTTTTAAAATCCATCTCACTAGCTGGATGTATCCAGAAACGTTCTGGCCTGGGATAATAAGACTCAAACAAACCCTTAGGATCCTCTAGTACCGTGAAATCCGCTTCGTTTTCTAACCACTCTTGAATTTGGTCTTTGGGGCAGAGGGTTAAATCAATCCGATTGCCATCTTCGAAAAGCATGAGGTAGAGACGGCGATGTCCCAGAGTAACCTCTTGCTCGATGATACGTTTGCCGAACTGGGTCAGCCAAGAAAGATCCCTCGTCAGATAATCTAAGTCATCCACAATATAGACAACATCATAGTCTTGAAATTCATCTGTTTGAATCTTTTGGTTTGTACGTGAACCAGATAGAGCCACAGCATCAACCTGTAGCACTTTTGCGGTTTGCAAAATCACATCAAACATCTCGGTTTCAGTTCTCATGGGAATACCTGCCTTTTTAGTGGAAACTCTTGATTCTGTAGAGGACATGTCTATAAAGCGGACTGTCTGCTGGAACTTTTTAATTATCAAATTCTTTGACAAATTCCATGTTCAGTTTTTGCATGACTTTTTGCGAAAGTTGATTGAGTAAGGATGTAAAAGAGTAAACTTCTGACAAGCCAGCCTGCTGAAAAACAAAGTCTAGACAGGCTTGGGCAGCCTCCGTCGCATAACCATCTTGGCTAGTTCAAGCAAATATGTCAGACCCAGTTTGTTGTCAAGCGTCATTGGCTGTCTCCTTTCATTCAGATTTTCTAAATCCTGTACCAACAGGCTTAAAACTTATTGACCGATAAAATCCATCTGCTTCAGATATTAATTCAATCCGTGTCAAAGGATATTTTTTGTGGATCTCCTCAATCAGCTGCTGTCCCAGTCCTTTTCTTCGGTGGGATTTATCAATAATTATTTCAGCTAAAAAGGTCGTCATCACTTCATCCGTCAGATAACGGGCAAAGCCAAGGATTTTCTGGCCCTCTTCAAGCACCAAGTAATGAGACAGATTTGTTGAGAATAGAGATGTCACTTTTTCCTCTGTAAAAGAAAGCCATTTTTCACTTTGATAAAGGCTATAAATAGCTTGACAATCTTTTCTGCTTGCAGGTCTGATAATCATCTTCTATTCCTCCAAATCTGTCAGACTTAATTAACACTCCCCACTGCTTCCGTTACCTTCATAGCAGGTTTGCGTTTTTTGTAGAGGCTGCGGATGGTGTTGATGTGGTCGCGGAGATTGACCACGTGAGTTCTTTCAGGATAAGCGTAGGCGTTGATTGCAGTAAAATCCACAAGGAAGTCATAGATTTCTTGTAGTTTTACACGGACTTCCTTGTTTTGACTAGATTCCTTGTATTCTTTTCTTCTCAAGTTCCCCTACAATGAATTGGATAGTTGAACAAATCCCAAAAACGATTAAAATAAAATAAAACCAATTCATATCGTTTCTATGATATATTTGAAAGCTTCTCCATAATACAAAAGTATTTACTAATGAAAGAAGGAAAAGTAAAATAGCATTGAATAGGAGTGTTATAGCAAACTTACTCTTAAAATACCTATAATGTTTTCCAATCCGATAGAGGGTATATAGTGAGAAAACAATCATCAAAGGTGTGAAGGCAAGTGCATAAAATAAGATAAACCCTATTCCTGAGTATGGTTTACTTTCCATTGGTAGATCTAATAAACAGATACCAATAGTGAGGATGTTCAATATAAACAAGGATACTGTGCGAGCACACTCTTTTCTACCTTTATTGGTCATTAAATCATATATAATTCCAAAAATGGCCAAGAGAACAAGGAAAAAAGGTATCATTAATAACGTAATCAATCCTGCACCTCCAATAGTTTTAGCGATTGTTTACCTACAAAAGATAATCATCACCTTTACTTGAACTTTATATCTCCCCTGTCTGGTAAAAGTTATATCCTTCGTAATAATATGAAGCATCCATCCCCTTAAAGAAACGGGTCTGAGTGAGGTCATCCGTCAGATTATTGAGGAGGAGATACTTGAGTTCTTATCAGCGTCAACTTTTAAAGTTTTAACTGTTCCTAAAATCAGTCCAAGCATTTAGGGTTCTGTTCTCATATTTCTCTCCTTCATCACTTAGAGCTATATGAAATAGTTTTTTATTATAAATTATAAACAATCGGTCATCTCCGACATTAGCTAAGCAATTAATCTCTATCCCCTACCAAAAAGTATTCTTGTCTTACTGATTTCGTTTGGTGTAATGGAGATAGAGAGGAGGAAGATAAGAAACCAGAATCATCAAAATCATTACCAAGAATGTCAACAGATGTATCTGAACTAAATTTACCACATACCATCCCAGAATACCTACAGATAGGGGGCCCAAAACATAGGATAGGAAAATCAAAAGAGCCTTCCACCGTTTCTCCGGATAGACATAACACAATCGAATAAGTGTGTAGATTAAGGCTCCTGCTATCAAAGGAAAACCAAATAAAATCATGACAAAGGATGCCACTAAAGAACCGGATTCTGAGGAATCCATATTGAATAAAAGCATCAAGATCATAAACAAGGTAAATACAATCGGTGCATATAAACCTTGGAAACTTTTTTTTCGACTGTTAATGTAGAATGCAAGAATAGCCGAGGGTAAAGAAACTAAGAAAATCAAACCCAAATAACTTCCAAAAATCGAATGTCCTGAACTATCCATTAATCATACTCCTTAAAACACAGTCGCTTCTTCCAGCGTAAACTTGATATTGTCTTCAATCCAGTTGCGACATGGTTCACCCTTGTCTCCCCTGAGGACATTGACACGGCGTTCAGCGCGAGCTAGATCTTCGATTGTAACACGGATAAGAGTGCGGGTTTCTGGATTCATCGTTGTTTCCCAGAGTTGATACGCATTCATCTCACCAAAAACCCTTGTAGCGTTCGAGGGCAACTTCCACTTGAAAACCATTGTCTCCGCCTTCAAAGTATAGGGCTGGCGTCAAGGTTTCCTTTCCTTCATTATTGAAAGTAGTTAACTTGGAAATAGATTAGCAAACTTTACCTGTATAATTTTTGATACCTGTGATATAATTCAAAATCCAACAATCCTGTCACAGTTTCTATAAAACGAAATCTTACTTTGCTTATTAGCTGAAATAACCTAATGTTTAGTTAAAATTAAAGATTAACCTTTTTGTCATTTTACTGATCCTTTTTAAATTCGAAGCCTTGACCATTAGTAGCAGAAAGTCCGTCTGAATTAAATATTTCAAGATGAATTGTATCTTTATCTTTCTTTTCAACCTGATATTGAATTCCATTATCATCAACTAAGTTTACAACCGAATCTTTACGATCCTTTACTTCTAGATTCTCAGCTATTTTGCTTTCACCACTTAAAATAGTCCACTTCCCACTTTCTTCTTTAAATTCATACTTAGAATTTGTTTGATCACTAGTCCATGTACCTTTTAGCCATGCCTCCTTCGAGGCACAAGCAGATAAAATAACAGCCATAAAAGCAACTAATAGAACAGCATATATTTTTTTCATCATAACTCCTTTGTAATTCTAAAATTTATTAAAATACTGTCGCTTCCTCAAGCGTAAACTTGACATTATCCTCAATCCACTTACGGCGTGGTTCGACCTTATCTCCCATAAGGACATTGACACGGCGTTCGGCGCGTGCTAAGTCTTCAATCGTGACACGAATGAGAGTTCGAGTATCTGGATTCATGGTTGTTTCCCAGAGTTGGTCCGCATTCATCTCACCAAGACCTTTGTAGCGTTGGAGAGTGGCTCCTTTGCCAAATTGCTTGCGGAGTTCTTCTAGCTCTCCGTCCGTCCAAGCATAGGCCACTTCTTCTTTCTTGCCTTTGCCTTTGGACATCTTGTAAAGAGGCGGAAGGGCAATATAGACATGGCCTGCCTCAACTAGCGGACGCATGTAACGATAGAAAAATGTCAAGAGCAAGGTTTGGATATGAGCACCGTCAGTATCCGCATCGGTCATGATAATGATTTTGTCATAGTTGGCATCTTCAATGGAGAAGTCTGCTCCCACACCCGCACCAATGGTATAAATCATGGTATTGATTTCTTCATTTTTGAGGATATCCGCCATCTTGGCCTTGGCTGTATTGATGACCTTACCTCGAAGGGGCAAGATAGCCTGGAACTTACGGTCACGGCCTTGTTTGGCAGAACCACCGGCAGAGTCCCCTTCGACTAGGTAGAGCTCGTTCTTTGCTGGATTTTTAGATTGAGCTGGAGTCAATTTTCCAGACAACAAGCCCTTGTCTTTCTTGTTTTTCTTACCATTTCGGCTCTCATCACGCGCTTTGCGGGCCGCCTCGCGCGCATCACGGGCCTTGATAGCCTTACGAATGAGATTGGAAGCTAGTTCTCCATTTTCCATGAGGAAGAAGGTTAACTTATCAGCCACAATACCATCGACAATTGGACGAGCCAGAGGACTCCCTAGTTTATCCTTGGTCTGACCTTCAAACTGGAGGTGTTCTTCAGGAACTAGGATAGAAAGAACGGCTGCAAGTCCCTCACGATAGTCTGAACCTTCAAGATTTTTATCTTTTTCCTTGAGAAGACCTGTCTTACGCGCATAGTCATTCATGACCTTTGTAATGGCAGACTTGAGTCCCGTCTCATGCGTTCCACCATCTTTCGTGCGAACGTTATTGACAAAGGATAGAATGTTATCTGAAAACCCATCATTGTACTGGAGGGCAACTTCCACTTGGAAACCATTATCTTCGCCTTCAAAGTATAGGACTGGCGTCAAGGTTTCCTTGTCTTCATTGAGGTAAGAAACAAAGTCTTGTACCCCGTTCTCATAATGGAATTCGATTGCTTCATCTGTTCGCTTATCTGTCAAAGACAAGGTGACATTTTTTAAGAGAAAGGCTGACTCATTGAGTCGTTCTGAAATGGTATTGTACTTGAAGTCAGTCGTAGAAAAAATCGTCGCGTCAGGCATGAAGGTAACCTTGGTACCTGTCTTAGACTTGGGTGCTGTACCAATTTTCTTCAAGGTTGTAACGGGTTTTCCACCATTTTCAAATCGTTGCTTGTAGACTGTACCGTCACGGGTAATTTCAACTTCCAACCAACTTGAGAGTGCATTAACAACCGAAGATCCCACCCCGTGGAGACCACCAGATGTTTTGTAGCCACCTTGACCGAATTTTCCTCCAGCGTGGAGAATGGTAAAGATAACCTCAACAGTTGGAATTCCCATGGCATGCATCCCAGTTGGCATCCCACGACCATGGTCTTGAACGGTTAGACTGCCGTCTTTATTGATGGTCACATCAATGCGTTCACCAAATCCAGACAAGGCTTCATCAACTGCATTGTCGACAATTTCCCAGACTAGATGATGGAGACCAGCACCGTCGGTCGATCCGATATACATCCCTGGACGTTTACGGACCGCATCCAACCCTTCTAGCACCTGAATGGCGTCATCATTGTAGTTATTAATATTGATTTCCTTTTTTGACACAAGGAACCTCCTATTTGTTCATCTTTACTATTTTACAGGTTTTCTAGCGATTTTGCAAAGCTTTTCCCTTTCAGCTGTCACAAATTCACAGGATATTCCCTGACTTTCTATACCATTTCATGGTATAATAGGTCTATGATGACATTTGTATTATTAATTTTAGCTTATCTGTTAGGTTCGATTCCGTCTGGTCTATGGATTGGACAAATCTTCTTTCAAACAAATCTGCGTGAACATGGTTCTGGAAACACCGGAACAACCAATACTTTCCGAATTTTGGGTAAGAAAGCGGGTATGGCAACCTTTGTGATTGACTTCTTTAAAGGGACCTTGGCCACTCTCCTTCCTATTCTTTTCCACCTTCAAGGTGTATCACCTCTTGTATTTGGACTTTTGGCTGTGATTGGACATACTTTCCCTATCTTTGCAGGATTTAAGGGGGGCAAGGCTGTCGCAACCAGTGCTGGAGTGATTTTCGGATTTGCGCCTGTTTTCTGTCTCTATCTAGCAATCGTATTCTTTGGAAGCCTCTATCTAGGCAGTATGATTTCACTGTCTAGCGTTACCGCTTCTATCGCAGCCGTTATCGGAGTTCTCCTATTTCCACTATTTGGTTTTATCCTAAACAGCTATGACCCTCTCTTCATTTTGATTATCCTAGCACTTGCTAGCTTGATTATCATTCGTCACAAGGATAATATCACACGTATCAAAAATAAAACTGAAAATCTTGTCCCTTGGGGATTGAACCTAACCCATCAAAATCCTAACAAATAAAACGCCAGTTTGAAACTGACGTTTTTTTGTATGCTTATTTTGACTTGATGTAGTTGATACCGTCTGCCTTAGGTGCAACTGCTTTTCCAAAGAAGGCTGCTAAGACAAGAATGGTCAAGACATAAGGGGCGATTTGAAGGTAAACCGCTGGCACTCCTTGTAGGAAAGGCAATTGAGAACCGATAACTGCCAAACTTTGTGAAAGTCCAAAGAAGAGACTAGAAAGCATAGCACCGATTGGATTCCATTTACCAAAGATCATTGCCGCAAGAGCGATAAATCCAGGACCGACAATAGTTGTCACTGAGAAGTTAACTGAAATGGATTGAGCATAAATCGCTCCCCCAATTCCCCCTAGGAAACCTGAAATGATAACCCCAAGATATCGCATCTTGTAGACATTGATCCCCAAGGTATCCGCTGCTTGAGGGTGTTCACCAACAGAGCGAAGGCGAAGACCAAAGCGGGTCTTGAAGAGGATAAACCAAGCAAGGAAAGAGAAGGCAATCGCGATATAACCTAGTAGACTGGTTGACTTGAAGAAGATATCACCAATCACAGGGATATCAGCCAAAACTGGGAAATCAAAACGTCCAAAAGTCTGGCTTAAGTTATCCGTTTGCCCTTTGTTATAAAGAACTTTAACCAAGAAAACTGCTAGGGCAGGAGCCATCAAGTTCAATACTGTACCACTGACAACATGGTCTGCACGGAAATGAACTGTAGCGACGGCATGGATGAGGGAGAAAATAGCTCCCACGATACCAGCAACTAACAAGGAAATCCAAGGAGTCGCTGCTCCAAGTTGTTCTGCAAACTCAAGGTTAAAGACAACCCCAGAAAAGGCTCCCATAACCATAATTCCTTCAAGACCAACGTTAACGACACCACCACGTTCAGAGAAAACTCCCCCGATACTCGTAAAAATAAGTGGTGCTGAGTAAATCAGCATAGAAGAGACCAAGAGGGTGAGCAATGTTGTAATAGACATCCTTACTTACCTCCTTTAACTTGTTTTTTAGGTTTGACAAAGCGTTCGATAATGTAGTGAACGCTGACAAAGAAGATAATAGACGCTGTTACAATGCTGACAAGCTCAGACGGAACTTGTGCTGCATTCATACCCGGTGCTCCTACTTGCAAAACTCCAAATAAGAAGGCTGCAAAGAGAATTCCAATTGGTGAATTTCCAGCAAGCAAACTAACTGCCATTCCGTTAAATCCGATAGCTAATGATGAGCCCTGAACGTAAACGTTTTGGAAAGTTCCAAGACCTTCTACCGCTCCACCAAGACCAGCCAAAGCACCAGAGATAATCATTGATAGAATGATTGTACGTTTTGCTGAAATACCAGCGTACTCTGAAGCATGGGGATTGAGACCAACTGCACGAATTTCAAAACCGAGAGTCGTTTTCTTGAGCAAGAACCAAATCACGCCAACAGCAATGATTGCAAAGAAGATTCCGATATTCATACGAGAATTTCCAGTCAACTCTGATAACCATGGGGTCTGGTATGTAGCGTTGGCACTAACACGAATCGTTGAGTCTGTACTTTGCATAATATCTTTAGGAAAGGCATGAATAAAGGCATTTCCCACATACAATACAATGTAGTTCATCATGATGGTCACAATGACCTCTGACGTACCGAGATAGGCTCTGAGGATACCTGGAATGGCACCAACAATTCCACCTGCGATCAAAGCAATGATTACTGTTAATGGAATCAAAACGAGACGAGGCATATCTGGATTTGACAAGGCAAACCAACCACTGAGAATCCAGCCTGCAAGTGCCTGACCAGGAAGTCCGACGTTAAAGAAACCTGCACGACTGGCAACTGCGAAACCAAGACCTATCAATACAAGAGGACCCATGGCACGGAAAATTTCTCCAATCCCACGGAGGCTACCAAAAGCTGTATAGAACAACTCCTCATAACCCCAGATAGCATCATATCCGAAGATCCACATGACAATGGCTCCAAGCAGGATTCCTAAGAATACGGAAATCAAGGGAACCGAAATTTGTTGTAACTTTTTAGACATCACTCTTCTCCTTTCCCAAGTTTCCACCTGCCATCAAGACACCAAGTTCTTGTTTGTTAGTTGTTTCTGGCGATACAATACCTTGAATCTTACCATCGTGAATAACAGCAATTCGGTCTGAGACATTTAAAATCTCATCCAATTCAAAGCTGACAACAAGGACAGCCTTACCGTTATCACGCTCTTCAATCAAACGTTTGTGGATATATTCAATGGCACCGACATCCAAACCACGAGTTGGCTGGCTGACGATAAGGAGATCAGGATCTCGGTCAATTTCACGAGCAATAATTGCTTTTTGTTGATTTCCTCCTGAAAGAGCTGCCGCTGGAACAAATTCGCTTGCCGCACGGACGTCAAATTCTTCCATTAATTTCTTAGCATGTGAAGTGATATTGGCATAGTTCAAGATGCCATTTTTGCTGAGTGGTTCTTTGTAGTAGGTTTGAAGAGCGATATTTTCTGAAATCATCATCTCCAAAATCAAGCCATCACGGTGGCGGTCTTCAGGAACATGCCCCACACTGAGTTCTGTAATTTGTCGAGGATGCATCCCCACGATTGATTTGCCTTTTAATTCAACGCTACCTGACTCAACCTTACGAAGACCAGTAATGGCTTGAATGAGTTCAGACTGACCATTGCCATCAATACCTGCAATACCAACAATTTCACCAGCACGAACATCCAAAGAAAGATTCTTCACAGCTGGTACACCGCGATTTTCATTGACAACCAAGTCTTTGATAGACAAGACCACTTCTTTTGGTTGCGGTGCTTGTTTTTCCGTTTTAAAAGAGACTGAGCGTCCAACCATCATTTCTGCCAAGTCCGCATTTGTTGCGCCTGCGATTTCAACCGTCTGGATTGATTTCCCACGACGGATAACCGTCACTCGATTCGATACCGCACGAATCTCATCTAACTTGTGGGTAATCAAAATAATGGACTTCCCTTCTTTGACAAGGTTTTTCATGATTGCCATCAACTCATCAATCTCTGAAGGAGTCAATACGGCTGTAGGTTCATCAAAGATAAGGATATCAGCACCACGATAGAGTGTTTTCAAGATTTCTACACGTTGTTGGGCACCAACGGAAATATCCGCCACCTTAGCAGCAGGATCCACTGCCAAACCATAACGTTCAGAAAGAGCCTTGATTTCTTTAGTAGCACCAGCTATGTCTAGAACACCATTTTTAGTGATTTCACTCCCTAAAATGATATTCTCAGCTACTGTAAAAGCCTCAACCAACATAAAATGTTGGTGAACCATCCCAATTCCAAGACCAGCGGCTTTAGATGGCGAGTCAAGTTTTACAACCTGACCATTCACCACAATTTCACCACTCGTTGGCTCAAGGAGTCCTGCCAGCATATTCATCAGAGTGGATTTACCCGCTCCATTTTCTCCTAAAAGTGCATGAATTTCACCTTTTCGCAGTTGCAAGTTGATTTTGTCGTTTGCTACAAATTCACCAAACACCTTGGTAATATCCCGCATCTCAATGACATTTTCGTGTGCCATATGCTCTTCCTTTCAGAGGTTTATTTTATTTCAATAAAACCTGCTAATCACATTAACAAGCTCTATTGAGACAAAAATTGCCTCAATTCTTAAAGAAGCGACCAATGGCCGCTTCCTAAGAAATGACTTTTATCCATTATTTTTCAGGAACTTTTACACTTCCGTCAAGGATTTTAGCTTTTGCATCTTCAACAGCTTTTTTACCTTCTTCTGAAAGGTTTGTTACTGCTAGTTCAACCCCTTTATCTTTCAATGAGTAGACAATCACTTGTCCGCCAGGGAATTCACCTTTTTCTGTTTTGTTGGCAATATCTTTTACAGTTGTACCAACTTGTTTCAATGTAGATACAAGAACGAAGTTAGATTCTTTACCATCTTTAGAAGTGTATTTACCTTCTGCTGCTTGGTCACGGTCTACACCGATAACCCAAACTTTTTCGTCTTCATTTTTGTTTTCATTCAATGATTTTGCTTCAGCAAAGACACCAGCACCTGTACCTCCAGCTGCTTGGTAGACAACGTCTGCACCGGCAGCGTATTGAGCTGCTGCAATTGTTTTACCTTTGGCAGCATCACCAAATGAACCAGCGTAGTCAACTTGGACTTTGATAGATGGGTCTACTGACTCAACACCAGCTTTGAATCCAGCTGCAAAACGTGAAATAACTTCAGATTCGATACCACCTACAAAACCAACTTGTTTTGTTTTCGTAGTTTTCGCTGCTGCAACACCAGCAAGGTAAGCTGCTTCGTTATCCGCAAATCTTACGCTCGCAACATTATTTTGACCTTCAATCACATCATCAATCAAGACATAGTTTAGGTCAGAGTGGTCTTTTGCTGCTTCCTCAACTGCATTGTGAAGGGCAAAACCAACACCAAAGATCAGGTTGTAACTTCCAGCCGCTTGTTGCAAGTTGTTAGCATAGTCTGCTTCGCTTGTTGATTGGAAGTAAGTGTAACCTTTATCTTTAGAAAGATTGTGTTCTTTACCCCAGTCTTGCAAACCTTCCCAAGCTGATTGGTTAAATGATTTATCATCAACACCACCAGTATCTGTTACAATTGCTGCTTTGGTCTTCATTTCTGATGAAGATGAAGCTGCGTTACGAGAAGAGCGGTTACCACATGCAGCAAGTCCAACTGCTGCTACTGCAACTAGACCAAGGCCTAGCCATTGTTTCTTGTTCATTACTGAACCTCCTAAATAAGATGTGCAACGATGTTGCAAGTATGGATTGGTTGGCCACAAGGACCACAGCCACTACAAGAGTGGCCCAGACTAATTTAAGTCTGTAAATGAGTATGGAAGTAACTCCCCGACCGTCATCTCGACCGTCGATTTATCTTTAGCGACTAAAGTCACTTTTAGATCTTGTTCAAAAAATTCAACCATGACCTGGCGGCAAGCACCACATGGCGAGATGGGTTTTTCAGTTTGTCCGTAGACAATCAATTCTGAAAACTCCCGTTGCCCCTCCGAAACTGCTTTGAAAATAGCAGTACGCTCTCCACAATTAGTCAAGGGATAGCTAGCATTCTCGATGTTTACACCCGTATAAATACTACCATCCTTGGCTACTAAAACAGCTCCGATAGGAAAGTGAGAATAAGGCACATAGGCTTGTTTGCTGGTTTCAATTGCTAGTTCAATCAACTCAGTAGTCGCCATCTGCCAATTCTCCTTTTAAAATCGCTACACCAGCAGATGTTCCGATACGGGTAGCGCCTGCTTCCACAAAAGCGACAGCATCTGCATATGAACGAGCTCCACCAGCTGCCTTAACTCCCATATCTGGCCCGACTGTTTTACGCATCAACTGAACATCCTCAATAGTGGCACCACCAGTTGAAAATCCAGTTGATGTTTTGACAAAGTCAGCGCCTGCTTTCTGGGATAATTGGCAGGCCACAACCTTTTCATCGTCTGTCAACAAGCAAGCTTCAATAATGACCTTAACCAACTTGTCACCACTTGCTTCTACGACAGCACGGATGTCCGATTCAACCAAATCCAGATTGCCTGATTTGAGGGCACCGACATTGATAACCATATCAATCTCATCTGCACCGTTTTGGATGGCTTCCTTGGTTTCAAAAGCTTTCACAGCTGAAGTTGTTGCTCCCAAAGGAAAACCTATTACTGTACAAACTTTTACATCTGAGCCATCAAGCCCTGTTTTCGCATGTTTAACCCATGTGGGATTGACACAAACGCTGGCAAAGTCATACTCACGCGCTTCAGATAGCAAACGATCAATTTGTTCTTGGCTTGCATCTTGCTTTAAAAGCGTATGATCGATATATTTATTTAACTTCATATTCGGATTCTCCCTGGTTTTATGAGATAATTTCTATAATTTCTCGTAAACTTTGCACTCCATCATTTATTTTAACATATTTTTGAAATTCTGTAACTAGTTCAGAAGAAATTTTTCCATTTGTATAAACTTTTGCAACAATTTCACCCTTTTGAACGGAGTCTCCAACTTTCTTTTCAAAAACAATCCCTGTTTCATAGTCCAAGTCATCAGACTTGACTGCACGACCAGCTCCTAGTCTCATGGCATAGAGCCCAAATTCCATAGCTGGAAGGGCTGAAATAACACCCGTTTCTTGAGCTGGAATTTCCAGCACATGGGCAACTTTGACTGGGCGATAGAGATCTTCTAAATCACCGCCTTGTGTTGCTACCATTTCTTCAAACTTAGCCAGTGCTTGGCCATTTTCCAGGTGTTGACGGATTTCCTCGATCGTTTTCTCAACATCAGCCAAGCCAAGCATAATCTGAGCTAGCTCGCAGATAAAGTGACTAATATCTTCTCGGCCATTTCCTTTGAGAATATCGATTGCCTCAAGGATTTCGAGACGATTGCCAATAGCTTTTCCCAAGGGTTGGCTCATATCGGTAATGACTGCTACCGTCTTTCGACCAACTGCCTTACCAAGATCCACCATGGTTTGAGCCAATTCGCGCGCCTCATCAACCGTCTTCATGAAGGCCCCCTCACCGACCGTTACGTCTAGCAAAATGGCATCCGCTCCTGCAGCAATTTTCTTGCTCATCACCGAACTAGCAATCAAAGGAATCGTGTCGACAGTTGCTGTCACATCACGGAGGGCATAGAGAAGTTTATCTGCTTTAACCAGCTGATCGGACTGCCCAATGACAGATACACCAATGTCCTGTACCTGACGAATGAAATCTTCTTGACTTCGCTCAACTTGATAGCCCTTAATGGACTCCAATTTATCAATTGTTCCACCAGTATGGCCGAGACCACGACCACTCATTTTTGCCACAGGAACACCAAAGCTAGCAACAAGAGGAGCCAAGATTAAGGTCACCTTATCACCTACACCACCAGTCGAATGTTTATCAACTTTAACCCCATCAATAGCTGACAAGTCAAACTCCTGACCTGTTTTAACCATATTCATCGTCAGATCAGAAATCTCACGTGTGGTCATTCCTTTAAAATAAACAGCCATAGCAAAAGCAGACATCTGATAGTCTGGAACAGTTCCTGCCACATAGCCTTCTACCAACCATTTGATTTCAGCTGCAGTCAGTTCTTGACCATCTCGTTTCTTTTGGATTAAATCAACTGCTCTCATTCTTTCACACTTCTAAGGATATAGTATCCCTTATCTTTCTTTACGGTTTCACAATTGCCAAAAACATCTTCCATCTTATTTTTAGCACTTGGAGCTCCTTGCTTTTTCTGAATGACAATGGTTAAATCTCCTCCGTCTTTCAAGAAATCCCTGCTCTTTTCGATAATCTCATGAACAACCTGTTTGCCCGCTCGAATCGGCGGATTGGAAATAACATGGTCAAACTTCCCTTCAACTTGCTCATAGATATTGGATTGGAAAATCTCCGCTTCTACTCTATTTCGTTCGGCATTTTGTCGTGCTAAGTCCAAGGCACGATTATTGATATCGACCATGGTTGCCTGAACTCCATAAGCCTTGACCAATGACAAGCCCAATGGTCCATAACCACAACCCACATCAAGGACCGTCTCTCCTTTGTTAACCTCTAGACACTTGAGCAAGAGCTGACTCCCAAAATCAACCATTTTCTTGCTAAAAACACCCGCATCCGTCAAAAAGGTCATGTTTTCTCCCAACAACTCCACTCTCAACTCATGAATGTCGTGAGCAGCATCAGGATTTTCTGCATAATACATTTTACTCATAAAACTATTTTACCATAATTTGGCTTGAATTGTAAATCGTTTACAAAGTGATGATCAAATGAAAAAGACTGAAGAATCCTAGTCAAAAAACCTTTTCTTCAATCTCTTTCAATTATTAGAAATACATTACAATCTATCGGGAACTACAAATTATCATAGTCAGGGAAAAACAGTTCGTCTGCAATCGGGCGCATTTTTATTACTATTTCTTAACCTTAAAATACTTTATTATCAACAAGATTCCCAATATGATGTTTAGATAAAAACCCAACTGATAAGTTTGTGTCAAGATTTCCAAACTTGTCCAAAGTCGTATCAAATCTTCTAGTGACATACGGAATAGATATCCTTCTGTAGCAATCCACAAAATCAAAAATAGATAACTACCAGCAGCAAGCCATTTCATCCACCGTTTTTTTAGTAGCCAAGCAATCAAGAGCGAACAGATAAAGACAACTGTTACAATGGCATGTTCCATCAAAAAAGTAAAACCGTAATAGATTTCCACAAAGCGTCTACCATTATCCGCATTCGCTCCCCTTATAAAAGGTAAGGCAAAACTTAAAATAAAACAGAGTTCCAATACATAACGTTTTAAGATTTTCATGACACACCTCCAATAAGTTGTGAACCAAAAAGCCCACTTTCAATAACTGATAAGTCTTCAGAAACCATTCCCTATCTCATCATTAAATTATTCAACCTCCATCTACTTCTAGTATACGATATTGACTTACTACCATCAAGAAACCGCTTTATTTTTTTAGCTTTTTATGGTATGATAAACAAAATATCTAGGGGAAAACAAATGACCAACGAATTTTTACATTTTGAAAAAATCAGTCGCCAGACTTGGCAATCATTGCATCGCAAAACAACCCCTCCCTTGACAGAGGAAGAGTTAGAATCCATCAAGAGTTTCAATGACCAGATTAGTCTGCAGGACGTAACGGACGTCTATCTTCCCCTAGTCCATCTTATCCATATTTACAAACGCACCAAAGAGGATTTAGCCTTTTCTAAGGGAATTTTTCTCCAAAGAGAGAGTAAATCTCAGCCTTTTATTATCGGGGTTTCTGGAAGTGTTGCTGTGGGGAAATCGACTACTAGTCGCTTACTTCAGATTCTTTTATCACGTACTCTCCCAGACGCTACTGTAGAATTGGTGACAACTGACGGTTTTCTCTATCCCAATCAAACCTTGATGGACCAAGATATCTTAAATCGCAAAGGTTTTCCTGAAAGTTATGATATGGAAACTTTGCTGAATTTTCTTGATCGTCTAAAGAATGGGCAAGATGTCGATATTCCTGTCTATTCTCATGAAGTGTATGACATCGTTCCTGGAGAGAAACAACGTGTCAAAGCTGCTGATTTTGTCATTGTCGAGGGGATTAATGTCTTTCAAAACCCTCAAAATGAGCGCCTTTACATCACCGACTTCTTTGATTTCTCCATCTATGTGGATGCTGCTGTCGAGGACATTGAAAGCTGGTATCTGGATCGTTTCTTAAAGCTGCTCAGCTTTGCCCAAAATGATCCCAACAGCTACTACCACCGTTTTACTCAAATGCCAATTGGAGAAGTTGAAGCCTTTGCACACCAGGTTTGGACCAGCATTAATCTCACAAATCTACAAAACTATATCGAACCAACAAGGAACCGCGCCGAGGTCATTCTCCACAAGACTAAAAACCATGAAATCGATGAAATTTACCTAAAAAAATAATTTCCCCTTGTCAAAACCTAAGTTTTCATATATAATGGTATAGTTAGTAAATATGGAGGTAAGAACATTGGCAAACATTAAATCAGCTATCAAACGCGCTGAATTGAACGTTAAACAAAACGAAAAAAACTCAGCTCAAAAATCAGCTATGCGTACTGCTATCAAAGCTTTCGAAGCAAACCCTTCTGAAGAACTTTTCCGTGCTGCTAGCTCAGCTATCGACAAAGCAGAAACTAAAGGTTTGATTCATAAAAACAAAGCAAGCCGCGATAAAGCTCGTCTTTCAGCTAAACTTGCTAAATAAGAAACAGTCCACAGAGGCTGTTTTTTTGTCCTCCATTACGAAAAGGTAGAAAATGAAAATCGCAATCATCGGATATTCTGGATCAGGCAAGTCAACTCTAGCAGAAAAGTTATCTAACTACTACTCCATACCCAAACTGCATATGGACACACTCCAATTTCAACCTGGTTGGCAAGACAGTGACCGCGAATGGATGTTGACCGAAATGAAAAACTTTCTCACAAAGCACGAAGCTTGGGTCATCGACGGCAACTACTCTTGGTGTTGCTATGAAGAAAGAATGCTGGAAGCTGACCAAATCATCTTTCTTAATTTTTCGCCATTGACCTGTCTCTTTCGAGCCTTTAAACGATACCTCAAATACCGAGGCAAGGTCAGAGAAAGTATGGCTGCAGGTTGTCCTGAACGCTTCGATTGGGAGTTTATCCGATGGATTCTCTGGGATGGGCGAAACAAATCCGCTAGGGAACGCTACAAGGGGATTCAAGAAACCTATCCAAAGAAAGTAATTCTCCTCAGGTCGCAAAAGGAGATAGACCACTTCTTAGAAAATTTCGCACATAACAAGAAAAACCAACGTGCCTAACGTTGGTTTTTTGCTTTTACCCAATCACACTTCCGTTTGGTACAGCTGGATCAACTGTGAGAAGGGTTAATTGTCCTTCATGTTCAGCTGAGAGAATCATCCCTTGGCTGACATATTTTTTCATCATTTTACGAGGTTTGAGGTTGGCAACGATTTGGACTTTCTTGCCGACCAATTCTTGTTCGTTTGGATAGTATTTTGCAATTCCTGAGAGGATTTGACGATCTTCGCCATCTCCAGCATCTAGGCGGAATTGAAGCAACTTATCAGAACCTTCTACTTTCGAAACTTCTTTGACTTCTGCGACACGGATTTCAACCTTGTCGAAATCTTCAAACTTGATTTCTTCCTTGTTTAGTTTGAGTTCGACTTCGTCTGGATTCCATTCGTTTTCAACGGCTGGTTTGTTGCCTTCCATTTGTTCCTTGATATAGGCGATTTCTTCCTCCATATCCAGACGTGGGAAGATTGGAGTTCCTTTGGCAACTACAGTCACACCTGCAGGGAAATCAGCCAAACTCAAGTTTTCAAGGCTAGAAACTTCTGCCAAACCAAGTTGAGTCAAGACTGCACGACTGGTTTCCATCATAAAGGGCTCAATCAAGTGAGCGACGACACGAAGGCTAGCTGCCAAGTGGCTCATCACACTTGCTAATTGGTCACGAAGAGCTTCATCCTTGGCCAAGACCCATGGAGCAGTCTCATCGATGTATTTGTTGGTACGAGAGATAAGAGTCCAGACTGCTTCAAGAGCGCGTGGGTAGTCAACTGCTTCCATGTGTGTATGGTAGTCTGCGATTGATTGTTCTGCAACCTCAGCAAGAGCATTATCAAACTCTGTTACACCCTCTACATAGGCTGGAATTTGCCCATCGAAATACTTGTTGATCATGGAAACCGTACGGTTAAGGAGGTTTCCTAGGTCATTTGCCAATTCATAGTTGATACGACCTACATAGTCTTCTGGAGTGAAGGTTCCGTCTGAACCAACTGGAAGGCTACGCATGAGGTAGTAACGAAGTGGATCGAGACCATAGCGTTCTACTAACATTTCAGGATAAACGACATTCCCTTTCGACTTAGACATCTTACCGTCTTTCATGACAAACCAACCATGGGCAATCAAGCGGTCAGGTAATTTAACATCCAACATCATAAGAAGGATTGGCCAGTAGATTGAGTGGAAACGAAGGATGTCTTTTCCGACCATTTGGAAGACTGTTCCGTTCCAGAACTTATCATAGTTAGCATGATCCTCTTGACCGTAACCAAGAGCAGTCGCATAGTTGAGAAGGGCATCGATCCAAACGTAGACAACGTGTTTTGGATTTGATGGGACTGGTACTCCCCATGTAAAGGTTGTACGAGAAACTGCCAAATCTTCTAAACCTGGCTCGATGAAGTTGCGAAGCATTTCATTAAGGCGACCATCTGGAGTAATGAAGTCAGGGTGCGATTTGAAAAATTCGACCAAACGGTCTTGGTATTTGCTGAGGCGAAGGAAATATGACTCTTCAGAAACCCATTCAACCTCGTGACCTGATGGAGCGATACCACCAGTTACATTTCCAGCTTCGTCACGGAAAACTTCTGCCAGCTGGCTTTCTGTAAAGAATTCCTCATCTGAGACTGAATACCAACCAGAGTATTCACCCAAGTAGATATCATCTTGAGCAAGCAAGCGTTCAAAGATCTGAGCCACTACTTTTTCATGGTAGTCATCAGTTGTACGGATAAATTTATCGTATGAGATATCTAATAATTTCCAAAGTTCTTTAACTCCAACCGCCATGCCATCAACATAGGCTTGTGGTGTAATCCCAGCTTCTTCTGCTTTTTGTTGAATCTTTTGACCATGCTCGTCAAGTCCAGTCAGATAAAAGACATCGTAGCCCATGAGGCGTTTGTAACGTGCTAAGACATCACATGCGATAGTTGTGTAGGCAGAACCGATATGAAGTTTACCAGATGGATAGTAAATCGGTGTTGTAATATAAAAATTCTTTTCAGACATAATTTTTCCTTTCCAGGCTAATGAAACCTGTTTTTCTAACACTTCATTATATCATATTTTCGGTGATTTTCGATAGGGAAATCCATACAAAAACAAGATAGACAAATGTCCATCTTGTTTTTTCTGTTCTATATCTTATTCATAACGAAGAGCTTCGATTGGATCAAGCTTAGAGGCTTTATTGGCTGGCAAGACTCCGAAGATCATCCCAACGCTAGCTGACACAGCCAAGCTAAAGAGAGCAATTGGGAGGGACACCCCAACTTCGATACCTGCAATCATATTTTGCAACAAGATACCCGCTAACATTGTCAAGCCTGCTGCACTGACTAGGCCGATGACACCACCTAGCAAGGTCAAGATCATGGACTCAATCAAAAACTGAACTAAGATATTAGCCCGTGTGGCTCCAAGAGCCTTCCGCAGACCAATCTCACGCGTACGTTCTGTCACCGAGACCAGCATGATATTCATGACACCTGTTCCTCCAACAAAAAGAGAGATACCTGCAATGGCACTGATAACAGTGGTCATAAAGCCAAAAAGTTGTTGTACCTCTTGGAAGGCTGCAGTTGCATCCGCAACTTGGTACTCACCTTGTTGAAGTCCCGCAATCTCTGTCAGTTTTCGAGCCAACTCTGGACCCAAGGTTTGTGTTAGGCTAGTGTCATTGACACGAAAGACGATATCCGAGATTTCATCAGTATTAAAATTAGCAGCGAGTGAGATATTAGTCGTAATTGGAAGTCCACCAATTCCAAAGGCTTTAGCAGTTTTAGCTTCATTACTAGTATAAACACCAATCACACGGTAACTAAATTCATTAACAGAGATAATTTGGTTAATAGCGGCTTCTGGACTATCAAACAAACTCTTAGCTAGTTCTTCGTCCAACAAAATAACACTGGCAAATTCCTTGTAGTCTTGCTGTCTTAGACTTCTACCAGCAACGATCTCATTTTCAACGGCATTCATATAGGTGCTATTTCCGCCTGTCAAAGCCGCCCGTTCAACCTTCTTATCCTTATAAGACAGGGTGACGTTAGTCGAGTTAGTGACATAGTAACTGTCTACTCCTTTGAGTTTGGCAGCCTCCTTGACCCAGGATTCTAGTGGTTTTGGTGGTTCAACATGAACATCCTCTTCTTTCCCACTGACTGTCAAAGCTGACTGGCGCTGAGTAAAGGAGCCATCCTTGCTCTTGATAGGAGAGAAAAAGACATGGATATCCTTCTGCGATTTAGTCATGTTTTTATTGACCTGACGAGACATGGAGTCGCCAAGAGCCATGATGACGACGACAGACGAAACTCCGATGATAATCCCAATCATGGTGAGGAAGGAACGCATCTTGTGAGCCATGATAGATGAAAAGGCAAATTTCAGATTCTGCATCTTAGTTTTCCTCCTTTTCTACTGGGGCGCTGTCTGATGAGATAACTCCATCACGAATGACAATCTGGCGTTTGGCATAGGCAGCAATCTCAGGTTCATGCGTGACCATGATAATGGTTTTCCCTTCCTTGTTTAACTCCACCAACAACTGCATGATTTGGTTTCCCGTCTTGGTATCCAAGGCTCCTGTCGGTTCGTCAGCTAGGATGATAGAAGGATTATTTACCAAGGCACGGGCAATCGCTACCCGTTGCTTTTGTCCACCTGATAACTCTGACGGCAAGTGATGGCTACGATCTGTTAACTCGACCTTTTCCAGAAACTCCTCAGCCAATTTCCGACGTTTTGAAGCCGAAACTCCAGCATAAATCAAGGGCAATTCGACATTTTGAAGTGCATTGAGCTTGGACAAGAGAAAGAACTGCTGAAAGACAAATCCGATTTGTTGGTTGCGGACCTTGGCCAGTTGTTTCTCTCCAAGACCTGCTACTTCTTGACCATCAAGATAGTACTCTCCACTGGTTGGTGTGTCCAACATTCCAATGGTATTCATCAAAGTGGATTTACCAGAACCAGACGGTCCCATAATGGCGACAAATTCACCTTCTTGAACTTCTAAGTTAATATTTTTTAGGACCTGCAGTTCTTGGTCACCATTTCGATAACTCCTACAGATATTTTTTAGACTAATTAGTTTCTTCATCAGCCTTCACCTCTTTTCCTTCTTCCAAGGAAGATGTTGGATTACTGATGACCTTGGCTCCGTCTGTCACACCTGAAGTAATTTCTTGGTTGTCTGCGTCAGCATTCCCCAAAGTAACTTCTACCTTCTTCGCTTTCTTCTGGTCGTCTACAAGCCAGACGTAATTTTTGTCATTTTCAGTAATGACACTTGTCAAAGGAACAAGGATGGCTTTACTCTTGTTCTTAACTTCAACACTGACAGAGAAACCTTGTTTCAACTCACCGATTTCGCTGGTCACATCAACAGTATAAGGGTACTTAGAGCCAGTATTTCCTCCAAGGGCAGCATTTGCTGCTTCTCCGTTGTTTTTAGGATAATCTGAGATATAGCTGATCTTACCAGTCCAGCTCTTATCTTGATACACTTTAGAAGTAAAGGTAACTTCTTGACCTACAGAGAGGTTGGCAAGGTTGTATTCAGACAGCTCCCCTTTTACCTGTAAGTTTTCGTTACTTACGACATGAACCATCACTTGACTGCTACCAGTTGGTGATTTGGAAACATTACGATTGACTTCCACAACGGTTCCCTCTAGTGTACTGAGAACAGTTGCTGCATCCAGTTGAGCTTGGGCCTTGTTGAGCTGGGCCACAGCATCTGCACGGTTATCTTTGGCATCACTGATTTGAGAGTCAATAGAGGATACGGAAGAAGTTTCAGCTGGCGCTTGCTCTGGAAGTCCAGCTTCAGTTGGAACTTGTGGTGAAACTGGTGCAGAGTTCGCATTTTCACGAGCCTTGTTCAACTCATTGATATGACGGTCGGCCTTTGCAACTGCTCGACTGGCTGCATCGTAGGCAGCTTGGGCATCGGCACTGCTGTATTTGACCAACGCTTGCCCTTCTTCAACCTTGTCGCCGACTGAAACGAGGATTTCATCCAAATCTCCCTTGCTACCATCAAAATAAACATATTGTTCATTTTTTGCTGTGACGGTACCTGACAAGAGAACCGAGGAAGCAACAGAACCTTCCTTGGCAACAACGATATGAGAGGTCTCATCCTGGACAGCCGACTGGGATGGTTGTCTAAAAATCATAATCGCCGCAGCACTGATAACAATAGCACTTGCAACACCAATAGCGGTAAATAATTGCCATTTTTTTACCTTTTTTGTTCTTTTCATAGTTAAGCTCCTTTTTCACTTTAAGTTTACAAAAACCATTATATCAGAAATACTAGACCCATACAATGATCGTTCAGAGAGAAACAATGACAGTTCAGGAGAAATATTTCGTTCGGTATTTATTTTTGGATTATTGTACTAGATATATAATACACTATCTTTGTAAAATTGGCAAGTGTTTTTCTAATTTTTTTAAACGTAGCAGATTTTTGCATTCAAAAAATAAAAACGATAGAATATGACTATCAAAGCTATAAGGAGTTTTCTATGAGAGAATATGATATCATTGCCATCGGTGGAGGGAGTGGCGGAATCGCCACTATGAACCGAGCTGGTGAACACGGGGCTAAAGCAGCTGTTATCGAGGAGAAAAAATTAGGTGGAACCTGCGTCAATGTCGGCTGTGTTCCTAAGAAAATCATGTGGTATGGAGCGCAAATCGCTGAAAGCCTCCACCACTACTGCCCTGACTACGGTTTTAAAAGTTCAGATGTTCAATTTGATTTCGCAAAACTTCGTCAAAACCGTGAAGCCTACATCGACCGTGCCCGCTCATCTTATGATGGAAGTTTCAAGCGCAACGGTGTTGATTTGATTGAAGGTCGTGCTCATTTCGTTGATTCCCACACAGTCAGCGTCAATGGTGAATTGATTCGTGCCAAGCATATCGTGATTGCGACTGGCGCTCGTCCAAGCATCCCAATTATTCCTGGAGCTGAACTCGGTGGTAGCTCAGACGATGTCTTCGCTTGGGAGCAACTTCCTGACTCCGTTGCGATTCTTGGAGCTGGCTATATCGCCGTTGAATTAGCAGGTGTTCTCCACGCTCTAGGAGTAAAAACTGATTTGTTTGTCCGTCGTGATCGTCCCTTGCGTGGTTTTGACAGCTACATCGTTGAAGGACTTGTCAATGAAATGGAAAAAACAGGTCTACCTTTACACACACATAAGGTACCCGTCAAGCTCGAAGAAACGGAGCAAGGTATTACCATTTATTTCGAAGACGGTTCTAGTCACACTGCCAGCCAAGTTATCTGGGCTACCGGTCGCCGTCCAAATGTAGACGGTCTAGAGTTAGAAAAGGCTGGCGTTACACTCAACCAACGTGGATTTATCCAAGTGGATGAGTATCAGAATACAGTTGTAGATGGCATCTATGCTCTTGGAGATGTGACTGGTGAGAAGGAACTGACCCCAGTAGCCATCAAGGCAGGACGTACCCTATCTGAACGCCTCTTCAACGGGAAAACAAATGCTAAGATGGACTACACGACTATCCCTACTGTTGTCTTCTCCCACCCAGCAATCGGAACCGTTGGTTTAACTGAGGATCAAGCTATCAAAGAATACGGCCAAGATAACATCAAAATCTACAAGTCAAGCTTTGCATCTATGTACTCAGCCGTTACAAACCATCGTCAAGAATCTCGCTTCAAACTCATCACCGCCGGTGCTGACGAAAAAGTTGTTGGACTTCACGGACTTGGTTACGGAGTGGATGAGATGATTCAAGGATTCGCTGTGGCCATCAAGATGGGAGCAACCAAGGCGGACTTTGATGCTACAGTAGCTATCCACCCAACTGCCTCAGAAGAATTTGTGACCATGCGCTAATTGCCGAAAGAGACCACATGTGGTCTCTTTTTACTTGCAAAATCGGCTGTTACAAAATTGTTACCTTGTTTTTAAAAATAGGTTGACTTTTCTTTCTGAATTAGTATAATAGTTACTATAATTTTGAAAAGAGGTTAACAGTTTTGAAAAAAGCTCATATCTATGCCATTCCTGCTATCGGCGCTGCTCTCATCGCTGTATTGGCACAAATCAGTCTCCCTATCGGTCCTGTCCCTTTCACTCTGCAAAACTTTGCGATCGGTCTGATTGCTACTGTTTTTAGACCTAGGGAAGCTGTTTTATCTGTAGCTCTCTATCTCCTGCTGGGTGCTATTGGTCTACCTGTCTTTGCAGGGGGTGGTGCAGGATTTCACGTTTTAATCGGCCCAAGTGCAGGTTATCTTTGGTTCGACCTTGTCTATGCTGGACTTACATCTTATCTCATCTATCAAAATAGTGGCTACATTCGCATTTTCCTAGCCAACCTCTTGGGTGACTCCCTCGTCTTTGCCGGAGGCATTCTCAGCCTCCACTTCCTTGCTGGGATGCCATTTGATCAGGCACTTGCAGTTGGTGTCCTTCCCTTTATCCTCCCTGATCTTGGTAAGATTATTGCCATTAGTTTCATTAGTCGTCCCCTACTCAAACGATTGAAAAGCCTTCCATATTTTTCAAGATAAAAGAATAGTCTAGAACCATTGTTCTGGACTATTTCCTTTCTAAGAATCAACTGTACACTATTTAGATACTTGACTATTCTTATACCAGTATGAATATTAATCGTTTTATTCTTCAAATTATAGCTATTCAAAATATGCAAAGTAGAAAAGTATTCTAATTGATTCAAACCAAATATGCTTCCATTGATTTCGGAAGGTTGGCAATTGTATACTTTTCAGAAAACGCATTTTCACTGAGAGAGCTATATTTTATAAATTATTTGTGATACAATAGAGCTACCTAAAAGATTCAGAAAATTTAATGTTCATTGATTATTTATATTAACTTGAACATTCTGATTTTTCTTCATTCAAAAATAACTGTAAATAATTATAAGTAGAAAGGTAATTCTATGGCAAAGAATACTCGTGAGCTAATCATTAGAGCTCTCATCACACTAGCTAAGAAAAATCCTCAGCGTAGTTCCTTTACAATGACTGAAATTGCTGCTGAAGCTAGTATTTCACGACAAGCGATTTATCAAAAGCATTTTAACAACTTTGAAGATATTATCGAATACATTCACGAAGAGACCAATCAGCACATTTTTAACGTCTTTAATAAGTTCTGCCCTAGCAATGATGGAGATCCTATCAGCTTTTTAGCAGACCATATACTTCCTCTCATATACGAAAAAAGGGAAGTTATTAACACCTTGTATACCACACAAGTCGACCCATGTTGGAAGGAATTTCTTCGTGGAACATACTCTGAATGGGTCCTCAAGAATGTCAATTACCAACTGAAATATAATTTTAATAAAGAAGACATCGCTTATATCATTACGACTATGGCAATCTCTTTCATTGAGGTCTGGATTCGTAAAGATAATCCAATTCCACCTGAAGAGTATAGAGAGACTTTCATTCAATTGGCTAAGACTTCTCTCTGTGACTATATTGTGTCCTAAAAAAAGAATCTTGAGTTGCACTCAAGATTCTTTTTATTGTTGCCCTTTAAAGGCATCGACCATTACCTGAAATTCTTCATTGGAAAGCGTGATTCCTTTGCCCATTTTGGTATGGTCAGGACTCCAAGAACGAATATCAAACTTTGCTGGTGCTCCATTAAAGCTAACGCGATTTAGTTCTTTTGTCCATCCTTTGTCATTTTCAGACAAGGTGAGCAAGTGTTCTTCGATTTCAAATGTAAATTCTGCCATTTTAACTCCTTTATGTGATATGCTTTCTATAGTCTATTCGTAAAAATCTTGTGGTTTTTAGGAAAATTTTATATAATGTGGATATGTAAGAAGGGAGGATTCTATGAGACAGACATTCAAACTAGTTCTAGATAAACTACATGGTTTTCTCAATGGGAATGATGATCATCCTCAAATTGAGGACAACTCCCTCACTGCTATGATTGAACAAGCCATCCAGAAAAAGACGGCTGTTCATGTGATACTTGCTGAGACAAGTTTTACGGGTGATATTGTCAAACACGATGCTAATCGCCAACAAATTATCGTCAAAAATTTTTCAAAAAACGTGACCCGAATCATTCGTATCAGTGATATTAAACGACTTCGTTTCGTTCCCTCAACTGTACAAAAAGCTCAGAAAAGCCTATTTAAGAAAGAGTGAGATGTTCTTTGCATCCTACTCTTTTTCTTAACGGATTTGTTCAAAATGAAGATGAACGGCGATATGGTCACCATAACCACTTCTCTCCAAATCGCGTTGCAAGCGATAAGAGATATAGTGTTCTGCAATGGTAATGTAGCCAGCTCCAAGTAAGCGGTGCTCTACCATTGATTGGATCATGCTGATAGTAGCACGTTCTACTTTTGCTTCTTCCAAGTCCAAAACGACTTTTTTAGTAACTTGAGCTAAGTTTTGACGTAAGTCATCAGTCAAAACATAAACTGTTTGAGCTGCTTTTAGGACAGCTTGGTAAATTTTATCTGGATCAAATTCAGCAATTTCTCCATTACGTTTGATTACTTGCATAAGGTTCTCCTTTATTCTTTGTTTTCTTTGATTTCAGCCAGCATCTTTTCTTCTTCGGCTGTCAGTTGATAGTTTTCTAGCAGGTCAGGTCTGCGCTCGTAGGTTTTCTTTAGACTCTCATAGAGACGCCACTGGCGAATCTTTTCATGGTGCCCACTCATGAGCACATCTGGAACCACCATGCCACGATAGTCATAAGGGCGTGTATACTGAGGATATTCGAGAAGACCTGAAGAAAAGCTATCATCCTGGTGACTGGACTCCTTACCAATCACTTCTGGTATCAAGCGCACGGTCGCATCAATCATGGTCATGGCTGCCAATTCACCACCAGTCAAGACATAGTCTCCTAGAGAAATTTCATCGGTTACCAAGGTCTTGATCCGCTCGTCATACCCTTCATAGTGACCACAGATAAAGATAAGCTCCTCTTCCTGGGCCAAATCCTCAGCGTATGCTTGATCGAACTGTTTTCCAGCAGGATCAAGAAGTATGACACGGGGATTTTTCTTTTCAATAGCATCAAAAGCATCGAAAATGGGTTGAGCTCGGAGCAACATCCCCTGACCGCCTCCGTAGGGCTCATCGTCAACATGACGGGCCTTTTCAGCGTATTCTCTGAAATTATGATACTGGATATCCAAGAGCCCTTTTTCTCGAGCCTTCCCAACAATCGAGTGTTCCAGCGGAGAAAACATCTCTGGAAAGAGGGTTAAAATATCAATCTTCATCATCTAACCCTTCTAAGATGTCCACATCAACCCGTTTGTTTGGAATATCAACATTGAGAACTACTGGCGGAATGTAAGGTAAAAGCAAATCACGCTTACCTTTTCGTTTGACCACCCAGACATCGTTGGCACCTGGTTGTAGGATTTCCTTGATAGTTCCTATCAAGTTATCTCCCTCGTAAACATCCAAACCGATAATCTCGTGATAGTAGAATTCACCATCATCTAAATCGTTCAAATCTTCCTCAGCGACCTTGAGACTATAGCCCTTGTACTTTTCAATCGCATTGATATGGTACATGTCTTTGAATTTGATAATGTCAAAGTTCTTATGCTTACGATGACTTGCGATGGTCACTGTTTGGACAAACTGATCTTTTTCATCAAATAAAGCAAGCTCTGCTCCCTTTTTAAATCGTTCTTCTGCAAAATCCGTCACAGACAAGACTCGCATCTCACCCTGTAAACCCTGCGTATTGACGATTTTTCCAACATTAAAGTAGTTCATCTTGTCTCCTGTATCTATTTCTATCCTTTATTTTATCACGTTCCAGGGATTTTCACAAGTTGGAGAAAGAGGACATCAACTCTCCTTTCTCTTCAAAAATCCTTCCAAATCTCTTTCATGCTGGTACTTAATGGCAGCCTTCTTATCTTTGTCAAAAATGGTTTTGGTTAGGTCAATGTCGTTGATAGCCGCAATAGCGACCGTGTAGTGAATAATATCAGCTAGTTCTTTGGCAAGTTCCTCGTTTGAGTCCTGAACGCCCTCTTTTCGACCAGATCGCCCATTCAAGACCTCAGCTACTTCTCCGACTTCCTCCACTAACTTGATAAAGAGGCCTTCCTCGGTTCGAGATTGCTGGTAATGTTCGAGCAAGTAAGCTTGTAATTGTCTAAAGGTTAAATCCTTCATCTTCTCCTCCACAAAAAAGCGAGACATCTGTCCCGCTTTCTTTATTTTTCATCGATAACGATTCTTACTTTCTTGTCTTCAGTTGGGACAGAGTAGACAATCGTTCTTATCGCTGAGATAGTGCGACCCTTACGACCGATAACACGACCGACATCGCTTTGGTCAAGATCCAAGTGATACTCCAAAAACTCTGGTGTGTCTTCAATCTTGATAGTTAAGGCATCAGGTTGTGAAATCAAAGGTTTCACAATCGCAATAATGAGATTTTCAATCGTATCCATCTGTCAACCTACTTTAAACTTATTTTGAGAATTTAGAATCGTGGAATTTTTTCAATACACCTTCTTTTGAAAGGATGTTGCGAACTGTATCTGAAGGTTGAGCTCCATCAGCCAACCATGCAAGAACGCGGTCTTCTTTCAAAGTTACTTGGTTTTCAGCAACAAGTGGGTTGTAAGTCCCAACTGTTTCGATGAAACGTCCGTCACGTGGTGAACGTGAGTCTGCTACGTTGATACGGTAGAAAGGTTTTTTCTTAGAACCCATACGAGTCAAACGGATTTTAACTGCCATTTTTTAATGTCTCTTTTCTTATTTTTTTATTTCGGTGAAATAGCTGAGCTATTTAGCACATGTTCTATTATAGCAGATTTCTGACAGGTGTCAAGAAAAAAACTTGACAGAGTTTTAATTTTTTTTACTACTAGAAATTTTTAGTAAAATCTTTTACATTTGAAATCAAACTCCTTTTAAGGTACAATGGTAGAAATGAATTTTTGAGAGGTTAACAATGAAAAAACTAGCAACCCTTCTTTTACTATCAACGGTAGCCCTTGCTGGATGTACTAGTATCCAACGTGGTCTCCGTGGTGATGAATATGTCGACTCCAGCATCTCAGCTGAAGAAAGCTCAAAAGCAGCTGCTCAGGCTGCCAAAGATTTGAATGACGCATTGACCAATGACAATGCCAACTTCCCTCAACTTTCTAAGGAAGTTGCTGAAGACGAAGCTGAGGTCATTTTACACACAAATCAAGGCGATATCCGCATCAAACTCTTTCCAAAACTAGCACCACTAGCAGTTGAAAACTTCCTCACTCACGCTAAGGAAGGCTATTATAACGGCATCACCTTCCACCGTGTCATTGATGGCTTTATGGTCCAAACTGGAGATCCTAAGGGAGATGGTACAGGGGGCCAATCTATCTGGCATGATAAGGATAAAACAAAGGACAAGGGAACTGGTTTCAAAAATGAAATCTCTCCTTACCTATACAATATCCGAGGAGCCCTTGCTATGGCTAATACTGGTCAACCAAACACCAACGGTAGCCAGTTCTTCATCAATCAAAACTCAACAGATATTTCAGCTAAACTCCCTACAAGCAAGTATCCAAAGAAAATCATCGAAGCCTATAAAGAAGGTGGAAATCCAAGTCTAGACGGTAAACACCCTGTCTTTGGTCAAGTCATCGATGGCATGGATATTGTTGACAAGATTGCCAAGGCTGAAAAAGATGAGAAAGACAAACCAACGTCTGCTATCACCATTGATAGTATCGAAGTGGTGAAAGACTACGACTTCAGCAAAAAATAAGCCATCAACAGATAAGGAGACGATGATATGATTCTATTTTGGGGTTCTAAAGGTTATCAGAAAGATTTGGGACATACGCAAACAGCGATCGAATGTGGTCACTGTAACAATGTCGACAATTGGGAAATTGTAGAAACTGGACGCAAATTTACCCTTTACTGGATTCCACTTTTTCCTTATGGTAAAAGTTACTTCGTTTCTTGTCCGATTTGCCACTACGGTAAAGAAATTGAGAAATCTGAAGTTGAAAACTATTTAAATTACTAGTCAAAAAAGCCAAGTCATTTCGACTTGGCTTTTTTACTGCTTTTAAGTTAGCTTGTTAAAGTCCCAGATTTGGTCCATCCAGCCTTCATAGAAGTCTGGTTCGTGGCAAACCATAAGAATGCTGCCTTTGTATTCTTTAAGCGCCCGTTTGAGTTCATCCTTGGCATCTACATCCAAGTGGTTGGTCGGCTCGTCCAGCACTAAGACGTTGTTTTCACGATTCATCAAGAGACAGAAACGCACCTTGGCTTGTTCCCCACCTGACAAGACCTGAATCTGACTTTCAATGTGCTTGGTCGTCAAACCACAACGAGCAAGGGCTGCACGAACTTCTGCCTGATTGAGTGCAGGAAAGGCATTCCAGACAGCTTCAAGTGGTGTTTGGCGATTTCCACCTTCTACTTCTTGTTCAAAGTAGCCAAGTTCTAGGTAATCTCCACGTTCAACTTCTCCAGCGATTGGGGGGATAATCCCCAAGAGAGACTTCAAGAGGGTTGTTTTCCCGATACCATTTGCCCCAATAATAGCAACCTTTTGATTGCGTTCAAAGGTGAGGTTTAGAGGCTTGGTAAGGGGACGGTCATAACCAATCTGCAAGTCCTTGGCTTGGAAGATAAAGCGTCCAGGTGTACGAGCCGGTTTGAAATCAAAGGATGGTTTTGGCTTCTCACTTTGCAGTTCGATGATGTCCATCTTATCCAATTTCTTCTGGCGGGACATGGCCATGTTTCGTGTTGCAACACGCGCTTTATTGCGAGCGACGAAATCCTTAAGGTCAGCAATCTCTTTCTGTTGGCGTTCGTAGGCCGCCTCAAGCTGAGATTTCTTCATGGCATAGACTTCTTGGAACTGGTAGTAGTCACCAGAATAGCGAGTCAATTGTTGATTTTCAACATGATAGACGATATTGATCACTTCGTTGAGGAAAGGAATATCATGTGAAATAAGGACAAAAGCATTCTCATAGTTTTGGAGATAACGCTTGAGCCAGTCAATGTGTTCGGCATCCAAGTAGTTGGTTGGCTCGTCCAGCAATAAGATATCTGGCTTTTCAAGGAGGAGTTTAGCTAAAAGTACCTTTGTTCTTTGTCCACCTGACAAGGCGGTTACGCCTGTATCCATACCATAGTCCATGACACCGAGGGCACGCGCTACTTCATCAATCTTGGCATCTAAAGTATAAAAATCACGACTCTCCAAACGATCTTGGAGCTCCCCGACTTCTTCCATCAGCGCTTCGATATCTGCTCCTTCTTCTGCCATTTCCATGTAAAGGTCATTGATACGAGCTTCTGCTTTAAAAAGCTCATCAAAGGCTGTACGCAAAACATCACGCACGGTTTGGCCTTCTTTTAGCACAGCGTGCTGGTCCAGATAGCCAGCAGTCACATACTTAGACCACTCCACCTTCCCTTCATCTGGTAGCATTTTACCAGTCACGATACTCATAAAGGTTGATTTCCCCTCACCGTTGGCACCGACAAGACCGATATGCTCTCCCTTGAGGAGACGGAAGGAGACATCTTCAAAAATTGCACGGTCACCAAAACCGTGACTCAAATTTTTAACTTCTAAGATACTCATTTTAATTCCTTATATTGTTTTTATGTAGTAGTTTATAAAGGATCCAAGCTAGGTAGCCACCCAAAGTATTGGTCCATAAATCATCAATCTCAAAGACCCGATTAAAATCAAAGAAAAAGTCTAAGACTAGTTGTGTGCACTCGATTCCCAAGCTCAGTATAAAACTGAGAAGAAGAACCCTTTTAGTTTTTCTTAGAGTGGGCAAGAGATAGAGCAGTTGAAAAACCAGAGGGAAGAGCAAAAAGACATTCAAGATGTTCTGCAAAAAGATCCAAATGACTTGTCCCAAACTAGTCACTTCACCAAGATTCCAAAGGGAGTTTAAGGGAGTTAAAAGAAAAACCAGGCGTCCAAAAGTTTGAATACCTGGAGTTTCCACTCCTGTAGGAAGTTGAGGTTGGGGAGTAAAACAAAAACAGATAATGCAAAGGCTGTAAATAGCCACTCCCAACCTTAAGATTAATTCTCTTTTTCTAGTCATTTTATGGATTTACCGCTGCGACTGCCTTCTGGCGGTCACGTTTCATTGTATTGGAACGCAATTGTCCACAAGCCGCATCAATATCTGTACCATGTTCCTGACGGACGACACAGTTAATCCCTTTTTTCTTAAGAGTATCATAGAAGGCCATCACGCGCTCTTTAGGACTACGGCTATATTGGTCATGTTCACTAACTGGATTGTAAGGAATCAAGTTGACGTATGATAATTTCTTGATGTTCTTGAGCAACTCAGCCAACTCCAAGGCTTGTTCTACACCATCATTGACTTCATTGAGCATGATATATTCAAAGGTCACACGGCGATTGGTTGTTTCGATATAGTACTCAATAGCAGCAAAGAGTTTTTCAATCGGAAAGGCACGATTAATTTTCATGATGCTTGAACGCAATTCATTATTGGGTGCGTGAAGGGACACAGCCAGATTGACCTGTACGCCTTCATTAGCAAAGTCACGAATTTTGTGGGCCAAACCTGAAGTTGAAACTGTGATGTGACGAGCACCGATAGCCATCCCCTTATCATCATTGATGGTACGAACAAAATTCAATACATTGTTGTAGTTATCAAATGGTTCACCAATTCCCATGACAACAATATGACTGACACGTTCATCTTGGCCACGTTCATCAAAGTATTTCTGAACTAGCATGATTTGCGCTACGATTTCCCCGTTATTGAGGTCGCGTTGTTTCTTGATCAAGCCTGATGCACAGAAGGTACAACCAATATTACAGCCAACCTGAGTGGTCACACAGACTGACAAACCGTAGTGTTGACGCATGAGTACTGTCTCAATCAACATCCCATCTGGCAACTCGAAAAGATACTTAACAGTACCGTCAGCCGACTCTTGTACGATGCGTTGTTTCAATGGATTTACCACAAACTGCTCATTGAGCTTGGCAATCAAATCCTTGGAAAGGTTGGTCATTTCTTCAAATGACTGGACACGTTTACGGTAGAGCCATTCCCAGATTTGATCTGCTCGGAATTTCTTTTCTCCTTGTTCTAATACCCATTCTTGCATGGTTTGACGTGTTAAACTATAAATAGACGGTTTCATCTCTTCTCCTTATTCTCTATCTATTTCTGACGAATGACAAAATGGCGCTGTCCCTTGTCCTCTTTCTGAGACTTTTGATCCTTATGACGACGTCTATTTCTCTTATCCGCATTTGGTTTTCTCTTGTTTTGCGAAGGTTTCTTGCCTCTTCTAGGAAGGTTTTCCTCCTCCTTTTTACGCATTTTCTTGTCAAATGAAGCCCGCTTAGGTGCTTGGTTTTCTAGAACAAAATAGGCACAACCATAACTACAGTACTCCAAAAGATAGTCCTGTAAGCGACTGATTTTTTCAATTTTTTCCTCTGTTCGATCGTCTTTGTAAAAACCACGTAGGCGGAGCTGTTCATTACTCCAGTCCCCCACGACATAATCAAACTTGGTCAACACTTCTGAGAAGCGTTGATTAAAGACTGTCACATCGAAGGCATCCTTGATATTTTCAACCAAGGTAAAAGCAATCCCTTCAGTCTCAACCTTATCCCCATTCACATGAAATTCTGGGCCAGGAAACTTGTTATAGTTGTATAATTCAGGTGCAATTTCTTTACGCATAGTCTTCCTTTTCCATGATTACTTAACACTCTATTTTACCATATTTTCTACAAGTTGGCACGAATATCCTTTAAATGAAAAAAGTCTGACGATTTTGTCAGACTTCTGCTTTATAACCTTAAAAAGAGAAGATTGACTCTTCCCTCCATATTTTTTATTTAGCTGCTGCGTAAAGCTCATCTACTTTTTTCCAGTTAATCACTGAGAAGAAAGCTTTGATATAGTCAGGACGAACATTGCGGTATTTCACATAGTAAGCATGTTCCCAAACGTCCAAGCCCAAGATTGGTTTTTTACCTTCTGAGATTGGTGTGTCTTGGTTTGCTGTTGAAATCACTTCAAGCTTCCCTTCTTTGTTAACAACCAACCAAGCCCATCCAGAACCAAAGCGAGTTGTAGCTGCTGCAGTGAAGGCTGCTTGGAATTCTTCGAAAGAACCGAAAGCTTCATTGATTGCTGCTGCAAGTTCTGCTGAAGGGGCTGTTTTTTCAGGAGTCATCAATTCCCAGAAAAGAGCGTGGTTCAAGTGTCCACCACCATTGTTGATAAGCGCTTGGCGGATATCAGCTGGGATAGATTCTACATCAGCAAGCAAAACTTCAAGGTCTTCACCGATTTCAGGGTGTTTTTCAAGAGCAGCATTCGCATTGTTGACGTAGGCTTGATGGTGCTTGTCATGGTGCAAGTGCATTGTTTCAGCATCGATATATGGTTCCAAGGCGTCGTATGCGTATGGAAGGTCTGGTAAGATAATAGCCATCTGTAATACCTCTTTTTCTTTCTATATGAAAATGATAACGCAATCATCCTCTTTTTTCAAGTTTTTTGCTCAATTTGCCTCTGTCGCAATCTGCAAGAGTGCCTTTTCAAACAGGTACCCTTTTTCATAGACACCTGTCTTAATCTGGTAGTCTGTTTCAATCAAATAAGAAATCGCTCGTTTGAGAAAACCCAAGGAAATCCCTCTCGAATCTCTCAGTGCAAACTTGATTTGATAAGGATTAGGATTTCGCCCCAAATAAGTTCCCAGACTGGTTGCAATCTGCGATTCCGTCTGACCAGTCTCTGATAAAATCTTCACTTGGGTAAAGGTACGAAACTGTCCTAACATGACAGCTATGAGCTTGATTTCATCCTCCCCTTGCAAGGTCAAGTCTCTAACCAGGTCACGGGCCAGGTCAATCTTCTTAGCTAAAACAAGCTGAGTCAAATCAAAAATATTGTCCTGCAGAGTCTTTGGAATAGCCTCGACAATGTCCTTCTCCTCTATCACGCCGTCGGATTTATAAGACTGTAAAAAAAGGAGGTTTTTCTGGATTTCACTAAATTGAAAACCAGATTTGAGAAGTAGATTTTCAAAAGACTTTTCTGCAAACTGCAGACCTTGTGTCTGACTCCATTTTTGGAAATACTGGCGGAGTTCTTGTTCCTTAGGTTCAATAGCATCAAATACAGTCGCATCTCGTTTGAGCAATTTGACCAGTCGTCTTTTACTATCTAACTTTCCTTCAGCAAAAATCAACAACTTGGTTGTTGGCGAAGGGTTATCAAGGTATGCCTCAAACGACTTGAGCTCATCATCTGCTAAAAATCGTTTCTTGGCTGTTGTGATATCGACAAAATGGTCTAATATCACGATTTTCTCATCCGCAAAAAAAGGGAGACTGACCAACTCCAACTCTAAGTCTTTATAAGCTACTTCTTTCATATCAAAGTAAGCAAAGTTGAGATCAGCTGGATCATAACCAATCTGTTTCAATACTTGACTCTTCATAACTTCAAACTGACCCTGGTCTGTCCCTGTAAATAGATTCAGGCTAGATAGATTTGATAACGTCAACTTCTGACTGTCTTCAATGGCAAGCATCTTCTCTCCTTTCTTCTGATTTTTTATTAAACTTAATCAATATAGCGCAATTTCCCACGGAAATCTTCTAGGCTCTCGTACCCTTTTTCCGCCATAATAGCTTTCAGTTCATTGGTAATGCGTTCAAAAGCACCAACGCCTTCCTTGTGGAGCGTCGTTCCTACTTGCACCATACTAGCACCGCAGAGGATGTGTTCAAAGGCATCACGACCCGTTAGAACACCACCCGTTCCGATGATTTGGATTTGCGGATTGAGACGTTGGTAAAAGGCGTGCACATTAGCAAGAGCGGTCGGTTTGATATACTCTCCACCAATCCCTCCAAAACCATTCTTAGGCCGAATAACGACAGATTCGTCTTCTATATAGAGGCCGTTTCCGATAGAGTTAACGCAGTTGACAAACTTGAGCGGATATTTGTTGAAAATAGCTACCGCTTGGTCAAAGTGAACAATGTCAAAATATGGTGGGAGCTTAATTCCAAGAGGTTTGGTAAAGTAGGCAAAAACTTCTGCCAAGATACGGTCTGTTGTCTCAAAATCATAAGCAATCTGAGGCTTTCCTGGAACATTTGGACAAGAGAGATTAAGCTCTGTAAGTCCTTTGAATTCACTCTCTTGAACTTTTTTCAAGATGGTATGTGTTTCTTCTGGAGACATGCCAACTAAAGATAGGAAGAAAGTACGGTTTGGCTCTTTTTCCTGCAAGTCCAAAAGATAGTCCAGATAGTAGTCTAAGCCGTTATTTGGCAAGCCCATAGAGTTGATAGAACCAAGTGGAACATCCTGATAACGTGGCTCAGGATTGCCCTGACGAAAGTCCAAGGTCGCTGTCTTCGTGACAAAAGTACCCGCTGCTGAGTTTTTGACCCCTTCAAGCTCTTCTATCGTCATACAAGCAACACCCGCTGCATTCATCAAGCAATTGTCAAACTCAAAGCCAGCTATTTGTGTTTTCGTTGATACCATGATTCTGATCCTCCAGATTCCTTTTATTTCTAATATTATACCATACTTTAAGATTTTCTCTTTGAGAAACTAATTTCTATATAAAATGTTCGGTTTTGTAAATTGAAAGAATTTTTAGAAAATTTCTGTTTTTTTCTTTACACTCAAAAAAAATTCTGCTATAATGGCTCATGTAATAAAATATAACAACAAAAGGAGAACGATATGACATCTGCTAAAGACTATATCCAAAGCGTGTTTGCAACTGTGAAAGCTCGTAATGGGCATGAGGCTGAATTTCTCCAGGCGGTTGAAGAATTCTTCAGCACTTTGGAACCTGTATTTGAAAAACATCCCGAGTATATCGAAGAAAACATCTTGGCACGTATCACTGAGCCTGAGCGCGTAATTTCTTTCCGAGTTCCTTGGGTTGACCGTGATGGAAAAGTCCAAGTGAACCGTGGTTACCGTGTTCAATTCAACTCAGCTGTTGGACCATATAAAGGCGGACTTCGTTTCCACCCAACTGTAAACCAAGGGATTTTGAAATTCCTCGGCTTCGAACAAATCTTTAAAAACGTTTTGACTGGACTTCCAATCGGTGGAGGTAAAGGTGGATCAGACTTCGATCCTAAAGGGAAGACTGATGCTGAAGTGATGCGCTTCTGCCAAAGCTTTATGACAGAATTACAAAAATACATCGGACCATCTCTTGACGTACCTGCTGGTGATATCGGTGTTGGTGGACGTGAAATTGGTTACCTTTACGGACAGTACAAACGTCTTAACCAATTTGATGCGGGTGTCTTGACTGGTAAACCTCTTGGATTTGGTGGTAGCTTGATTCGTCCAGAAGCAACTGGTTATGGTTTGGTTTACTACACTGAAGAAATGCTCAAAGCTAATGGTAACAGTTTTGCTGGTAAGAAAGTGGTAATTTCAGGTTCTGGTAACGTAGCTCAATATGCTCTTCAAAAAGCGACTGAACTTGGTGCGACTGTTATCTCTGTATCTGACTCAAACGGTTATGTCATCGATGAAAATGGTATTGACTTCGATCTTTTGGTTGATGTTAAAGAAAAACGCCGTGCTCGTTTGACTGAGTATGCAGCTGAGAAAGCAACTGCTACTTACCATGAAGGTTCTGTATGGACTTACGCTGGTAACTACGACATCGCTCTTCCATGTGCGACTCAAAACGAAATCAATGGTGACGCAGCTAAACGTTTGGTTGCTCAAGGCGTTATCTGTGTATCTGAAGGTGCTAACATGCCTAGTGACCTTGATGCGATTAAAGTCTACAAAGAAAACGGAATCCTTTACGGACCTGCCAAAGCTGCTAATGCTGGTGGTGTAGCCGTTTCAGCCCTTGAAATGAGCCAAAATAGCCTTCGCCTTTCATGGACTCGTGAAGAAGTTGACGGCCGTCTCAAAGATATCATGACCAATATCTTTAATACAGCTAAAACAACCGCTGAAACGTACGGTCTTGGTACTGATTACCTTGCAGGAGCTAACATTGCTGCCTTTGAAAATGTAGCAAACGCTATGATTGCACAAGGTATTGTTTAACTAGTCGATACATCCTATCGGAGGACTAATCATGAACTTACGGCCAATGGAAGTAAAAGACAATCCAGCTGTAGCACAACTCATTCGAGCTAGCCTTGAAGAATTCGGGCTTGACAAACCAGGAACTGTCTACTTTGATTCTCATCTAGATCATTTGGCCGACTATTATGAACAGCAAGAGAGAGCAGCTTACTTTATTCTGGAAGATGAAGATCAGCTGGTTGGCTGTGGTGGCTTTGCACCTGTGTCTGATAAGATTGCTGAATTACAAAAACTGTATGTCACTAAAAACAGTCGTGGCAAAGGTTATTCCAGTAGGTTGATAAAGCGCATATTCCAAGAAGCCCGCCTAGCAGGTTATGAACAGCTTTATCTAGAAACTACTACTGAACTGGCTACAGCCGTGCTCGTCTATCAACACTATGGTTTTACATCACTGCAACAACCACTTTCTAACGCCGCCGGACACCCAGCTATGAATATCTGGATGATAAAATCCCTCTCATCAGATGAATAGATGGCAGTATACTATGGTCGACTTGAGGACATCAGTATCAAACTCCTCAAGACAGCTAAAACAACTTTTAAAAATGTAGCCAAGGCTATGATAGTTAAGGTATTGTTTCAGCACTATCAAACTAGAAGAAATCCGACTGCTTATAAAAGCAGCCGGATTTTTATATATCTAATTTTTCAAAAAATTTGCCTGCAGACTGCTTTTCTTTTATCTTCTCAAGCAGCTCATTTTCCAGAAAAGGACTTAGTTCGTCAAAATCTTGACAAACCTTAAAAACAGTCTCTCTGTCCAACTGACCATAAACTAGTTCGTAATAGTCCTTCTTATGATGCCAGTTCTGGTCATAGTTGACATCTGTCCGTTGATAGTAAACAATGTTTTGCTTCGGTGTCAGGTAAATCTTCTGTGTTAGAATGCTTTTCTGATCTTTGGATAACTTGCTACGGCTGAAAATCTTAACACCTTGAAAAATCTTGCGCTCATGAATTCCTTGATCTGTCACCTTCAATTCAATTCTTTTATAGTGCATACTATCACCTCCTGAAATCACCTACATTATATCATGTTCTGGCAAATTTTCAAACAAAAGTGTCATTTCCAAAAGTCTTCAGTCGCCTCTAAAATCTCTTCTGTTGGTGTTACTGTGGCCTCAATAATGCTCTTGCCTGTCCTTTTCAGATAAGCTTGTATCAGATGATAGCCATAAGCATAGCCCGCAGCATAAGGCATACCAACTGGAATTTGACCCTGTATCTCCGCGATTTCATCACCGTAGAGATAAGGGGTCATTTCCGCCATCCCTGTTAGCTGAAGCTGACTTGAGATGATGGGCTTGATCTCTTCTAACTGCTCTGGACTGGTTGAAGTGACCCAGGGTCCAATGAGCTCCTTGCCATAGAGCTCAGCAGCAAAAGACTCTGCCAATCCTTCACTAACTACCCAGTCTGCTAATATCGTCTGCTGGTTCCATTTGATATATTGGAAGCGGACATTGTGATTGCACTCGTGAGCCAATGCCGCTTGAATACGTGGCAAAGTATAGTCATTAGGCAGTATGCTTAACATGAGATAACCTGGGATTCCACCATCTCCGCTATAACCCTTATTGAGCTGTAGCATAGACTTTTCTGGATTGCCTAACAAAATAGTAAAATAGTAATCCTCAACCTCTAAATCATAGCCAGCTTGCTCAAAAAGGCCAATACTTCTTTTAATGGTATCCTGGCAGTCTTGCCAGAGTTGATCAGAGCTCAGGGCATCAATAGCCGGTCTATCCTTTTCCGAGAGAGTTGCGGGCAACTGATTCATAAATCCAAGTAGAAATAGAGCATCAAATCCTCCAGGGTACTTTGCTTTCAAAGGGATGTGTTGGGTTTGGTATTTGGTTGCAAAAGGTGCTAAAATCTTAGCTCGAAAGAGACCTTCTCTCTTTTCTAAAGGAAGCTCGAGCATCTCCTGATAAACTTTATCAGAACGAATCATATTGATTTGCATAATAATCTCCTTTCTTATCTACTATTAGTATAATCCCTTCCCTAAGGTCAGGGTCAAGACTAAATTTAAATATCTTTTAAAATTTTATTGAAATTACCTCAAACCGTTCGAGAATTACCTTCAATAAAGTGCTTTAATACTGAGATTATAATATCCAGAGTATCAATAAATTAAAAACTTACTTTTCTACTGTTCATAGGAATGATAATACCAGAAAAAAATAAATCTTGAAGGGTAACAACTTGTATCATTTTTTATGGAAAGCCTATTATTCAAAACTTGTTTGACTCCTAGATAAACTATATAATTAGTTTGCCCCTTTTTTGCCCCCTCGCGAACAAAAAGAAAAACCGCTAGTCTCAGAACTAGCGGTTTATTCATGTTTTAAGCTACTAATGTAGTTGCTCTATTATTTAAGAGTAACTGAAGCTCCAGCTTCTTCCAATTTAGCTTTGATTTCTTCAGCTTCTGCAGTTGGAACGCCTTCTTTGATGACACCTGGTGCACCATCAACAAGTTCTTTAGCTTCTTTAAGTCCAAGACCAGTGATTTCACGTACAACTTTGATAACGCCAACTTTTTTATCACCAGCAGCTGTCAACTCAACGTCAAATGAGTCTTTAGCAGCACCAGCGTCAGCAGCACCAGCAGCAGCTACAGCTACAGGAGCAGCTGCAGTTACACCAAATTCTTCTTCGATAGCTTTTACAAGGTCGTTCAATTCAAGGATTGAAGCTTCTTTAATTTCAGCAATAATGTTTTCAATGTTCAATGCCATTGTTATTTCCTCCAAATAAGTTTTTAATTTTATAATAGTTTTTTCGTAGCTAAGCTACGCTGCGTAGCTTAAGATTAAGCTGCGTCTTCTTTGTTGTCTGCAACCGCTTTGACTGCAAGAGCAACGTTGCGCACTGGCGCTTGAAGTACAGAAAGGAGCATAGAAAGAAGTCCTTCGCGGTTTGGAAGAGTTGCAAGAGCAACGATTTCTTCTTTAGATGCGACAGCGCCTTCGATTGCACCACCTTTGATTTCAAGTGCTTCAGCGTTTTTAGCAAAATCGTTCAAGATTTTCGCTGGTGCGATAACATCTTCGTTAGAAAATGCTACTGCAGATGGTCCAACAAATACTGATGCAAGATCTTCAAGACCAGCTTTTTCAGCTGCACGACGCAAGATTGAGTTTTTAATGACTTTATACTCAACTTCGCTTCCACGAAGCTCACGACGAAGAACTGTATCTTGCTCAACTGTCAAACCACGAGCGTCTACAACGACGATAGATGCAGCAGCTTTCATTTTTTCAGCTACTACGTCAACTAGTTCCGCTTTTTTAGCAATAATTGCTTCACTCATTAGTGTGTTCACCTCCGTAATTATTTTGCTTGGGGAATTTTTCCAAAAGAAAAACGCGCCCAAACCTAGACACGAAAGTACAATACGCTTCTTTTTACATGATACGTTTTGTCCTCGGTAGGATATTTACGAGTCGAGCTCCCCTACTGTCTTAGGCAGTTTTTTCAAACCGTATATAAGTATAGCATAGACAAAAAAAGAATGCAAGATTTTTGCAAACTTTTTTTAATTTTTTTTAAATCTCTACTGTCAAAACTTTGCCTTGCTTAACCACCTGTTCTCCAGCGATATAAACATCATCGACATCACTGGATTTGACAGCATAAACCAGGTGAGAGAGCATATTTTCCTGAGGTTGGAGATGGATTTTTCCTTGTGGTTGAATCACGAGAAAATCTGCCTGCTTGCCAACTTCTAGGCTTCCTATCTGCTTTTCCATTGCTAGAACCTTAGCCCCTTCGATTGTCAGTGCCTTAAGGGCTGTCTCGATAGGGAACTGGCTGGCATCTCCACTCTTCATTTTCTGAAGAAGGGCTGCTGTCCGTCCTTCCTTAAACATATCTAGATTGTTATTGGAAGCAACCGAATCAGTCGCAATTCCAACTGCTACTCCTGCTTTTTGGAGTTGGATGATTGGAGCGATTCCTGAGGCCAGTTTGAGGTTACTAATAGGATTATGGGCGATAGCCACATGAGAAGTTGCCAAGCGTTGGATTTCTCCTTCATTTAACTCTACCCCATGTGCAAAGACGGACGGATGGTCTAAGTAACCCAGTTCTTCGAGAAAGGCGAGAGGGCGTTTGCCATATCGTTTGAGGATAATTCCTGATTCCTCCTTGGTCTCCGCCACATGGATATGAATAGGAATGTCCAGCTCTTTTGCCATAGCTAAGCTCTCTTCCAGCAAATCTTGATTACAACTGTATGGAGAATGGGGTGCTACCATAACCTTGAAATTTGGATTTTTATATTCTAAGATTTCCTCGATGATGGCACGTGTTCTACTTATGGTCTCATCAGTTGTTTCACCTTCTGAAGAAAAGAGAGTCGGTGAGAAATAACAACGCATCTTAGATGCCTTGACTGCCTGATAAATTCTTTCAATATCCACACCATTGGGATTATACATATCATTGAAGGTTGTTGTCCCTGACTGGAGCATCTCTGTCAGAGCTTCTTTGACTGCCTTGGTAGTCATATCGGGAGTAAATCCAGCTTCTGCTGGCCAGATATAATCATTGAGCCATTCATGGAGATTGCTGTCATCCCGAATCCCTCGCAAGCCTGTCATAGCAGAATGGGTGTGGCAATTGACCAAACCAGGCATGATCCAGGCTCCCTGATAGTCTATAATCTGCTCAGCTTGCTCTAAAATATCTGGCTCCTCTTGGCCGACATAGACGATTTGAGAGTCCTTAACGGCCAAGACACCATCCAAATAAACATGGAAATCTTTGTCACAAGTCACGATATTTACATGCTGATAGACTTTCATTGTTTTCTCCTTCTAAGACCCTGATTTTTTCTAGCTATTGTAACAAAAAAGTCACCCGAAGGCAACTTTTTTTGTTCATGAGATTTCAGAATAGAAAGAATTATTCAGAGCTAAAAGCTGCAGCTTGCTGCATTTGGTAATACTTGCCCTTTCTAGCCATGAGGTTCTGATGGTTACCATACTCAACAATATCTCCATCTACCAAGACAAGAATCAAATCCGCATCCTGAATGGTAGACAAGCGGTGAGCAATGATAAAGCTTGTTCGCCCCTTCATGAGTTTGGCAAAGGCATCCTGCACCAGCACTTCTGTCCGCGTATCGATAGAGGAAGTCGCCTCGTCTAGGATGAGAATCTTGGGAATAGCTAGAAAAACACGCGCGATGGTCAAAAGCTGAGCCTGACCGACAGAGAGAGATTCACCTGCATTTTCCAGTTTGGTATCATAGCCCTGCGGCAGTTGTTGGATGAAAAAGTCTGCATTGGCTGCTTTTGCAGCAGCAATCACTTGCTCTCGACTGACATCCGGTTTGCCAAAGGCAATATTGTCATGAATGGTCCCTTGCTTGAGCCAAGTTTCCTGTAGCACCATGCCAAACTGCTGGCGTAAAGAGGCACGGCTATAGTCATAAATCGAGTGTCCGTCTAGCAAGATATCTCCCGAGTTAATGGGATAAAAACGCATGAGGAGATTGATGAGAGTTGATTTGCCAGCACCTGTCGGACCAACAATTGCAACCTTGCTACCAGCTGGGATATCGATAGACAAATCCTTAATTAAGATCCTTTCAGGATTGTAGCCAAAAGAGACCTGTTTAAAGGAAATAGCTCCCTTAACTTGGTCACTGGTCAAGACTGCCTTGCCCGTTTCAGCCACCTCAGGACTTTCTAAGACAGCATAGACACGTTCTGCACAAGCCAAGGCACTTTGCAATTCGGCTAGAACTGAAGAAATATCGTTAAAGGGCTTGGTGTACTGTTGGACATAGTTCAAAAAAGTCACCAAACGACCAATGGTCAAGGTAGATCCCATCATAATGCGATAAGCTCCTACCCCAGCTAGAAGGGCATAAATGAGCGCATTGACAAAGCGAGTCGAAGGATTGACCGTTGAAGAATAAAAGATGGCTGACTGAGAATAGCTTGCGTAGTTGGCATTCGCCTCGTGCAGTCTTTGGATAAACTCTGTCTGAGCATTGAAGGACTGGATAATAGTTTGCTGGCTAAGTGATTCTTCAATCAACTGAGTCTGAATCCCTCTGGTCTCTGTTTGCTTTTGAAAGAGATGATACGATTTCTTGGCAATAAAGCGTGAAATCACCATGGATAGGGGCGTCAACAGCAAGACCAAGAGGGTCATGAGAAGGTGAATTTGGAGCATGGCTAGAATACTAACCAAAATCATCAAAACACCAATGAAAAATTGGTTAAAAATCATGGTCAAGCCGGCTGCTAGCTGTTCTATGTCTGTGGTCACACGACTAACCATCTCTCCACTGCCCTGTCGATCCACAAAAGCAATCGGTAAACGATGGAGCTTATGAATGATTCGCTCTCGCAAGTCTCTGGTATAAGAGAAAATTAGACGATTATAAAGGAGAGGATTGGCCCATTGTACCAGAGTATTTCCTATGACTACCAAGATCATCTGGATGAAAATTTGCCAAAAAACTGATGAAGAGCCAGCCACTAGGACCTGGTCAATGACCTGCCCAATCAAGATAGGTAGGTAGATCGATAAGCCAACTTGGGCAATCGTTCCTAGAAAGGCTAGGAAAAGGAGGAAAGGATGACTTGCAAGGTCTTTAGCTAAACGTTTGAGCGTCTGGTTTGCAGTTTGTCTTCTCATGCTAGTCCTCCTTTCCATGTTGGGATGCATTGATTTCGCGATAGACTTGACTGGTTTGCATCAATTCCTCGTGCTTGCCAATAGCTAGGAGTTCACCTTTTTCTAAGAGGAGAATCTGATCCGCCATCTGTAAAGTCGAAGTCCGTTGAGAAATCAAGATTAAACTCGTGTTTGGCAAATTTTCTCGGATAGCTTTCAAGAGCTTGGACTCTGTGATAGTGTCGAGAGCTGAGGTCGCATCATCTAGGATGAGAAATGGAGCTTGGCGCAAGACCGCACGTGCGATGGACAGCCTTTGTTTTTGTCCACCTGAGAAATTTCGTCCTCCTGCCTCAACTAGGGCATCCAAAAGTCCTTCCTTTTCACTGACAAAATCCTTAGCTTGCGCAATCTCCAAGGCCTGCCATAGTTCCTGGTCAGATACTTCTCGATTGAAACCTAGAGTCAAGTTAGAACGAATAGTTCCTTTAAAGAGTTCGACCTTTTGGGGAACATAGGCAATCCAAGACCGCCACTCCTCTAAATTACGAGGACTACGCCCATCTCGATAAAGGTCAATGCTTCCCTTATCTGCTGGATAAAGACCAAGTAAGACTTGCACCAAGCTTGACTTACCAGAACCCGTTCCCCCAATGATACCAAGGATTTGCCCTTGAGTCATATCAAAGGAAATGTCTCTCAGAGAAGGCTGGGCCGCATCTGGATAGGTAAAGGTTAATTCTTGGACTTGTAAAACCTGATTGCTGGTAGTATGCTTTTGTTCTAACTCGGAATGGATGTTTTCTGGAGCTTGAGCAAAGACTTCCTCGATTCGCTTAGCTGAGATATAGGACTGATTGAGAGAATTTATCAGCATAGCTAGCTTGACCAATTCCACCAAGATCTGCAAGAGATAGTTGATAAGGGCAATAAGAGCACCTTGACTGAGTAAACCTCCTTGAATTGAAATATAGCCCTGCCAGATGATGACAAGCAGAGTTCCATTAACAATCAGATAGGTCAGAGGTGTTAGTAAACTGGACCAGAAACCTGTTTTTTCTTGTAATCTAGCATAGATTTGGTTAAGGGTTTGAAAAATCTGTAACTCTCGTTTTTCCTGACCAAAAGCACGAATAACTCGCATGCCTTGTAATTGCTGACGCGTTTCCTGAACCAGCTGATCCGTTTTCTTTCTGAGACTGCTGTAGAGAGGATTGACCAGTCTAGAGAGTCCTACAATGACAATCGTCAAAATGACAACCATAACTAAAAACCAGAAAGTCAGCTCAGCCGAGATGCGATAGGCCATAAAAATGGCTCCAAAAACGATAATAGGCGCTCTCAAAAAGAGGCGCAGGAATTGATTAATCCCAGTCTGAATCTGGTAGGTATCCGAAGTCAAGCGGGTCACCAAGCTAGAAGTTGTCAAACGGTCTCTGCTGTCCTTAGGTAAAGAAAGAATATGACGATAGAGGTCGTTTGTCAATTCCTTGGCAAAACCTACCGCTGCCTTAGCTGAGTAAAACTGGGCTACCAAGGCCACTAAAACACCAATCACTGCAAAGACAAGGAGTAGGCCAATCTGCATCCATAGATGCCCTTGATCTCTCTTGGGCAAGGACTGGTCAACAATCCCAGCAATCACCATGGGAACCAAGAGTTCAAAAACAGCTTCTAGCAACTTGAACAAGGGAGCCAAAATTGATTCTTTGATATAGGGTTTGAAGTAAGATAGTAAGTGTTTCATAAATCCCTTCTATTCATATTCTAGAAATGAAGAAAGTGGGAAGCCCCACCCTCTCAGTTTTATTTGTTTAAGTAAGGTAATAGATAGCCATATCCTGCTTTTTCCATCTCATCCTTGGCTACAAAGCGTAAGGATGCAGAATTGATACAGTAACGGAGGCCACCTAACTCCTGAGGTCCATCTGTGAAAACATGACCCAAGTGAGCATTTCCTGACCGAGAACGAACCTCGATTCGCTCCATCCCATGGCTCAAGTCCTTGTAATAATGAATCAATTCCTTGGAAATTGGACGGCTAAAACTTGGCCAACCACAACCTGAAGCAAACTTATCCTTGGCAAAAAAGAGTGGCTCGCCAGTCGTGATATCTACATAAATCCCTTCTTCGAAGGTTTGGTCATAGGCATTGGTAAATGGAGCCTCTGTAGCAGCTTCTTGGGTGACACGGTAAGACTCTTCAGTTAAGTTTTCCTTTAACACCTCTTGACTAGGCTTTTCATAGTTGGCTGCGTCAATCAATGGCTTCTCAGCATCAGTCACATCGATATGACAGTAACCGGAAAGATTTTTCTTGAGATAGTCTTGGTGGTAGTCTTCTGCCAGAATGTAGTGCCGAAGTTTCTCCACTTCTACTGCAATCTTTCGACCCAGCATACGCTCCTGCTCCCGCACCACTGTGTAGATAGCCGGCAAGTCTGCTTCATCCTGATAATAGATCCCAGTTCGATATTGGCGACCACGGTCATTCCCCTGCTGGTTAATAGACAAGGGATCAATAACACGGAAATAATAAAGTAAAATTTCTCTAAGTGACACTACTTTCTCATCATAAATCACTTGAACAGTCTCTGCATGGTCTGTTTCCTTGAGCAACTGGTAATTGGTCGTTTCGACTTGACCATTAGCGTAGCCGACACTGGTTGCCAGCACTCCAGAAATACGTGAAAAATACTCCTCTAGGCCCCAAAAACAACCACCTGCTAGATAAATTTCTGCCATCTTTATTTCTCCTTTATCAAGTTTTTAACTAATACTCTTCGAAAATCTCTTCAAACCACGTCAGCTTACATCTGCAACCTCAAAACAGTATTTTGAGCTAACTTCGTCAGTTCTATCCACAACCTCAAAACCATGTTTTGAGCAACCTGCGGCTAGCTTCCTAGTTTGCTCTTTGATTTTCATTGAGTATAAACTTCTTTTCAAAAAAAGGATAGGAAGCCCTCTGGTCGAGAGTTTCCCCATCCTATCTTCTATTCTTTATTTTGCTTCTACACGGACACCTTGGGTATCAACTTTCAAGTCATGCAGTTTGCCTTTAAAAGACTGCTTTTGCAATTCTGCCTTAATCGCCGGCATCTTGTCATGAGAAGCCAAGACCATAACTGTCGGCCCTGCTCCAGAGAGATAGGTCGCATAGGCACCATTCTCTTTGGCTACTTGCTTAATCGTCGCAAATTCACGGACCAGACTTTGACGATAGCGCTCGTGGAAGAGGTCTCCCTCAATCGCTTGGCCAGCTGTCACCATGTCTCCTGCCAACAAGGCTGCAACAGCAACATTGGCGATAGAACTAGCTGCAACAGCTTCCTTGTAGGACAACTTTTTAGGTAGGACACCGCGGCTGTCTCGAGTCCGTAATTCATAGTTGGGAATATAAGCTAGAAAATCACACTCTGGGAAGTCTGCCACAATGGCTGAAACTTGCCCTTCAACGGAACTCGCAACAACAAGATTTCCATGGATAGCTGGAGCCACATTGTCAGGATGTCCTTCAATCTTGGTAGCCAGCTGCAATTTTTCATGGTCAGATAAGTTGAGCTTGCCCAGTTGGTTAGCTAGTTCAATCCCAGCAACAATAACCGAGCTGGAAGAACCCAAACCACGCGCCAAGGGAACATCACTGGTCATTTTCAAGCGTCTCGGTTGCAAGTCAGGCGCAATTTGCAAGGCAATCTTAAGCAAAAGATTACGCTCGTCATGGGGAATCCATTTGCCAATCTGGTGTTCAATCAACCACTCATCCCGTTCTTCACAAACCTCAATTTGAAGATACTTGGTTACAGCTACACCGACCGAATCAAAACCTGGCCCGATATTGGCACTGGTTGCAGGTACAATAATCTTCATCCTATTCTCCTAACACCTTGAAGGTATTCAAGAGGTCAAATTCTGAAGCTTTGGCCAACTCAGCTGAAACATTCTCAAGCTGCGCTTTATTAATCTTATGAGTGATAATCACTACACGCGCCTTGTCACCCTCTTTGCCATCTTGGAGGATTTGCTTGAAGGAAATATCTTGAGCGTTGAAAATCTCAGCCAATTTCAAGACCTGACCTTTTGAGTCTGGAGCCAAGATTGAGAAGTAGTAATTAGCTTTGACATCTTCTGGATTAGCCAAGACCAAGTCACGGCTGTATTCGTTGAAGTCTTTACCAATGGTACCATCATTCAAGCGACGAACGATACGGACGATATCCGCCACAACACTTGTTGCAGTTGGTTTTTGACCAGCACCTGGTCCGTAGTACATAGACTCACCGATACCTATAGATTCTACAAAAACAGCGTTCATTACCCCATTCACACTGGCAAGTGGATGTGCTTTAGGGAGGAAGGTTGGAGTTACTTCCGCAGCAATACCAGAAGGAGTTTCCTCGATAGAACCAACCAATTTCACTACATAGCCCAGGTCTTGGGCTACAGCTACGTCTTCTGGTGTGATGTTGCGGATTCCCTTGTGTGCTACATCGTCAAAAGCAACCTTCATACCAAAAGCAAATTGGCTCAAAATCACCATCTTGTAGGCTGCGTCAATCCCATCCACGTCATTTGTAGGGTCGCTTTCTGCAAAACCAAGTCTTTGAGCTTCAGCCAGAGCATCATCATAAGACCAGCCTTCTTCCACCATCTTGGTCATCATGAAGTTAGAAGTTCCATTAACGACACCAAGAACGCGAGTAATTTTGTCAGAAGCCAATGAATTTGCTAGAGTGCGAAGAATTGGAATCCCACCAGCAACTGCTGCTTCGTAGTAAAGTGCTACATTATGCTCTTTAGCAATTTCTAACAATTCTGCACCATGGACAGCCAAAAGGTCCTTGTTGGCAGTAACAACGTGTTTCCCAGCTTCTAAGGCACGAGTGATAAAGGTTTTAGCTGGTTCGATACGCCCCATCAATTCCACTACGATAGTAATGTCCTTGTCTGCTAAAATATCATCTACATTGGTTACAAAGTTAAAGTCATTTCCTGCTGCAAGCAAGCGGTTCTTTTCATCTTCATCCTTGACCAATACCTTGGCTACTTCAATCTCCGAATGAGCTGACTGAACGATTTTTTCTCCATTTTCCTTTAGGAGGAATGGCACACCACTTGCAACGGTACCAAATCCAAGTAAAGCAATTTTAACTGTCATGTTTGTCTCCTAGAAATTTTCTGATATAGCCATTATAACAGAATTTTATGAAAATTCCTATTATAGTAAATCACTATTTCAGTCTAGTAAAGAAAAAACGAATCATCTGATTCGCCTTTTCTGATAAGTAAAAATTGATTTCTAAAAACTATGAATTAATTTTTTGAAGACCGAACACAGCGTCGTGATTGATCAAGATGTGACCATACTCTTGTAAAACCGAACGGCTGATGTCACTGTCATCTGCAAACTCACGCATACGAGCCAAGAGCCAAGCTGGATATGGACTTGGATGATTTTCTACATCAACTAAGATTGTCAAATAATAGTGTCCATTCATCTTATAGAGTTCAGATGTTTCCATCTGGTAGTTAACCGTCTTTGCAAAAGCAACTAGGTCAGCAAGATTTGCGAAACGCAAGATATAGTAGATATAAGGTTCCTTCTTGCTCTCAGTCTCCTTGTCTGCCTGCTCTTGCTCTTCTTCCTTAGCCTCGACCTGCTCTAGAGATTGGATGGCCTCAATATCGTCCTTGGTCTTATCTGCAATGCTCTTTTCCAAGGTTTTGAGAAATTCATCCGGCGACATTTGGGCTAATTCTTCCATGTCTGGTAAATCCGCCAAATCTTCAAAATCCAGATTCTGGTCAATCTTGGACTTGGTCACAAAGACGTCCACCTTATCAGGTTTTGGCGTCACGCGGAAACTCAGCATGCCACTATCCAAGAAATTGTCTGGCATCTCTAACTCATCTAAAATAGCATAGAAAAACTCTTCGGTTTTTTCCTGAGGAACGAGAAAGTCTGCAATCTCCATTCCTCGGTCCATCAAATCATCTAAAGTCATTGTGATTTTCAGTGTTGTATCACTAATTTGTTTCATCTTCATATCTAGTAACCTCATACTTTCAGTCTATCTATTATACTAGATTTTTACGATTTTATCAAAAGAATGAAGCGAGAATGTGATATAATACTAGATATGATTTTAGATTTAAGAAAGAAAGTTCAATGAAAAATATAAAAGTAAATGCCTTGGCCAGCTTGCTGGTCAATATTCTCAATATCGTTTTTCCTCTGATAACCAACCCTTATCTGACGCGGATTCTCAGCAAATCCAACTACGGTTATTTCAATACAGCCAATACCTGGGCAAGTTTCGTTATTCCACTAGCTGCCTTTGGAATATACAACTACGGGATTCGAGCTATTAGTAAGGTCAAGGATGACAAGAATAAAATCAACTACGTCTTTTCTAAGTTGTTTTATATCTCGGTTTTCACCTCTCTCCTGACGACAGGTATCTACTTCCTCATTATCTTCTTTGACACCAGCATTGAGAATCTGAAAGTCCTCTACTACATCCTAGGGGCCCAAGCACTCTTCCAATTTCTCAATATCGAATGGATGAACGAGGCTTATGAGAATTATGCCTTCATCCTCTATAAGACATTGATCATCCGGATTGCCATGCTGGTCGCTATCTTCACCTTTGTTAAAACGGCAGATGATATCGTTCCTTATGCTATCGTTATGACAGCAACCACTATCTTCAACTACCTGCTCAGTTTTCTTTGGATTAAGAGAGAAGTTTCCTTTGTTAAGATCGGTCTTGTTGAATTAGTCAAAGCATCTAAACCGCTCTTGACCATGCTACTCTTAGCGAACGCTAACATGCTCTATACCTTGCTTGATAGAATGTTTATCACCAAGGGACCAGATGAAAACTACATTTCTTATTACACTATTGCTTCTAGCATCGTTATGTTGATTGCCAGTGTCTTAAGTGGAGCTATCAACGTCAGCATTCCACGACTTGGCTACTATCTCGGTAAGAAAGACTACGATTCTTATAAAAATCTTCTGAATCAAGGAGCTGCTCTCTTTTACTTCCTCATCATTCCAACTAGTATTGGGATTATAGTATTAGGAAACTACGCAGCAGTTATCTACTCTTCTGAAAAATACCTCGAAGCTGGTATTGTGACTAGTGTCTTCGCCTTCCGTACCATCATCTGGGCCATTGAGTTGATCCTTGGTAAACAAATTATCTTTATCAATGACCACGAAAATCGTTTGACTGCCTTTTACTTCCTTGGTGGTGGCGCCAATATACTATTAAATAGCATCTTGTATTTCAATAATATTTTTGCACCTGAGTACTATATCGCTACAACTATTCTTGCAGAGACTATCGTCGTTCTCCTGGAAATACGCTTTATCCAGAAACACCAACTGATTGATTTGAAAGAAATCTTTGCTACTCTGACACGTTACACTATTGTATCCCTTGGATTCATCCCTATCTATTTTGCGTTTAAATTTCTTTTCCAAATCAACTCTTATACGGTCAACTTCAATATGATTCTCATGGTTCTGTCTACCGTAGCAACTTGTGGTATCTATTACCTCTTGACCCTCTTTATCACCAAAGACAAAACACTCCACTATGCACTGAACCTTGTACTTGCTAAATTAAAACGAAATTAAAAAAATCCCCTACTGATAAATTAGTTGTCAGTAGGGGATTTCTTCTTTATTCTTTTTCTTTCTTTTCAGAAGCGTTGGCTTCTAGATTTGAATCTTGTTTAGGTTGTTCAACAATAGAGGAATTAGCTTCTTGTTTCTGTTCTGGCTTGACTGCATCGCTATTTACAGCAGCAACAGCCTGTTTCCAGATTCCTTCTTCGTTTACTTTATAACCATCAGGTGTTGTTGCGTTCTTCAACAAAGAACCATCAGCTTGGAAATAGTACCAGTTACCATCAAGCTGTTTCCAACCTTTCTGCATAGCTCCTGATTCATCAAAGTAATAATGATCACCATTTACTTTATGAAGGCCAACCAACATGATGCCATCTTCAGGATTTAGATAATACCAGACACCTTTGTCTTTTATCCAACCAGTTTTCATGACTCCATTTGATTCAAAGTAACGGTAATGATTATCAAACCATTTCCAGCCAGTTTGCATGGCACCAGATTTGCTAAAGTAATATTGCTTACCATCTACTTGATGGAGGCCGATTAACATAATTCCTTCTTTACCTTCAAGATAATACCAGGCATCACCATCTTTCAACCAACCAGTTTGGAGTGCGCCAGACGTAGCGTAGTAATGCCAAGAATCATTTGACCACTGCCATCCAACTTGCATAGTACCTGCAGAGCTGAAGAAATAGTTTTTACCGTCAATCTCTTTAGATCCTACAGCCATGATACCAGTTTCTGGATCCAAATAATACCATGATTCTTTATCTTTCAACCAACCAGTTTTCATAGCACCTGAGTTCGTATAGAAGTACCAGCTATTGTCTTGCCACTTCCAGCCAGTCTGCATTGCACCACTAGCATTCAAATAGTAACGAGCACCATTTATATCTTGTCTGCCAGTTAACATGTTGCCATCTTTATCCAGATAATACCATGTTTCCTGATCCTTGACCCAACCGGTTTTCATAGCTCCAGAACTTGCAAAATAGTTCCAGTGACCATCAACAAAGGCCCAGCCAGTTTGCATGATACCTTCTTTGTCAAAGTAATAAGTTGTGCCCTTGATGTCTTTTTTACCAACAGTTAGAATACCATCCTCATCATAATAGTACCAATTTGAAGCAATTTTTTGCCAAGACGATGCTTTTCCTTCCGACTGCAGGGCACCAGTACTAGCAAAGACCATCTTCTTACCATTATAAACCTGAAGACCTGTCAGCATCTTACCTTCTTTGTCAAATAGATATTTCTGACCATCAATTTCAACTAACTGACTGTAACTTCTTGCCCCACTTGATGTGATGTAATACCAAAGACCATCTTGTTTAAACCAACCAGCTTCCTGCATTTTACCATCACTATTTAGATAATACCAGTTGCCCTCAATCTTTTCTCTTTCATCAACTAAATGAAGCCATTTATTAGCCTGCATTTGTCCCTTACCATTGAAGAAATAGTAAACCCCATCAATTCGTTGCCAACCAATAGCCATCTGATCATCAGACAAGCGATACTTCCAGTAACCATCTTCTTTATACCAAGCTTTTGACACTGAAGGAATATCTGGAAAATCTTTTGAAACATTGGCAAATCCTGTTTGACTGATGGTAAACACAGTCGCATCCTTGGTCTGGCTAGAAGCGTGAACTACCTCAATACCATGTTTCTTAAGATACTCTCTAGTTGTAGCAAGATTGGCATCTGCTGCGGATGTATGTACCACCATACTAGGAGATAAAGAGTCTAAGAAAGGAATCGTATTTGAAATCTTGGCATCATAATGATGGTTCCATTTCATCATATCGACTTTTCCAATCTCAGGACCTAATTTATCCTCTGCCCCCTCAGCATTATCCAAGTCACCACCCAGATAAATCTTTTTACCTGCTACAGTAACCACTGCCACAATCGAATTTGAATTATCATCATAGACTCTCTTGAGTTTGCCATCACTGTCATATTCGTTTTTATAGTTATAAAGCTGAATATCCATGTCACCTAAAGTGAAGTGACTGTCCTTCTCGGTGATGTCTTGGAAAAGAGTTACACCACGCTCTAGAGCCGTCTTGACAGCATTGTCATAATTAAAAAGATTGTCCCACAATCGCCATTTTGATGTGATGCGCTCATCTGAATATCTCTTCAGATAAAATCTGTCTACAGGGTAACGTTTAAGAACTTCATCCGCAGAACCAATATGGTCACTATGGACATGGGTTCCTAGAATAAAATCAAATTTCTTAACCCCTATATGATTTAAATGACGAAATAGTCTATCCTCTAAAACTTGAGAATTTAAGTTTGAGATTCCCATTCGATTTGGATAGCGAGGATCTTCTCCATCTGGAAAATCATAGTCTTCACCCATATCTATCAAGGCATAATGACCATTACTTTCTAGAATAATGGCATCACTTCCTGATACCCCTTTGGTATTGATAAAATGGATTCGGTTGCTTGAAGTATCTGCCTGAACTGCTGGTATCAAGAGTCCAGAGACGAGCAACCAGACTAGGGAAATAAATACAAGGGTTTCTTTTATCTGTTTCTTTTTCATATAAACCACTTCTTTCTTTGATAGAGGAAGCTAGGATGGGAGATTCATCCTGTTAGCAACTTTTCTAGCTCCTTTCCGTCACTATAAGACAGAAAGAGGGAAGGAGAAGCCCATTTGTTACACTAGAGTAGGGACTAGAGTTAACAAGGAAGAACTTCACCATCCCCTCTTTTCTTGTATTTCTGAGTTTACTTTTTCAAAAGTACTTTTGCCAAATTAGCATCTCTTTGTTTGTAAATTGGATTTTCTTTCCAGTTGTAATGAGTGTTAGGGATTTCAAAATCCTCCCCATACAAATGACTGATGTATTCTCTTGTATTTTCTGGAACTTTTACTAGAATCTCTTTAAAACTGCATTCACTTAGTGCTGTAAAGGGCAATTCATAGTGATAAACTTCATATCTTGTAGGATTTCCCAAGGCGTTTGTCATGTAGAAAATAGTATCTGAGGAGATGGTATCCTCCTTTTTATCATAGACAATAAAGTCAACATTTAGTCCCTTGTAACTATAGGACAACTCTACAAGCTTATCATTGTAATAGAACTCTTTTGTTCTGACAAAGCCTTTCTCAAAAAGAACTTTCTCATCCTTTAAAAAGGCTTCGTAGTCTGGGATAATAATCCCAAAGTCCATATCTAAATCATGCGGAATCAGATCATTTTCTCTGTAGAAGCCAAGTAAAGTTCCAAAATCTAACCAGATATCATAGGATTTCAGATTAGATTGGTAGATGGCCTTTAGAATATCTTCAAAGTTTTCTTTGAGCAAATTGCTTCTCTTTGAATCTAAGTCGATATTGGCTTTTTGATTTAAATTTTTGATAATTGGTAGGTTTTTAACCAGGTCTTTCTTATCTCCTAAGAGACTGGCTAAACTTCTTTTTAACCATTGTAACACGTTCTATCCCTCCTTTATATAAGCGAGGAAGTCATCATGTTTCACTCGTTTTTCTAGAGGAGGAATTTCCATAAAGTCATCTCCGTAGATGGCAGAAAGGATCGGCTGATAGGCCTCAGGAATTTTGTAAACTCTATCTTCAAATGGACTATCAATCGTCGTATCCAAGAAGGACTTGTCAAATTTCGTAGAAACTCGTTTGTTCTCCATGAGGTAATCAATGAAGTCTCCATCTTTTTCTCGCATAGATAGGATGTTCATCTTACGGTTCCAAGTTTTGACGCGAGTCAAACGGAATACAAGTACAAGTAGATATCTGATGATATTCTTGAGTTTCGCATTCTTATTATGGATACCATAAAGGGTATAGACTGATAAACGACGGTAAGTATCCAGTTTTACCATGTCCTTGTTAACATCAGCATAATAGTCAAATGGGAAAACGTCCACACAAATTCCTAAATCAATATCATTGTCGATATAGTTGTTATCATAGACAGTTCGCGCATCATAGACTCGGTAAAATGGGTAAGGGTAACGACTGTCATTTTCCCAAGAAACCACTTTGTAGACAGGATCATTATCTTGCAAAATAGCTTGATACAATTTGTCGTATTCATCGCGTTTCAAAGAGATATCAATATCGTCATCCCAAGGAATGTAACCCTTGTGTCTCACTGCTCCCAGCAAGGTTCCATAAGCTAGTGAATAGTTGATATTCTCTTTTTGACAGAGATTGTGGATATAATCCATGACACCTAGTTCAACTTCTTTAATCTCCGCTTCATCTAGTTTTCTATAGCCGTCTCTTTTTTTATAGAGAACAGAGAAATAGTAACCTGAAATCACAAACAAGATACAACCCTGTAGAGAAATTCCATAGAAGGTTGAACTCAAGAACAAATTAGAGATGAGAATAACTACAGTCATCAAGAGAATGGTAATCAATTCATGATTGTAGCGACCTTCTTGAAGGTCTTTTTTATATTTCTTGAGACTTGAAATGATGAAGGCAAGCATAAAGATGGCCATCGGCATAAAACCTGTCAGACCATCATAGAATAACAACTCAAGGTAGCCGTTGTGAGTAAGGTAATGTTGCTTGATGATGTAGGCCGAAGCATCGTACTCTTTACCTAACTCATACCAGTTTCCACCTGAATATCCAAATAAGGGACGTTTAGGGATAAAGGATGCTGTTGACTGCCAAATGGCAAAACGGTTATTAGAGATATTCTCTTCACTTGTGTCAGTTCTCTCAAGAGAAAGATTGTTGTCTCCATTTTGTCCATTTTCTTGGTTCTTTTGGATTTGAGCTGAGTGAGCTTTCAAATATATATCGCTACTATATTTGATACCATTATAACAGACAAATACCAGACCTACAGTTACTAGAACAGTAAGAAGTGACTTAGCTTTTTTAGTCCAGTTAGCCGTCATCAAAGTATAGAAGAGGGCAACGACTACCAAACAGATATAGGTTGTCCTTGAACCTGACAGTACAATATAAGCAAAATTTAGCAGAATCGATGAAATAGCCAGAGTTTTAAGGATGGTATTGTAAAGCGACAAGTGCATCCACAAATAAATAATCACCATCAGAGAAATAATAGAGAGATAGTTGGGACTAGCTAGGATCCCAAATAGACGAGACTCTACAAATCCTTGGCGAATCAATAAGCCCTTGTAATCAAATACGCGGTAACCCTGTAGCATGAAGAATTGCCAAATTGATACAAGCACACCTATAGTATTTGCAACAGTTATAACAGAGAAGAAGACATCAAAGAGGGTACGTGCTTTTTTTACAGTAAAAGATTGAAAGACTGGATAGATTGCAAAGAAATAGATGAAAAAGACAACTAAATTCTTTATGTTAGTTGAAAATCCATACTTGACAACTAAGGCAGCTGTCAGGATATTCATTAGAAAAAAGAGAATCAAATACTCAATTTTTCGGACATTCAGATAGACTTTTTTGATAAAGAAATTATAAAGTCCCAACAAAACACCCATGAGGGTCATTCCAAGAGTGACAAATTTATTGGCCGAGATTGGTTGAAGTGGGACAATCAAGCCTGCCATACAGTAAAAAGATATAACTGATAAAAATAGCAAATTGATTTTAAAATAGTTTTTTTCAATAAATGAAATCATTTTTTCTCCTAACGCTTAGTTTGTGTAAGCAAGATTTTCGTATACAATTTTCGACTCAAGCACAAAGCTAAGAAACTCACTTTTCTTGCTCTTGTAAAACGACTATCCGAAAGAATATTCTTTGTATTTTTCTTTAGATAGGCAATCAAACGGTCTTCTAAAACCTTATCCTTGAAATCTGCATCAACCAAGAGCCTATCCAATACATAGAAGTAAGCCCAATTTAAACGCATGGTTGCAGCATCTGTTAGATCTGGATAATTCTCTCTGATAATATTTGCGTTTTGTTCATAAGCTTCAATAACGTTTAAGAATTTCAAGGAGAATTTTTGAGTCGTGATACTATTTTCACGGTGAACATAGTAGTATTTCTTCTCATTTGTTGCGACAACCTTGCGACAGTGATGAATCAAGGCAATCATAATAAAGGCATCTTCTGCTATTTTGCCAACTTCAAATCGTAGGTGTTCAAAGAGTTCTTTTTTATAAAGTTTGTTGACAGCTGTGACAGAGAGAATTTTAGCTTCCATGACCATTTTAATGGCTTCTTGGGGGCTTAATTCCCAGGTCTGAATCGTTGCAACCTGCTTTTCCGGAATTTGGTGATAAACATCATAATGTCCACACATAGAAAGATCAGCATTGGATTCTAGCATTTGGCGGTAAAGAGTCTCATACATATCTTCATCAATGTAGTCATCACTATCAATAAAACCAATCAAATCAGAACTTGCCTCTTCAATCCCTCTATTTCGAGCGTCAGACAAGCCACCGTTTTCCTTGTGAATGACACGAATCCGTTGATCTCTTTGAGCTAATTGATCACACAGTTCTCCACTATTATCCGTCGAACCATCATTGACAAGAAGAATTTCCAAGTTGGTATAGGTTTGTTTTAAAATGGATTCTACACACTTTTCCAGATAGTCCTCTACATTGTAGACCGGAACGATAACGCTTATTTTTTCTCCCATCATGCTCCATATTCTCCCTTGTACTCTGTGTAGCTCTTGTCCATGTCTGCTATAATGGCATCATGATGCGGTACTTGCTTGTCTGCTGGTGGTGGTGTCATATAATCCCCAAAAGCAGTTCTGAGATAGGCATCATAACCGACTGGAATGGGCATCTCTGTTCCTTCAAATGGCAAGAAAAGATTGTCCTCAAAGGATGCGATTGGATATTTGTTTCGCATGTAGCCAGGCCCTGAGCATAATTCCGTAATTCCATCGCTCTCAGCTAGACCATACTTGGTCATTTCTTTTTCAGCTTTTTTCCAAATGCGATAACGTAGAGATTTTGGAGTCAGGCCGAGTAAGATGCGACTTCCCCATTTCATGATGGCACCATGCTTTTCTGGGATAGTTTGGGCGCAAAAGAGTGAATAAATCAAGGCCCAACGAACCTGTTTCTTACGCTCAGCTGGATTTTTAGGATAATAATCCAAAGGCAACACATCCAAGGCCAAACCGTGTGGCAAATCCAAATCCTTTTGATAAGGCTTGATACAAGTGGTTTCCTTGTCTCGAATGGTAATAAAAAGGTTACGGTCTACAAAGTCCTTGTTACTCTTTGACAAGAAATAACGCTCATCTGCATAACGAGGCCATAGTTCTGCTAATTTTTCATAGTCCTTGCGAGGCATAAAAAAGTCTAGGTCATCATCCCAAGGAATGAAGCCCTTATTACGTAGGGCACCAATAGCTCCTCCACCACAGAGATAGCACAATAAATCATGTTCTTTACAAAATGCAACGAAATATTCAGCCATTTCCAGACTACGAGCCTGAATCGCTTTCAAATCACTCATGTCTCTCCTCTTCTGTCCAATAACGAGTTATATCGTTTTATTATACCATAAAAAAGCCCTAAAAATCCATCAGATACTAAGAAAAATCAAAGCCTAAACCACTTTTTCACTGGTGATTCAAACTTTGATTTTTTTATAGCATTCTATCTCATTCCCATTTGGGCGAGTTTGGTCTGGTATTTATTTTGATCGACCAGAAGACCTTGCCCACCATAGATATCATAAGCGTCCACCCAGTCACCAAGTTCTGGGACGGTGAGTCTTTCAATGCCATTTTGAGCACCTTCTAGGACAGATAAGCCATTGGTTAACAAGAAGCTATACGGTAGATTTGTTGAAGTCATTCCAAAGACTTTTCCAAGTGCCTCTGATCCCGTAAAGAGCTTGGTTGGATCTTTGATTTGTTCAAGAACAGCTGACATGACTTGTTGCTGACGTTTGGTACGGCCGTAGTCCCCTTCATCATCATCACGGAAGCGAGCATAGTTCAGCAAGGTGGAGCCATTCATCTGCTGTTTTCCAACTTTGATAGTTTGAGTTGGGGACTCTGTCTCTGTTGCATGAAGGTCATCTCCAACTGTGGCTTCTGTCAAAGGTTGACCATTCAATGTTGAGAATTGAGCATCAATCGTTACTCCGTCAGGGAAGAGGGTATCAATAGCTGTTGCAAAGGCCTGGAAGTCAACTAGAGCATAGTACTTAATATCCAAATCAAAGTTGTCTTTTAGAACCTTGCGGACCATTTCAGCACCTTTTTGCCCTTCTTGTTCCCCAAGTTCATAAGCAACATTTAGTTTATTATCCGTCTGTTTCTGGCCATTTACAATCTTACTGTACCCGTCGATATAAACTAAGTTGTCACGCATAAAGCTGACTAGCTTGATCTTCTTATCCGATCCGCTGACATTTAGTACCATGATTGTGTCGGTACGGGTCTCCGCACTATTTTGACCGATACGACCATCTGTCCCCATCACTAAAATATTCACACCATCTTTGGTATCCTGACCGTTAAAGACCTCTACTTGAGCTGCCTTGGCGTCAGCTGGCTTATTTGTTGGATTGGCTGCTGACTGGAAGCCTCGAAGAAACATGAAAATCATCCCTGCAGCTACACAAGTAATCAACAGCAGGAGCCAAGTCAATATTCGTTTGAAGCGAATTCTTCTCTTTTTCTTTTTGACTTTAGGTTGAGGAGCTACCTTTTCACGTTTCTTAGACCGGCTTCTACTGCCATAAGTCGGAAGATCAATATCTCTACCCCAAGATTCTTCTTTTTCTTCTTGGTAGAAATGGTGAACTTCAGACTTGGGACCTGCCATTTTCTGTTGCAGATAATCAAATTCCCTCCGTTCACGATCGTTGAGGTAATGGATATTTTTGAAGAGATAGTCATAACGTAACTGCTCGTGATGACTTAAAGGATTTTCTTTGCTCATTGACTCTCCTTTTCTATATCAGTTATGGTAAAAATCGGGTAGGTTCCCAGGATCTTGTGCTGGATTCCAATGGCTTCTAGTTCTTGTCTTGCAAAATGAACCAGTTCTTTGTCACTATAGTCTACATCGATAATGAAAAAGTATTCTCCCAAGGCTGTTTTAAGGGGGCGACTTTCAATCTTTGTTAAGTCAATCCCTCTCCAAGCAAAGGTCGAAAGTGCCTTGTAAAGAGCACCAGGTAGGTTGTCTGGTAAGGTCAAGGCCAAACTCATTTTTTCAGCTTGCGAGTTCAAAGGAATCTTCGGTATCTCTGCCCCTAACACCCAAAAACGCGTGAAATTGGCTTCCATTTCCTGAATATCCTCTGCAATCAATTCCAAGCAATATTCTTCAGCTGAACTTTTAGGAGCAATAGCTGCGTATGGCTGGTCTGGATGCTCTGAAATAAAGCGAGCTGCATAGGCGGTACTAGCAGTCACCTCTATTTTAGCCTCTGGATAGTGTTTGTCGATGAATTTCTTTCCTTGAGCCAGAGCCTGAGGATGGGAAAAGATTTTCTCAATTTTTGACTGACCTGGAACCACCATTAACTGCTGGTGAATAGGCTGGACGAATTCTGCAACTGCTTGGATGCGAGCCTGATGAAAAAGGTAATCCAAGCTTTCATGAACGCTACCCTCGATAGAATTTTCAACTGGCACCACAGAATAGTCCACCAAGCCTTGTTCATAGGCCTTGATGACATCTGTGATATTGGCAAAGGCATGCAATTCCTCTTTGGGAAAAGCTGTCTGCACAACATGATGCGAAAAAGATCCCTTTGGACCTAGATAGGCAATTTTCATCTCAGTTCCTCTATAATTTCCTCTGGGCTTAACTTGGTCACATCCAAGACCCGACTGGCTACTTCCTCATACCATGCTTGTCTTTCTTGGAAAATAGTTGCCAGTTCTTCCTTACTTTTGTTAAGAAAGAGCGGGCGCTGATTGTCCTTATCAGCTGCGATACGTTGATAGAGAGTGTCAAAATCTGCTTTCAGATAGATGTTATCAGGATTTTGTTTGAGCAAGTCACGATTTCTCTGAGAAATGACAACTCCTCCGCCAGTCGACACAACGTGATCCGTTTTTAGTAAGTCAGCTAGGACTTCTGACTCTACTTGGCGAAAAGCCTCTTCTCCCTTTTCAATGAAAAAGTTCGCAATGGACATGCCCAAATGTTCCTCGATTAAGGCATCCATATCGAGGTATTCTGGATCCAAGCCTCTTGCGATTGTCGATTTGCCTGCCCCCATAAATCCGAGCAATACCTTAGCCATGAATCAAAGTCTCCAAATCATCAAAGAAGCTAGGATAACTGGTATTGATGGCTTCAGGACGGTCAAGTTCCACCTCTCCATCAACAACCAAGATGGCTGCAATAGCTGTCATCATTCCAATTCGGTGGTCACCAAAGGTATTGACTCTAGCGCCATGAAGTCTTGATTTTCCTTTGATAATCATCCCGTCTGCTGTCGGAGTGATATCCGCCCCCATGCTATTTAAAGCATCTGCCACCACCTGAATGCGGTCGGTTTCCTTGACCTTGAGTTCCTCAGCATCCTTAATGACCGTTGCACCTTGCGCTTGTGTCGCGAGAAGGGCAATAATAGGTAATTCATCAATCAAGCGGGGAATCAAGGCTCCACCTATCTCCGTTCCTTTTAGGTCTGAAGACTCGACAGTCAAGGTAGCAGATTTAGCGATTGGATCAATTTCAGTTATTTCTAGTTTTCCTCCCATGGCACGAATGACATCAATAATACCAGTACGCGTCTCATTGATGCCTACATTCTGCAGCACCACACGAGAGTTTGGAACAATCAAACCTGCGACCAACCAAAAGGCTGCACTGGAAATATCTCCTGGCACAACTACCTTTTGTCCTGTAAGTTTTTGTGGTCCTTGAACTGTGATTTTTTTTCCATCCACACTTAAATAACCACCAAATTGCTGAAGCATATCTTCAGTGTGGTTGCGAGTACATTCTTTCTCGATAATAACGGACTCCCCCTGAGCCTGCAAGGCTGCAAACATCAAGGCTGACTTAACTTGTGCAGAGGCGATTGGCAACTCATAGTGAATCTGTCTTAAATTTTTCGTCCCTTTTAGGCGAAGAGGGGGTAGGTCTCGCTCGGTTTGCCCCGAAATGCTAACGCCCATTTTTTTCAATGGAATCGTCACACGATCCATAGGACGTTTAGAAAGACTATCATCTCCAAACATCTCTACTTCGAAGTCTGCACCAGCAAGGACACCTGAGATCAGGCGAATCGAGGTGCCAGAATTTCCCATATCCAAGGCATTTTGTGGCGCTTTTAAGCCATCCATGCCAACACCTTGAATAGTAATAACCCCATCTTTATCCTCAATTTTAACACCAAGGTCACGAAAAACCTGCATGGTTGAGAGCACATCCTCTCCACGCAGAATATCATATACCTTGGTTTCTCCCTCAGCCAAACTTCCAAAAATAATCGAACGGTGACTGATAGACTTGTCACCTGGAACCCGGATACTGCCATGTAAGTGGCGAATGTTTGTTTTTAGTTTCATAGTTGACCTCATACTTGCAATACTTTTTCTTATTTTATCACAAAAAAGCCAGAAATTCCTGAAATTTCTGGCTTTTATACAGATAAAATACTATTTCAATAATTCTGAAACAGGTTCAAAGACAATTTTTTCAATGTCTGAAAGGTAAATGGACAATTGTTGCTGTTTGGCAAAGAAATCTGACAACAGAGCGTTCTCTTGGATTTGCTTACTGAAAGACTGCATCTTTTCTTGGAAAGAACCGTCTGGCATTTGTCCCGTTTGCGCCATGACTTGGATTTCTTGCTGGAAGGCAAGATAGTCTGCAAAAATCTTGCTAGCTTGTTCATCTGCTTGGATGGCATCTTTGGCTGCCTTGACAGCCTTGTATTCTGGTAATTCGCGTAAGCCGCGACTGAGTTCATTTGCACTATCATAAATATTTGACATGATTTTCTCCTTATTTGATGACGACTGTGTAGTCCGTATTTTCTGAAATTAAGCGCTTAGCACGTTCCAGATCCTGAGCATTTTTAAAGGAAATTTGTAGAATCCCGTGAACATCCTCACGGTTTTCTTCGTTGATGTGGATATTAACCAAAGAAGTCCCACGAAGTAATTCCAAAATCCGCAAGATGACATCTTCTTCATCGGGAACATCGACATAGAGGTCGTAAGAACTGTCCACACCACCACGCTTATGGATTTCCATGGCCTGCCTTTGCTCACGTGCTTGATTGAAAAAGTTCCAAATTTGCTCTTCATCTCCCTTGCTAATGGCTTGTCCAACCTCATCTAGGCGCTCCTTGAAATCCGCAATTCGATCTAGGATAGTCTCACGATTGGACAAGAGAATGGAAGTCCACATACCTGGCTCGCTTTCCGCAATGCGAGTCATATCTCGAAAACCACCCGCCGCAAAGCGCCTTGCCATCTCATGTTCTTGAGCATAAACTGCCGTCTGCTCCATAAGGCTGGAAGCCAGAATATGAGGAAAATGGCTAATCTGAGAAGTCACCCGATCATGCTCCTTGGCATCAATCTCGATAAAACGAGCATGAAGGCCTGAAAGCAGATCCTTCATTTCCTCAAGCGTGTCTGAACTAGTCAAACTAGATGGAGTAAAGATATAGTAGGCATTTTCAAAGAGATTAACATCGGCAGAGGCAGCTCCTGTCTTGTGGCTACCAGCCATGGGATGGGCCCCGACAAAGCGGACAGGCTTGCCAACCAAATACTGCTCCGCCACATCTACAATGGCTGACTTGGTTGAGCCTGCATCTGAGATAATGATGCCTTCCTTCAAGTCTAAGTTTGCCAGCTCCTTAATAAAAGCAATGGTCTGTTTGATTGGCAAGGTCAGAATGATAACATCTGCTAGAGGAGCGAAACTAGCAAAATCATCCGTCGCACGGTCTATCATCCCCCGCTCCAAGGCAATGTCTCTCGAAGCCTGACTGCGATTATAACCTAGAATTTCATAATCAGGATGATCACGCTTGATACCGAGCGCCATCGAAGCACCAATCAAACCGAGACCTACGATATAGATGGTTTTTGCCATAAGGACTCCTTAATAGTTCTTTGTATAGTCTCGGTGCTTGGCAACTGCCTCTTTTAATTCTTCAAGATTATCTGATGAGAATTTTTCAAGGATTTCTTGCGCCAGAACCGTTGCCACAACAGCTTCCATGACCACACCTGCTGCTGGAAGAGCGGTCGGATCACTTCTTTCAACAGTTGCCTTGTAAGGTTCGTGGGTTTCGATATCCACACTCATAAGTGGTTTGTAGAGAGTAGGAATAGGTTTCATGACGCCACGAACAACAATGGGTTGCCCATTGGTCATGCCACCTTCGAAACCACCTAGATTATTAGTACGACGAGTATAGCCGTCTTCTTTAGACCAGAGAATTTCATCCATAACTTGGCTGCCTTTGCGGTAACCAGCTTCAAATCCAAGACCAAATTCCACCCCTTTAAAGGCATTGATAGAAACAACTGCTTGGGCCAATCGCGCATCTAATTTTCTGTCCCATTGGACATAAGAGCCAAGACCAACTGGAACGCCTCCGACGACTGTCTCCACAACCCCACCGATGGTATCACCGTCACGTTTGATTTGGTCAATATAGTCCTTGATTTCCTGTTCCCGCTCTTGGTTGACAATAGAAACTTCTGACTGGGCAGCTCGTTCCTTAATCTCAGCGACTGTTAGATTTTCAGGTACATCGATTTCCTTACCACCAAAGACCACGACATGGTTAGCAATCTCCATATCTAGCTCAGCTAAGAGACGTTTGGCTACTGCCCCAACAGCAACTCGCATGGTGGTTTCACGAGCTGATGAACGTTCCAAAGAATTTCGCAAATCATCAAAACGGTATTTGATGCCCCCTACCAAATCGGCATGACCTGGGCGAGGATGGGTGATTTTCCGCTTGCTTTTCAGGCGGTCTTCAATGTCCTCAGCAGACATGATATCCAGCCATTTCTGGTGGTCTTTATTGATGACATCCATGGTAATGGGAGCCCCTGTCGTCTTCCCGTGACGAACGCCCGATGTAAAGACAACCTGATCACTCTCAATCTTCATACGACCACCACGACCGTAGCCACCCTGACGGCGTTTAAGGTCTCCATTAATATCCTCAGCTGTCAAAGGAAGTCCAGCTGGAATTCCTTCAAGGATAGCCGTCAGACGGGGGCCGTGTGATTCTCCTGCAGTTAAATATCTCATACGTTCTCCTTATTTTACCAAGTAGTCTTTCATCTCTTCCAGAGAAACTGGGTGAATGCTCGCTGAACCAAGCTCTGGTACCAAGACCAATTTCAAGGTGTTGCCACGCGCTTTCTTGTCATGAGTAAGAGCCTGATAAAGCTTGTCAACATCCCAGTTTTCATAGTCAACAGGCAAGCCAAATTTCTGGCACATCTCTCTAATGGACTGGGTTATTCCTTCTGGCATGAGGCCTTTTCCCTCAGCAACCTTGGAAATCTGAACCATGCCCATAGCCACAGCCTCACCATGCATGACCTTGCCGTAACCAGCTGTTGCTTCAAGGGCGTGGCCAATAGTGTGTCCAAAGTTGAGGTAAAGCCGAACACCGTTATCCAACTCATCCTCGACCACCATCTTGCGCTTCACCTGACAAGAATGTTCAATCAAAGTCTCCGCATGTTCCAGTATACTCTCAACAGAACCATCCAGGTCCGTTAAGAGAGCCCACAGTTCTGGATCCTCAATCAAGCCGTACTTGATAACCTCACCCATTCCTTCAATCAACTCTCTTTTTCCAAGCGTTTCAAGGACAAGCGGATCAATCAGAACCCCATCTGGTTGAGCAAAGGTACCCACCATATTTTTAGCAAAAGGAGTATTGACACCCGTCTTTCCACCGATAGAAGAATCAACCTGGGCAGTCAAACTAGTCGGAATCTGAACAAAGTGAATGCCCCGCATATAGGTAGAGGCTACAAAACCAGCCAGATCCCCAACAACACCTCCACCAAGAGCCACAATCCCATCGCTACGAGTCAACCCCTGCTTGACTAGAAATTCATAGACTTTCTGAACAGTTGTTAAATTTTTTCGTTCTTCGCCTTCTAAAAAGTCAAAAACAGCTACCTGAAAACCAGCATCTTCTAGGCTGAGTTTAACCTTCTCTGCATAGAGAGAAGCTACATGGTTGTCGGTTACAATAACCACTTTTTGAGGTTGCCAGAGTTCTCGCAACCATTGACCAGCCTGAGCTAGACAACCTTTTTCAATCTGAATATCATAAGGATGATGCGGAATATCGATTCTGATTTTCATAGTAGGGTCTCCTTTTCACTATTTATATTTTTCTGTTAAGGACTGCCAAATCTCGTCTGTCGGCATTTCTTTACCTGTCCACAGTTGAAAAGCTTCAGCAGCTTGATAGAGCAACATTCCCAGACCATTGACAGCTGGATTGCCCTGGCTTCTAGCCCATTTCAAAAATGGTGTCTCAAAAGGTTGGTAAATGATGTCTGCGACCAAGAGAGCCTCTGGCAAATTGATACTTTCTGGAACTGGCGACGACTGGCCATCCATCCCTACACTGGTCGCATTGACGAGCAGATCCGACTCAGCAATCCTTGATTGCAGTTCAGAAGTATCTTCTAAAGCGTACAAATTCACTTTAAAGCCCGTTCGCTCCTGCAACTTGTCTAGATAAGGTCTTGTTTTTTCCGTAGAAACTGAACGAACAAAGACCGAAATCTGACTGACGCCATCCAAAATAGCTTGCGCCAAAATTGATTTGGCCGCGCCCCCTGCTCCCAGAATGGTCATTTTCTTATCCGAGATTGTAAAAGAAGGCAAGCTCTTAAAGAATCCCTTGCCATCTGTATTATATCCAATTAAAGTGCCATTATGATTGACAACAGTATTGACCGCCCCAATCAAACGAGCCTCATCACTCAACTCATCCAGAAAAGGAAGTACTTGCTCCTTATAAGGCATAGACAGGTTGATTCCAAACATCTGATAACGGCGAATATTGGCGACTGTTTCTGCCAAGTCACCCGCTTCAATCTCCCAAGCCACATAGACACCATTGGTAGCTGTCGCCTCAAAGGCCCTATTATGGATGAAGGGTGAAATAGAGTGTTTGATGGGTTTTGCAACAACTGCAGCTAAACGCGTATAGCCATCAAGCTTCATCCAAAATCTCCCTAATTTTTTTCATGTTTGATAGAGAAATCTGACCTGGGGCACTCGCTTCATCCAGACTAGCAAATGACCAACTCGAACCCGTCACATCTGAAGTAATGCGTGATACCTTGCCCATTTTCCCCATGGAAATGGTTACGTATTCTTGCTCAGGATTGAGTGTTTTAAATCCTCGTGTGTAGTTCATCAGGTCTAAAACATCCTGCTCCGTATGGGCCATAACTGATACCTTGACTACTTTTGGAGAGAGACTGGTCAACTCAGACAAAATCTCCATCATGTTTTCAGGTGTCTCCTGGAAATTATGATAGCTCAATACGAGATTTGGAAAATCCAACATTTCCTCAAAAACATCCTTGTAGCTGAAGTACTCAAAATCCACATAGTCTGGTTGATAAAGTTGAGTGACTTCCTTGATGATTTGAACATACTCCTCAGAGGACAGTTCGATTTCTCCTCCCTCAGCGCGAGTCCGAAGGGTAAAGACAAGTTCGCGTCCTGCAAATTTCTCAAAGATAGCGGGTGCTACCTGTAAAATAGCGTCCTTTGTAAGAAAGTCCGCACGCCACTCAATGATATCGGCCTCTTCATACCTAGTGGCATCCAGTTCTTGCGCTTCTTCTAAACTTCTTGGCATTACTGAAACGATTAATTTCATCTACTAACCTTCATACTAATCACCTTGAGGTAATTACTGCTTTCATCTTTTTTATTATAGGCAAAGTCTGCTGGAAGACCATATTGGTTTAAAATCTGATACCTTCTTCCTGCAAAACCTTTATCAATTTGTTCTGTAAATTTCTGGCGGGAAACATTGGCAGCATTAGTACTGGCAATGATAATCCCTCCCGGATTTAAAATCTCTAGACTCTGGGAAATCAACTTGTGATAGTCCTTAGCTACAGAGAAAGTTTGTTTTTTATTTCGAGCAAAACTCGGCGGATCAAGCACAATCACATCATAGGTCAAGCCTTTTCGCTTGGCATACTTAAAGTACTCAAAGACATCCATGACGATAAAACGATGATTGTCCGTGCTGAGTCCATTTGCTTGAAAATGAGCCTCTGACAGCTCTCTAGACCGTTTGGCCAAGTCGACAGAAGTCGTCTCACTCGCACCTCCCATAGCTGCAGCAACTGAAAAGGCAGCCGTATAGGAAAACATATTGAGCAAGGATTTGCCCATGGCTAGACCGTCAACCAGACTCCCACGAACCTCATGCTGATCTAGGAAAATTCCTGTCATCAAGCCATCATTCATAAAGACTTGATAGAGCACGCCATTCTCAAGAACAGTAAAATCATCTGGCGCTTCCTCACCATAAACATAGGCAGACTCGTAGTCTAGACCTTTAAAACGAATCTTCTCATAAGCCCCCAAGACCTCAGGAAAAACTTCCTTAAAAGCCTTTACGATTAGCTCACGAATTTGGTAAACAAAGGAGTTGTACCAAGAAAAAACAGCATAATCTCCATAGAGATCAACAGTCAGACCACCAAAACCATCCCCCTCTTGGTTAAAAAGGCGAAAGGCAGTGGTCAAGTCATCTTGATAATAAGGCTTTCTAGCTTCCTTAGCCTTACGAAACAGGATTTCAAAAAAGGCTTGATTGAAACCAACCTTTTCCTTGCTGATGAACCAACCGATTCCCTTATTCTGTTGAGAAAGATAGGCGCTCCCTAAAAACTTCCCGTCTTGACTAAGAACTTCTACTGCCTGATCTGTCAGTTCAATATCTGTTAAATCACTCGCTTCCAAAAGAACTAGACCCTTAGCTAGCTTTTTTTCAACACGTCTGCTGACCCTAATTCTATTCATAGCTACTATTATAGCAAATTTTGTGACAATTCTCAAAAAAGAAACCGTTTAACCATTTGTACTTTAGTTTACTGAGTGTCATTTTTGTTCAAATAAGTATATGCCATTTACTTTCCCACCAAAACATCCTTTCCCTTATAATGGAAAGAGAGATTCTATTCGCTAAAAATAGACAAAAACAGAAATGAGTATAGAATCTTGCGCAAACGTTTGCCTAGTTCTAAACTTTATGGTAGAATAAAACACAACATTGATAAGCAAGAGGAAAAACAATGCAAAATCAGACACTTATGCAATACTTTGAATGGTATCTGCCTCACGACGGCCAACACTGGGCTCGACTGACAAATGACGCAGAGCACCTAGCTCATCTGGGGATTAGCCACGTCTGGATGCCACCTGCCTTCAAGGCAACCAACGAAAAAGACGTCGGCTATGGTGTTTACGATCTTTTTGACCTAGGCGAATTTCACCAAAAAGGAACTGTCCGTACCAAGTATGGGTTTAAAGAAGACTATCTTCAAGCCATTCAAGCCCTAAAAGCACAGGGAATTCAACCCATGGCCGATGTGGTGCTCAATCACAAGGCTGCTGCCGATCATATGGAAGCCTTTCAGGTTATTGAAGTGGACCCTGAGGATCGTACCGTTCAACTAAGCGAGCCCTTTACTATCAATGGCTGGACTCACTTTACTTTCGATGGTCGCCAAGATACCTACAATGACTTCCACTGGCACTGGTACCACTTCACAGGTACAGACTACGATGCCAAACGCCGTAAGTCTGGTATTTACCTGATCCAAGGAGACAATAAAGGTTGGGCAAATGAGGAATTGGTCGATAACGAAAACGGTAACTACGACTACCTCATGTATGCTGACCTAGACTTTAAGCATCCCGAAGTCATCCAAAACATCTATGACTGGGCTGACTGGTTCATGGAAACGACTGGTGTAGCTGGTTTCCGCTTGGATGCCGTTAAGCACATTGACTCCTTCTTTATGGGCAATTTCATCCGTGATATGAAGGAAAAATACGGTCAAGATTTCTATGTTTTTGGTGAATTTTGGAACCCAGACAAAGAAGCCAATCTAGACTATCTCGAGAAAACAGAAGAACGCTTTGATCTTGTCGATGTTCGTCTCCACCAGAACCTCTTTGAAGCCAGTCAAGCTGGAGCAAGTTACGACCTTCGTAACATTTTCACAGATAGCTTGGTTGAACTCAAGCCTGACAAAGCAGTCACTTTCGTTGACAACCATGATACCCAACGAGGACAAGCCCTTGAGTCTACTGTTGAAGAATGGTTCAAGCCAGCAGCCTATGCCCTCATTCTATTACGCCAAGATGGTCTTCCATGTGTCTTTTACGGAGACTATTACGGCATTTCAGGGCAATTTGCTCAACAAGATTTCAGAGAAGTTCTTGATCGTCTCCTAGCCATCCGAAAAGACAGGGCATATGGGGAGCAAACAGACTACTTTGACGATGCCAACTGTATCGGTTGGGTTCGTTCAGGTGCTGAACATCAATCTCCAATCGCTGTCCTCATCTCAAATGACCAAGAAAACAGCAAATCTATGTTTGTCGGGCAAGAATGGGCTGACCAAACCTTTGTTGACCTCCTTGAAAATCATCCAGCACAAGTTACAATCAACGCTGAAGGTTATGGAGAATTTCCAGTAGCAGCGGGTTCAGTCAGTGTTTGGGCAACAAAATAAACCTATCAGTTACAAGTCAAATCCAAGCGGATTTGGCTTTTTAAGTAGGCAAAAAGACCTACCCAAATGGATAGATCTTTATTGTCTTACAATTTACCTGCTACTGCATCCAAGAGTTCTTGAATTTTCGCTTGGTTGCTTCCTCCTGCCATGGCCATGTCTGGTTTACCACCACCACGTCCATCGACGATTGGAGCCAATTCTTTGACAAGATTTCCTGCATGCACATCTTTTGTCTTGCTAGCTACAAGAACATTGACTTTGTCACCGATAGCGGCAACTAGGACAAGCACATCAGAGTAGTCTTTTTGTTTCCAGTTATCCGCAAAGGTACGAAGGGCACCGGCATCTGATACAGAAACTTGACTAGCAATGTAACGGTGTCCGTTGACTTCCTTCACATCCTTGAAGACATCACCTGCAGCTGCGGCTGCGGCTTTTTCCTTCAACTCTGCATTTTCTTTTTGCAATTGGCGGAGTTGCTCTTGAAGTCCTTCGACTTTGTGAGGTACTTCCTTGAGTTGAGGTGCTTTCAAGGTTGCTGCTACTGCTTTCAGAGCATCTTCTTGTTCGCGATAAGCTTCAAAGGCTTCCTTACCAGTTACTGCCAAGATACGGCGAGTTCCTGATCCGATTCCTTCTTCTTTGACAATCTTGAAGAGGCCAATCTCAGAAGTGTTGCCAACGTGGGTACCACCACAAAGCTCAATAGAGTAGTCACCGATGGTCACAACGCGGACTTCTTTACCATATTTCTCACCAAAGAGGGCCATAGCTCCCATTTCTTTAGCCGTGTCAATATCTGTCTCAACAGTTTCCACTGCGATGGCTTCCCAGATCTTCTCATTGACTTGTTGCTCAATAGCACGCAATTCTTCTGGAGTTACGGCTTGGAAATGGGTGAAGTCAAAGCGGAGGAATTCTACTTCATTAAGTGAACCTGCTTGAGTTGCATGGTGGCCAAGGATATTGTGAAGGGCCGCATGGAGCAAGTGAGTCGCCGTATGGTTCTTCATGACACGGTGACGACGGTTGGTATCGATGGCCAATGTGTATTCTTGGTTCAAAGCAAGTGGTGCAAGAACTTCAACAGTATGAAGAGCTTGGCCGTTTGGTGCTTTTTGAACATCTGTCACAGTAGCCACGACATTTCCAGCAGCGTCCAAGATTTGACCGTGGTCCGCAACTTGTCCACCCATTTCAGCGTAGAATGGAGTCTCTGCAAAGATAAGAGAGGCAGTTCCTTCAGATACAGCTTCTACTTCAGCATTGTCCGCTACGATAGCCACCAACTTAGAAGGCAATTGGCTGGCATTGTAGTTGAAGACACTTTCCACTGTAATGTTTTGAAGGGTTTCATTTTGCATTCCCATTGAGCCACCTTTGACAGCTGACGCACGCGCACGTTCTTGCTGCTCTTTCATGGCAGCTTCAAAACCTTCACGGTCAACAGTCAGACCCGCTTCTTCAGCGATTTCTTCTGTCAACTCTACTGGGAATCCATAAGTATCGTAGAGTTTGAAGACATCTGAACCAGCGATGACAGATTGACCTTTTTCTTTCAAGTCTGCTACAATGCTTTGGGCAAAGTGTTGACCTGAGTGAAGGGTACGGGCAAATGACTCTTCCTCACTTTTAACGATTTTCTCAATAAAGTCACGTTTTTCAAGCACTTCTGGGTAGTAGCTTTCCATGATTTTTCCAACAGTTGGAACGAGTTTGTAAAGGAAAGGCTCGTTGATACCCAATTTTTGACCATGCATGGAAGCACGACGGAGAAGACGACGAAGTACATAACCACGACCTTCATTTCCTGGAAGAGCGCCATCACCGATGGCAAATGAAAGGGAACGGATGTGGTCAGCGATGACCTTGAAGCTCATGTTGTCGCCATCTTGGTCGTAGACCTTACCAGATAATTTCTCAACTTCACGGATGATCGGCATGAAGAGGTCTGTTTCAAAGTTTGTCTTCGCCCCTTGGATAACTGCCACCAAACGCTCCAAACCAGCACCCGTATCAATATTCTTGTGTGGCAATTCCTTGTACTCACTACGAGGTACAGCAGGGTCTGCGTTAAATTGTGACAAAACGATGTTCCAGATTTCGATGTAACGGTCGTTTTCGATATCCTCTGCAAGCAGGCGAAGACCGATATTTTCTGGGTCAAATGCTTCTCCACGGTCAAAGAAGATTTCTGTATCAGGTCCAGAAGGTCCTGCACCGATTTCCCAGAAGTTGTCTTCGATTGGAATCAAGTGGCTTGGGTCCACTCCTACTTCAATCCAGCGGTTGTAAGAATCTTTATCATCTGGATAGTAGGTCATGTAGAGTTTTTCAGCTGGAAAGTCAAACCATTCAGGACTTGTCAAAAGCTCATAAGCCCAAGTGATAGCTTCATCACGGAAGTAATCCCCGATAGAGAAGTTCCCCAACATTTCAAACATGGTATGGTGACGCGCAGTCTTCCCTACATTTTCAATATCGTTCGTACGGATGGCTTTTTGGGCATTGGTAATACGTGGATTTTCAGGGATAATGGTTCCGTCAAAGTATTTCTTAAGGGTTGCTACCCCAGAGTTAATCCACAAAAGAGTTGGGTCATTTACAGGAACCAAGCTGACTGATGGTTCTACAGAGTGGCCTTTGCTTGCCCAGAAATCTAGCCACATTTGGCGTACTTGAGCACTAGATAGTTGTTTCATAATATCTCCTTATTTACTTGTTTAATTTGATTGGCTTTCCAGCATTTCCACATAGTCAATCGCGACACAGAGGGAAATAACTAGGTCTGCATAAGAGTCTTCATAGACGGTTACGGTGTAAGTCGAGGTTAAATGAAAAATCTCTTTCCGAATCTCAGCAATCACTTGGTCACGATCATCCAGCAATTTGAAATTCAAATCCCAGATATTGCCCTCGATACGAAGCCCCAGATTATCAAACTCATACTTATCTCGAAAGAAAGTAAACTTCTTACGAATGACGAAATTTGACCCGTCCCGTAGCTGAATGTTAAAGCGAGGAAGCAAGGTGAAAAATTCTTTACTGATTTCACTGACCTGCTCACCATAGGCGTCATAGATGGTAAAGGTCTTAGGAATTTGGAAGAAAGATCCCTCCACCTGATAGTTCACTACTCCTCTATCATCCTTAATATCGAAGCGTTCGCCCCCAAGACGAAACTTTTGTTTCACGAGAAATGTCTTCATAAACACCTCCAAAAATCAAAAGACAAGTCCATATCACGAAGGGCGAAAAACCGCGGTACCACCTTCATTCAATGAACTTGTCATTCTCTTAATCTTATGCAATTGTCTGATTGAGTAGCATGATTTCCTAGCTTAGATGGCTCGCAGCACCGCCATTTCTCTGGACTAAGACAAGTGAAAATCAATTCTCAACTTTCTTATTATATCGTTTTTTGAGTTCTGCGTCAACTGGGAATCGTCTCCGTTGAATCAGACCAATTCCCTGTATCTTTGATTACTTTTTCAGAATATATTTTTTCTTACTGCTATCACTCTTTTTATCCCAACTTTTATCCCAAGTTTTCGAATTACTAAAGACAGCTACGAAAATATTTGCAAATATAAAGTATCCTATCACCAAATGTATGGAATCAGTTGTTAGGTATTGTCGATCCAAGCCATCCTTTAAATGGAGTAGCATAGCTATTTGGTTAACAGTCAAAAAGGTTGGCCAAAAACTTTTTCTGAAAAATGTAGACATTTTCATTATTTGTTACCGCTTTCCATATAGATAAATTTAGTATACTATTAAGCAATATAATAAGCAAATAGAATAGAAAAAGATAGAGCTGTAAAAATTGTCTTCTACCCCATGGTATGAACCATGAAGTGTTATCAATGCTGTATTGTTTCTAGTTCTTAACATTTTGAGAACTGGCCATCTTTACGAGCTTTCTTAAGACCTAGTTTGATAGATAAGGGTTTTACTACATTTCAAAATTCCTCTATGAAAGAAATTTGTAGAATTTCTATACTTAAAAAGTGTACCATATTGAGTGAAAAGGAGAAACATATATTCTATAATTTATTAGCCGCTTTTAAATAATAATTACTGTTTCTCACAGTATTATTTAATAAGGTAAAAATAGTCTAATTTTTGAAATCTAATTTCTGACAATTTGAAATAATTTCTTCCCAATTATTTGCTGATTTAATGATTTTACATATTTCTGGGTATTTGAGTTTTGTTTTAAATTCACTAAGGGTAATATTTGAATTTTGTGTCATTGTTTCCCAATACTTATCAGCTCCAAGCAAGCCTTTCTTTATCCCTTTTTTATGAAATAATTCATCTTCAGCTTTAACTATATAATTATAAGCATCTTTTAAAACCGATTCTGGTATTTGTACAATCTCTGCAATCCACAGAATCAACTGAGGGCATCTAATGCCATAAAATTTGCAGTCTTTAATGAATTCCTTATCGATGTTATTTTCTGCATTGTCAAATTTAACTGCAAAAAATGCTTGTTCAAGATGAAATTTTTGTGATGGATTAGGTACATTTTTATGTCCAAAATATCCTTCAGCATTTTGGCCATATCCCATAAATGATAATTTATCCGCTAAAAATTCACATTCATTAACATCACTTAAATTAATTAGAGAATCTGGAATATGCTTAAAATTCTTATTGATTATTGTTTGAAAATCTTTTTGTTTCATTTTTCTCCATCCTTATCCTGCATCGTCTGCTATATTGTCAATACCTGTTATCTTTTCTGTTTTTTCATTATCTCATCAAAAATCATACCACTTAGCCATTCACTGAAATCGGAATTATTTGTCCATTGCCCAAATAATTCCATATTATCCAGCATGATTATTCGAAAGACATCACTTAATGCTGTTTTATACTCCCGTTTAATATTTTCTATATCTGAATTTTTTAAAGCATTTCTAAACTTATCATTTTTCATAACCATATCTGGTAACTCTTTAATTTGACGAGCGACATTATCCTTATCTTTCCATTCGATATTACCATAGACATCATTAAAAGTCATAATGATATTTTCAAGTGAATCTAGTTCTAATTGTCCTTTTCTACCTGTACCAATACCTAACCCTTCAACAGTTCCATCTTCATCCTCTAAAATGATATCCATTGTTTTTTTCTTTTCCAAACGGTAGCTTTCCAAGTCAATAGAATCCAAGATCCCCTGTGAAAAATCCTCACCTTTAGGTGTTGGTAGCCGATGAATTAACTGCTCAAAGAAAATGACTTTCTTTTCCCATTCCACTTGACCAATCGGAAGAATGGAAGCTATAAAATTGTAGGTTCTAATGAAAGATTTAACTCCACTCTTGAACACTACTTGCTCTTCCTCAGTTAATGCATTATATCGTTCTACAACTGTATCAATGATATTATCAATCATATTTCTTGAACAATTTTCTAGGAATAGTTCTACAACTTTATCTACTTCATCCTCCTCATAAACATACATTCCATCAAGCATACCTAACATATTATAAAGTTTATTTGGGTCAGTTTCTTCTTCCAATTTCGTTTCACGATAATAAGGTTGGAAAGCTTCTTGAATGTGTTCTGGTTTATTTGCAAAGTCAATCACACAAGTATCAATTTTATATTTAGCACTTCTATTCAGACGAGATAATGTTTGAACAGCCTTAACATCATTCAACACTTTATCAACATACATGGTATGAAGAAGTGGCTCATCATATCCCGTTTGATATTTATCCGCAACAATCAAAAATTTGTACTTATCTTCTTTAAATCGTTCTGGTGTTTCTTTATCCGAAAATCCATTCAAACTAGTTTCCGTAACAATCTTACCTTTGTACTCTTTTTCTCCTGAAAAAGCAATTACTGCCTCAAAACCTGTGTTCGAACGTTTCAATATATCGCTAATAATTTGATAGTACTCAATTGCACGAAGAATACTTTGCGTGATAATCATCGCTTTTGCTTTTCCATTTATTTTTGGGGCAACCGTAGTCAGAAAATGATTAACCATTACTTCTGCTTTTTCACGAATCGGAAACTCTTGCCCCTCAACATAGTTTCGGATTTTATATTGGGATTTCTTTTTATCAAAATCAGGATTGCTTTCTATAGTTTTATAGACCTTATAATAGTTTTCATAATGCGTATAGTTCTTTAAAACATCTAAGATAAAACCTTCTTCAATTGCTTGTTTCATAGAGTAGAGATCAAAGACACTGCCAAACATTTCAATTGTTTTAGCTTTTGGAGTTGCTGTAAAGGCAAAGAAGCTCGCATTCTTGGGCATCTTTCTTGCTTCAATGAGTTCATTCAAATGATCTTCCATATCTTTATCATCTGTCGAAAGGCCTCCTGAGACTGCCATATTGAGAGAAGCAGCAGCTTTACCACTTTGAGAAGAATGAGCTTCATCAATGATAATCGCAAAGTTTCTTCCTTGTAAGTCTGTTCCAATCTTCTCTAGGAGATAAGGAAACTTTTGTACAGTGGTAATGATGATTTTTTTACCATCCGTCAATAAATTTTTCAAATCTGTCGATGTATTAGCATGACCAACAATACTCTTCTCATCAATAAACTTACGAATATTCGCTTCAATTTGCTTATCCAAATTCAATCGGTCTGTCACAACAATCACAGAGTCAAAAGCCTTCTTATCATCATAGCTCACTTCTACAAGACGATAAGCAAGCCATGTGATGGAATTACTCTTTCCGCTACCGGCACTATGTTGAATCAAATAACGGTTCCCAACACCATGCTCTTTTACATCCTCTACCAATCGAGTCACTGCCCGATACTGATGATAACGTGGAAAAATCAGTGCCTCAGTATGTTTAACTTTATCCACTGAAACATAAGCGAAGTCACGAACGAGACTTGTTAACGTCTCTTTCTTCAAGAACTCTTTCCAGAGATAGTCTGTCATAGTCCCTGATGGATTGACAGGATTCCCAGACCCTCCAGCTTCTGTTCCTTTGTTAAAAGGCATGAAACGAGTATTTTGTCCATCTATCCTGGTCGTAAAGCTGATGAAGTTCTCATCAACTGCAAAATGCGCCATACATCGTTTGAAGGTAAATAATGTTTCCTTAGCATCACGGTCATTCTTGTATTGTTCTTCAGCGTCTTTATATGTCCATCCTGAGCTAGAGGCACGACTCTTAAGCTCCATTGTCATAATTGGCAAACCATTGATCATAATCGCTAGATCCAACTCCAACCCTCGATTCTTGTCAGAATAAGTCAGTTGGTTAGTAACGGCAAAGATATTAGTCTTAAACTCTTCGTATGAGCTTTGTCGCTTAGGATCTAATGCATGATAAAAGATAATCGTTCCTGATGAAGGGTAACACTTAATTCCGTTTTTAAGGACAGATACAATTCCTTCCTTACGAATTTTATGATCGAGTTGCTTGAAGAATTTATCCTTCCCATCTACTGTATCGAGAGATAAAATCTCATACTCACTTGGTTGTGATTTCTGAATAAACTCTAACAACCTCACTTCATCAAATGCATACTTGCGATTATAAGCATCTTTCATCTCATTATTATCAATATAGATATATCCGTTTTTCTCCACAAGATAATCAATAATATTCTTTTCTAACTCAGCTTCCATTTTAGTATCCCATATTCCCATAAGGTACCTCCTATTCTTCGATTTCTTCTTCGCCTGTTGAAACACTAATGCCTACTTTTTCATAAGATGGAATGACAACATTGCGAACATCTATCTTACCTGTAACCACTTCGGAGATGAGGGAATGTTTGAGGGATTCCAAGTTAGATATATTTAATTGAATGCTTCTCAATAAATTTTCAGTTTTTTCTGTAATCGAATCTAACGTAATAACCATATCAAATTGTTGTTCCAAATTAGGAATTTGTACTTTTGTAGCCTTTAGAATGGATTGAGTAATACTAAATACTTTTATACCTTTAACTTGTTTTCTAACTTGTTCTCTCCAAGTTTCACTTTCAAAATAATAAGCAAGATATTTAGAATTAAAATTCTGTTTTCTTTTACCCACAATAGTATGATATCCTGCGTAAACTTCTGTATTTTTTTCTTCGAGAAAAGAAAAATTTCCGCATCCAATTAAATCTTCAGAGGTATCAGCAAAAATGAAGTCTCCTTGCTCCAAGATAGCTGATTTAGATATTGAAACATCATCACTCTTTTCCAATCCCTTTAATCGTTTATCATTGGATATAAAACTAAACCTAAATCCTCGATGAATTTCTCCATAGCTAATACATCTTATTCCATTTTCCCCTAAATTTTCTTTAGTAATACTCAACCCTTTCCCAAAAGAAAATATTTCTCTTAACGGAATGAATGGATCCACCAAATTATTTATAGCGTTATCAATAAATTTTTGTTTGTAAATTTTTAACTGAGCAGTTTTTTCTTTCTCCACAGCAATCAACCGGTCAATCTCATTAATTTTCCAGTCCAGATAAGCAGCAATTTGCCTCTGTTCTAATAGAGGAGGAAGAATTACTTTTTCATATTTTAACATCTGCATTGGCACTCGAAGCCTATGGTCTAAAATTCCCTTTCCCAGAACTCTAAAAGATTCATAGAAAGGTTTAACTTGAAATAAATAGTTCAGATAGTCTATATTATGCTCACTTTCATTTATCAGGCGTAAAACATAATAAACCTGACTTAATACACCTTTATATTTTGACTTACCTAATGATCCAATCATCATGTTCATCGAATTAAAAACCATATCATTCGGATAGACTATCTTATAACTTTCAATATTTTCTGAAGCCTTATTACCAACATTGCCTTTTTCTGTATAAGGTATAACTCCTCTGTTCTTCATAACAGACAAAATAAACTTAATGTCTCCATTTTGATTTATTTCTTTTCTCTCTTCAAAAACATGGGAAATAGGAGCGACTGCCCAATGCTCTGGCACTTCCTCCAACCAAGGTAAATCTACTTTTTTATACCGTTCGTACTTATTCATACAATCCCTCCAAGACGCTTGCCATCATACTATCTGTTTGTTTTTCTAATTCTTTGATTCGAGTAATAATGATTTCGACACTTTCTAATTGTTTTGGTTTGTAGAAGTACTTGGTGAAGTTTATCTCATAACCAATTTGTGTCTTTTCTGTATTGACAAAAGCATCTGGATGATATGGTAGCACTTCTTGTGCGATAAAAGCATCGATACCGCCTTCATAGGTTAACGGGATGTTTTCTGTATCTGTCAAATTCGTATCAATTATAACATTACCTTTACTGTCTGTTTGTACCTCCGCTTTTTCATCAATGATAAGGATATTGTCTAACATGCCTGTTGATAGTGCCTTTGTTAAGCTAGCACCTTTGAGGCTATAGGCTTTAAGAGCTTTAGTGAATTTCTCCTTGAATTTAGCATAGTCAAGGTAAAGATTTTCTCGCTCAAGAGATTTTAATACATCCCAGTATGCCTTGATATTCTCGGTATTTTTGAGTTCTGAAAGAGCGCCTTTCGTATCTTTAAGTCCACTCTTGGATAATTTATCCTTATCGAGGTTGCCTTCTAAGGCACCGACTGCTGTTAATGTCGCTTCTAATTGTTGAAGATTCGCTTGATTGCAAAGAACAGCTTGTCTAAGCGGGCGCTCCACTGTCACCTTGTAGTATCCAAATTCTTCATTATTGAAAATTTTGGAGTACTCACTTTCTTGGAAGTTGAGGTATTCATCAAGAATGAAAAGACGATCCTCTTCTGAGAGTTCACAGTTTTTCTTACCAAGGTTCTTCCGTAAGGACGTCTTAATACTTCTAGCATCAATTAGTTGGATTTTGCCTTTACGTTTTTCTTCTTTACGATTGTTGAGAATCCAGATATGCGTTGTAATTGGTGTGTTATAGAATATATTCTCTGGCAACTGAATAATAGCTTCGATAAGATCTTCTTCAATCATATACCGACGGGCATTACTTGCTCCACTGCCTGCATCACCGGCGAAGAGAGCTGAACCATTATGAACTTCAAGAATGCGAGAGCCTAATTCTGTCTCTTTCATCTTAGATATATTATTTAACAAGAATAGCAACTGTCCATCACTGACATCTGGAAGCATACGGAAGTCTTCTTGTTCTTTGTAAGATTTGACAAAACGTGAATCCATCACACTTTTTTTAGCTTTATCGTCTGTTCCTCCACCCAAGATAGTGAGATCTGTTTTCCAGTTCTTCCCATAAGGTGGATTCGAGAGCATAAAGTCAAAGTGCTCACCCGAAGTTTGGTCATAAGATAGGGTTGAACCATAGAAAACTTTATTTGCATTGGTGTCCCCACCCTTGATCAGCAAGTCGGCTTTAGAGATAGCATAAGTTTCTGGATTGACCTCTTGTCCAAACATGTGAATTGATAGAGATTTACCTGTTTCTTGAGCAAAAGTTTGAAGTTTTTCTTCTGCTACTGTAGCCATTCCAAGTGTTCCACAGGCCCCATCATAGATAGAATATGTCCCATCTTTCAACTTATCAAGAATCGGTACAACAGCGATATCAGCCATCAATTCAATAACATCACGAGGAGTAAAGTGTTCCCCAGCTTCCTCGTTATTTTCCTCGTTAAACTTACGAATCAACTCTTCAAAAAGTGTTCCCATAGCATGGTTATCTAACCCTTTTTTTATCACTTCACCTTGTGAATTCAATTCATCATAAGGACTAAGATTTAATTCTGATGATGTGAATTTTTCAATCACAGAACCTAGAATGCCTGCTTCTGTCATCTTGGTCAGTTGATTATTGAAATCAAACTTTTGTAAGATCTCCTTTACATTTTCTGAGAATCCATTCAAATATTCCTCAAAATTTTTCTTAAGATTTTGACGGTTTGTTTCGTGTTTTAAATCTTTCAGCTGAAATTGTGATGTGTTGTAAAATGGCAAGTTCACAGCTGTTGCCAATGTTTTTTCAACATCCCATCCTTCTTGTTCTGCTGTCTCTTTAATTTTCATAATATTCGCTTTTTCTTTTTCGATAATAGTATCAAAACGGCGAATAACAGTCATGGGAAGAATAACATCCCGGTATTTTCCTCGAACGTATACATCTCGCAAACAGTCATCTGCAACAGACCAGATGAAACTAACAAGTTTATTGTACTCCAATGCATTATATGAACTATCCATTTAATTATCCTCCAAATAAAATTTTTCAATCGTAATGATATCTCCAATATCACTGTCTAGTTCCCTACAAATTTTTCCAAGAAGTCCTAGAAAAACAGACTCCCCTTTTACCATTTTTGAAATAGTTGTTGGTGAGATCCCAGTTTTATCCATTAAATCTTTCTTTTCCTTATTTTTATCAATTAATATTTTTCACGAGACATTGTAATTAAACTTCATGTTTCATTATCCTAACTACATATTCTAATATTTTAAATATAGAATATCATATTTCGTAAATAATCGCTCATAAAAAATTACTTTCTATTTTCACAAAAACGAACCAGCTTGACTGATTCGTTTCGTTACTATCACTACTTCCGATACATTTTAAACTGTAGGAAGAGGTCGCTGTATTTTCCTGTCCATTTATGATCAAACTTCTCATAAACTTCCAAGTGTTTCATAGTATCAGCGTCTGGATAGAAGGATTTGTCCTCACGAGTCTCCTCTGGGAGCATTTCCTTGGCTGGTAGGTTTGGTGTTGAGTAGCCTACATACTCCGCATTTTTCAGAGCATTTTCGGGTTTCAGCATAAAGTTGATAAAGGCATAGGCGGCATCTTGGTTTTTCACGGTTTTTGGAATGACCATGTTATCAAACCAGAGATTGCTGGCCTCAGTCGGAACGACATACTTGAGGTTAGGATTTTTCTCCAACATCTGGCTGGCTTCTCCAGAGAAAGTCACACCGATAGCAGCGTTGTTCTGAATCATGTAACCCTTCATCTCGTCCGCCACAATGGCTTTGATATTTGGAGTCAGTTTGTAGAGCTTGTCTACCGTTTCTTCCAACTGTTGAGGATCCTTGGAGTTAAGGCTGTAACCGAGCGAGTTAAGCCCGAGTCCCAGCACCTCACGCGCCCCATCAAAGAGCATGATGGAATCCTTATATTCTGGCTTCCAGAGGTCATCCCAATGCTCAGGCGCCTCCTCTACCATGGTTTCATTGTAGACAATTCCCAAGGTCCCCCAGAAGTACGGGATGGAGAATTTATTGCCCGGGTCAAAAGACTGGTTGAGGAACTCTGGTCCGATATTCTCGATGCCTTCAATTTTTGAATAATCAAGAGGAACCAAGAGATCTTCATCCTTCATCTTGTTGATCATGTACTCACTTGGGATGGCAATATCGTAGGTCGTTCCCCCTTGCTTAATCTTGGTATACATGGCTTCGTTGGAGTCAAAGGTCTCATACTGGACTTGGATTCCTGTTTCTTCTGTGAATTTCTCCAAGAGTTCGGGATCAATGTAGTCTCCCCAGTTGTAGATAACCAGTTTTTGACTATCTCGACTGTTGATTTTACTATCTAGATGATGAGCAATTCCCCACAAGACAAGGATAATGGCTACAATTCCTGCTAAAAATGAATAGAGTTTTTTCATGCTTGCTCCTCCTTCTCACGTGAGATAAAGTAATAACCAACAACCAGGATAATACTAAAGAGAAAGACAAGTGCAGACAGGGCATTGATTTCTAGCGAAATCCCCTTCCGAGCGCGAGAGTAAATCTCGACTGACAGGGTTGAAAAGCCATTTCCCGTTACGAAGAAGGTCACAGCAAAGTCATCCAGCGAATAGGTGAAGGCCATGAAATAACCTGCAATGATAGACGGAGTCAGATAAGGAAGCATGATTTCCTTAAACATCTGAAACTGGCTGGCTCCCAAGTCATAGGCCGCATGGATCATGTCATCATTCATTTCCTTGAGACGAGGCAAGACCATCAAGACCACGATTGGGATGGAAAAGGCCACATGACTAGATAGGACCGTCAAAAAGCCAAGTGAAAACTTCAGCTGGGTAAAGAGAATCAAGAAGCTGGCACCAATCATAACGTCAGGCGCAACCATGAGGATATTATTGAGTGATAGAAAAGCTTCTTGGTATTTCTTACGAGACTGGTAGATATAAATAGCACCAAAAGTCCCGATAATGGTCGCAATCAAGGCTGACAGAAAGGCCAAGAAAAAGGTTTGGGTGAGGATCAACATGAGACGGCCATCCCCAAACATGGTTTGAAAATGGTTCAAGCCAAAACCAGTAAAGCTGTTCATATCATCGCCAGCATTAAAGGCATAGCCAATCAAGTAAAAAATTGGCAAATAGAGGATGATAAAGACAAAGGCTAGGTAGAGATTGGCAAATTTTTTCATCGTTCTCTCCTTTCCTTGGTCACCCACATGGTGAGAAACATGGTCAGGATGAGGATCACACCGATGGTAGAACCCATACCGTAGTTATCATTTGTCAGGAAGTTCTGCTCAATGGCTGTCCCCAAGGTGATCACGCGGTTCCCACCAATCAAACGTGTCAGCATGAAGAGACTCAAACTTGGGATAAAGACGGATTGAACTCCACTTCTCACACCGTTCATAGACAGAGGGAAGATGACATGACGGAAAGTCTCCCACTTGGTTGCACCCAGGTCGTAACTAGCATTGATGAGATTGTTGTCCATATCGTCCAAGACATTGAAAATCGGCAAAATCATAAAAGGAAGCTCGATGTAGCTTGCGACAAAGATAAAGGAGAAATCCGTAAATAGCAACTGTTGCGAACCGATTCCGATAAATTCCAAAAATTGGTTAATAGAGCCATTCTGACCAAAAATCCCGATAAAGGCATAGGCCTTAAGGAGCAGATTGATCCAGGTTGGCAGAATAATCAGCATAAGCCAGAGTTGACGGTGCTTGAGACGGGTCAAAAAGAGGGCTGTTGGATAACTGATGAAAAGAGTCACTAGGGTCACAATCCCCGCATAGAGTACAGAATTGAAGCTCATCTTAAGATAGGTCAAGTTTTGTGACGCAAAGTAAGATTTATAGTTTTCTAAACTAAACTGGCCTTCAATGTTGAAAAAGGATTGCCCAAAAATCAAGACCAAGGGTGCGAGAACAAAGAGGACAATCCAAAGCATGTAGGGCACTACAAAGAGTTTAGAGGTTGTTTTCTTCATCTCTTTCCTCCTCGATCGCGTTAATCAGACCTGCTTCTTGCTCTTCGATTTCTACGTATTCTTCAATACGAGCATCGAACTCTTCTTCAGTTTCATTGAGACGCATGATATGGATGTCTTCCGGTTCAAAGTCCAGACCGATTTCCTCACCAACGATGGCCTTACGAGTTGAGTGGATCATCCATTCATTTCCAAGCTCGTCATAGGCGATAATCTCGTAGTGAACACCACGGAAAAGCTGGGTATCCACCTTAACTTGGAGCTTGCCTTCTTCAGGAAGGGTAATACGCAAGTCTTCTGGACGAATAACAACCTCAACAGGTTCATTTGGCTTCATCCCACCATCGACCGCTTCAAAGCGTTTGCCGTTAAACTCGACCAAGTAGTCCTCAATCATGGTTCCTGGCAAGATGTTGGACTCACCGATAAAGGTGGCAACAAAGTGGTTGATTGGCTCGTCGTAGATATCTACAGGAGTACCAGACTGGACGATTTCCCCATCATTCATAACGAAAATCCAATCACTCATAGCCAGAGCTTCTTCTTGATCGTGAGTTACAAAGACAAAGGTAATGCCCAATCGTTGTTGCAGTTCACGCAATTCGTACTGCATGTCTGTTCTTAATTTCAAATCTAGGGCTGATAGAGGCTCATCTAGCAAGACCACACGAGGTTGGTTGATGATGGCACGGGCAATAGCCACACGCTGACGTTGTCCTCCAGAGAGTTTACGGATAGAACGCTTCTCATAACCTTCCAACTGAACCATCTTGAGAACTTCCGCTACACGTTGCTCGATTTCTTTCTTGTCGATTTTACGCAAGCGGAGTGGAAAGGCAACATTTTCAAACACATTCATATGTGGAAACAAGGCATAGGATTGGAAAACAGTATGGACGTCTCGCTTGTTGGTTGGGATGTCGTTGATCCGTACCCCATCCAGCAAAATATCTCCTGTCGTCGCATCCAGTAAACCTGCAATGATGTTCAGGATGGTTGATTTTCCTGAACCAGATGCGCCCAAAAGAGTGTAAAATTTCCCTTCTTCTAACTCAAAGTTAATGTCTTTGAGAACCTTGGTGTTGCTGTCTTCAAAAACTTTAGAGACGTTTTTGAATTCAATAATTGGTTTTTTCAATTGTCATAAATTCCTTCTTTTTCATAAATTAACAGATCATGGCTCTGTCAGGCCGCTACTACCTCGTGTAGGAGATTAAACTGCCTACATACATCTTCACTGACGATAGGCTTTCACCCCCTTTACAATGGTTATAGCAGCAGCTTTTCTACCCCAACCTTATTCCTTCTCACCCAAGATTCGGACTTCTCTTTCAAGAGTGACACCTGAGTGTTCCTTGACTTTTTCGATAACAGATTGGATCAAGTCTTCATAGTCTTTGGCCGTTCCGTCAGCAACATTGATCATGAAACCTGCGTGTTTTTCAGATACTTCCACACCACCGATACGATAGCCTTTCAAGCCAGCCTCTGAAATCAACTGTCCTGCAAAATGCCCCACTGGACGCTTAAAGACTGACCCACATGATGGGTATTCTAGAGGTTGTTTGAGTTCACGTAGGTGCGTCAAGCGATCCATTTCTTGCTTGATAACCTGATGATTTCCTGGAGCTAAGGCAAATTTAGCTGACAAGACAATGGCCCCAGAATCCTGAATAGCTGAATGACGGTAACCAAAAGCCAAGTCCTTGACTGACAAGGTCTCGATTTCCCCTTCCTTGGTCAAAACTTGACAAGACTGCAAGATATGAGCAATCTCTCCTCCGTAGGCACCCGCATTCATAAAGACAGCTCCACCGACGCTCCCTGGAATCCCACAAGCAAACTCAAAACCAGTCAAACTATGACGGAGGGCAATACGTGTCGTTTCAATCAAGTTAGCTCCAGCTTCTGCTTCGATGGTATAGCCATCAACCGAAACGTTATTAAGCTTATCACACAAGATGACAAAACCACGGATTCCACCTTCACGAACAATGATATTGCTGGCATTCCCAAGCACCATCCAGGGAATATTCTCTTGATTGGCAAATTGGACGACACGGGCCATCTCATAGCGATTGCGTGGCAAAACTAGATAATCCGCTCGACCTCCTACCTTTGTATAGGTATAGGTCTTCAAAGGTTCCTTAAAACGAATATCGATTCCTTCTAGGATTTCAAGCATTTTTTCTTTTACTGACATGTCACTCTTCCTTTTTCAAAATTCATTCCATTATACCATTTTTAGAGACATTTGACGACCATAAAAAGAGCTTGTTTTATCTTTACATAAAAAAAGAGGTCACCCCTCTTTTTATGATTTTTTCCAAAATGTAGATTTGGTTAGCCAGATAAAGACTAAAAGTTCTGCGAGAAGAATGAACTCAACTAGAAGCGGATTTGCAATCCAGCCCACTTGAGATAGAGCTGGAGCCAAGTCAAACAAGGCGTGCAAACCATAGGCAGCAAAGAGATAGATCCATTTCTTTTGGCTAACACTTTGGTAAACCCAGATGGAAAGACCGATTTGGAGAACTAGGGCAAGTACACGCTCAACTCCTAGTAAATAAACCTGCCATACAGAAAGAGACTGAACCATTTCGAGTGTAGTCTTTGGAAGAAGATTAGCCACATCAGTATTTGAAGACTGGATGACTGAAAAGAGGATCAACAAACCAATCAAGCTTCCCATTCCGAGATAGAGCATCTCCAAGCCCCCATGTCCCAAACCATAAGCCAAAGCATCTCGATCTTCTAGCTTTCTCTTTTTCTCCAACCATTTAAAAAAGACAAGGCGAGCTGTTTCCTCAAAGAGGGCTGCCATGGCAATCCCATAAAGGACGTATAAGAAAGGCTGCTCCTGCATAAGCGGAATGGTTCCATCTTTTTGCGGATGGAGTATCAGAAGGTGAACCATCTTCTCTAACACTTGAGAAGAAACAAAAAATGCGATTGCCCCCAAGCCCATCACTGCAAGAGAGATTTTAAACCGTTTTTTGGCATACCAAGTTCCACCTACTAGAATGAGAACTAAAGCGATCATGGTAAGGATAATATGTACTGTCATCTTTTTCTCCTATTCTGACTTATCAATATCTTTCTTCATCTCGTCAACGTTAAATTTGGCAAATAAATACTGGCGATCTTGGACTGGAAAACGTTGGTCCAACTGGTCGACTGCCCCAACCTCAATCATTCCTTCTTTGATAACAAAGTCCATCACATGACCACCAAAGGTCAAGTCATCTGAGATAAAATGCAAATGATAGCCTGCAACACTCACCCCATGGAAAATCTCCGGTGTCCAAAATCCAACAATAGTTCCCGATACATTTTCACGGCTATATTCAGGTTGGTGTGTCGCGACATCAGCAAACTTGGTATCAGGTGTGGATTTGGGAATCATCCGTACGTGCATTTGTGAAAATTCGCCATGAATCTTGATGGAACGAAAAAGATTTTCCCCATCATAGTAGGACTCAATTCGCTTTTCCAATTCCCTGTCCGTCATCTCAAAGCGCTGACGAAAAATCACTTCTGCTTGATGAGGGACCACTGCTGCATAGGGAATAAGAGCATCCGCTGCCACCTCGACGATTTCAGGCGTTTGACCAGATCCCTTGGCTTGATAAGCCTTGCCATCAAGGACAATCAACTCTCCATCAATCGAATCAAGGGTTCCCAAACCAAGGTCACCATGCTCCAGCAATTCTCCCACTGTCATGGTTCCGCCATAGAGACCAGCCATTAGGGCACCTAGAGTATTGTATTGAAATAATTTTACCGGTTCCTGCACTTTTCTATCCATTCTCTTTCTTATCTTCTTTTCAATGAATCATTATACTTTCTAAGTATACCACATTTGCTCCTAGTTGTGAAAGGGAGAAATGCTTTTCCCATTGCAAAGGAGGCAAAAAAAAGGTACAATGTAACAAAATCAACGGAGGTCTGGAATGAAGAAAGAAAGTAAATACCAAGCAGTCGTTTCCTTTCTCAAAAAAGGTATCGAATCAGGAAAATTTCCAACAGGTAGCCGGCTTCCCTCCATCCGTCAACTGAGCCAAGACTTCCACTGTAGCAAGGACACTATCCAACGAGCCTTGCTGGAATTACGCCATGAACAATACCTCTATGCCAAACCCCAAAGTGGCTACTATGTTCTGGAACAAGGACAGCACCAAGACTTGGAAATCGAAGTCACTGACGAACATGCCAGTGCCTATGACGACTTCCGACTCTGCGTCAACGAAACCCTGATAGGTCGAGAAAACTACCTCTTCAACTACTATGATAACCAAGAAGGCCTTGAGGAACTCAGACAATCTGTCCATCAACTTCTTTTCAACCAAGCCCTCTACTGCAAACCCGACCAACTGGTTCTAACATCTGGTACCCAGCAAGCTCTCTTTATCCTTTCTCAGATTAACTTTCCGAGCGAGGGAGAGGAGATTTTAGTCGAACAACCGACTTACCACCGAATGAATCGTCTCTTGGTCGCTCAAGGATTGGCCTACCAGACCATTGAACGCCGTATTGATGGCATTGCCCTTGAAGAACTGGAAAAACAGTTCAAATCTGGGAAAATCAAGTTTTTCTATACCATTCCTCGCTTCCACTATCCCCTAGGTCATTCCTATTCTGATCAGGAAAAAAAGGCTATTCTGGATCTAGCAAACCAGTATGGTGTTTACATCGTAGAGGATGACTATTTAGGGGACCTAGATCCTAGGAAGGGCCAAACCTTCCACTATCTGGATACTGAAGATCGGGTCATTTATATCAAGTCCTTCTCAACCAGTCTCTTTCCAGCCCTTCGTATTACCGCTCTCATTCTCCCAAATGCCCTAAAAGAGGCCTTTGTTTCCTACAAAAATATCCTGGACTATGACAGCAATCTCATCATGCAAAAGGCTCTTTCTCTTTACATTGATAGCCAGTTATTTGAAAAAAATCGACTGGCCAGACTGAGCCTTCAAGAGAACTATCAGGTTCAGATTAAGGAAGTGCTTGAAGAAAACTCCTGTCCCTTGCCCCACTATCCTCTACACGATGGCCTTTTGCTTGATTTGAGACACTATCCTAAGATTGCCAGTTTGAAACACAGCTCACTCAAACTAGACTTTTTTGAGAAAGCTTATTTGGAAGCCTGTCCTTATCAGTTCGCCAAAGTCACTCTTGAAAATCTAGAAGAGCTATTAGAATACATAAAAACAGAGTTGGATTAAAATCCAACTCTGCTTTCTTTTTATTGTTCAACTTCTGTTAGTTTCGCTGCTTTTTCAAGATAGCTTTGATAGGTTCCGTCATCTTTCAGTTTTTGAATAACCTTATCTACCACCGCTTTCAAGTCTGATTGATCCTTCTTGATAGCAACGGCATTGGCTTCGCCATCTTTCATTGTCAAGTTAACAGATGCAACAACAAGGTCTGAGTTTTTACCTGCGTAGCTAAGAGCAACTGGTTCATCCATATGAACCGCATCCACTTTTCCAGCCTGCACTTCATTGACTGCCTCCCCCATATTGGTCAAGGATGTCAACTGAGCATTTGGCAATTGTTCCTTGACCATGGTTTCTGGCACAGTTCCCTTTTGAGCTGCGATATTGGCACTTGCTAGGCTTGTTAGGTCCTTGTATTTATCTAAATCAGCTTTTCTAACCAAGAAGCTCATTTTGTTTTCATAGTAAGGGATTGAAAAGTCAAAGACTTCCTTTCTCTCATCTGTTGCACTAATTCCTGCAATGGCTAAGTCAGCCTTTCCAGTTTGAAGACTGGTCAAGACATTGTCAAAACTCATACTAGAGATTTCAAGTTTAACCCCAAGTTCATCCGCAATCGCTTGAGCCATATCAATATCTGCACCAACCACTTGGTTTTTACCATCTACCAAGGCTTGGAATTCAAATGGTGCATAGTCTGGGCTAGTCGCCACAACTAGCTTCCCTTTTTGTTTGATAGCGTCCACAGCAGACTGGGAACTATCAGTACCTGACTGACAAGCTACTAAAATCATGCTGACAAGCATGCTACATACAACTAATATCCATTTCTTATATTTCATAAATAAACGACCTTTCTGTTAATTCTGAATAATTATAACTCTTTTAAAAATAGTTGTCAACCCTTTTAGAGATTTTGATTGTAAAACAATTCTTTTCATAAAAAAGAAGACTGATTTATTTTAATCAGCCTTTTCTTCTGTATATTTAAACCGTTTCTTATAGTTCGACAATTTTACCTGTTTCAAAGTAAACAACCCATTCACAGATATTTTTTGCGTAGTCTCCGATACGCTCCAAGAAAGAAATGACTTGGAAGTAATCACGACCTGTAACGATAGCTTCAGGATTTTTCCTAATTTCTTCTGTAGCCAAATCTCGGATGCTATCAAAGTAATGGTTGATTTTTTCATCCATAGCCGCTACTTCGTAAGCTTGATCCACAGAACCGTTGAGATAGAGATCCAGGGCTGCTTCGACGAAGTTTTTCACGTCGCGTCCCATCTTTTTGATTTCTTCTTCAACAGAAGGGATACGTTGCTCCCCCTTCATACGAATAGTCGCCTCAGCGATAGACACTGCATGATCTCCCATGCGTTCCACGTCTGACACTGCCTTGAGAACGGTCAAGACGGTACGAAGGTCTTGCGAAACAGGTTGTTGGAGGGCAATCATTTCAAATGATTTCTTTTCCAACTTCACTTCATATTCATTTACTTCTGCATCGTCTTCGATGACTTCTTTTGCCAAATCACGGTCATGCGTAACAAAGGCACGCACTGTACGATTGATCTGCGAGAGCACTTCTTGTCCCATAGCATAGAACTGGTTGTGCAATTTCTCCAAATCTTCTTCAAATTGAGATCGTAACATCATTCAACTCCTTATCCAAATTTTCCTGTAATATAATCTTCTGTTTCCTTGTTTTGTGGGTCTAGGAACATCTTCTTCGTATCGTTAAACTCAATCAAATCCCCATCTAGGAAAAATCCTGTTTTATCAGAGATACGAGAGGCTTGTTGCATCGAACGCGTTACCAAGAGCATGGTGTACTTATCTTTCAGACCATACAAGGTTTCCTCAATCTTACCTGCAGAAATAGGATCCAAAGCTGAAGTTGGTTCATCTAAGAGGATAATTTTCGGACTGGTTGCTAAGACACGAGCAACACAAACACGTTGTTGTTGTCCACCAGAGAGACCAATGGCCGAATCATGCAAACGATCCTTTACTTCATCCCAGATAGAAGCACGTTGCAAGGCCTTTTCTACTGCTTCATCCAAAACATGTTTATCCTTAACCCCATTGATACGTAGCCCATAGACAACATTTTCGTAGATAGACATAGGGAAGGGATTGGGCTGTTGAAAGACCATACCAATTTCCTTACGCAATTCAACCGTATCGGTACGGGGGCTGTAGATATTGTGACCATTATAGACTACTGATCCCGTTGTTGTCACTTCAGGATTTAAATCGCCCATGCGGTTGATGGCTTTGAGTAGGGTGGACTTTCCTGATCCAGAAGGTCCAATCAAGGCCATTATTTCCTTAGGTTGGAAAGAAAGGGAAACACTATTCAAGGCCTTCTTTTTATTGTAATAAACGGACAGGTCTGACACCTGTAAAATCGCTTCTGACATACCGTTTCCTTTCTAACCAAAGTGTCCCGTTACATAGTCATTGGTTGACTGTAACTTAGCATTTTGGAAAATATTGGATGTCTTATCATACTCAATCAAATCACCCAAGTAGAAAAATCCAGTGTAGTCACTTGCACGCGCAGCCTGTTGCATACTGTGGGTAACAATGATGATGGTAAAGTCCTTCTTCAATTCCAACATGGTTTCTTCCAGCTGGGCTGTCGCAATCGGATCCAAGGCTGACGCCGGTTCATCCATCAAGAGGATATCTGGCTTGACAGAGATGGCACGAGCGATACAGAGACGTTGCTGCTGACCTCCAGAAAGCATCAAGGCTGATTTGTGAAGGTCGTCTTTGACCTGATCCCAAAGGGCAGCCTGTCTTAGAGAGGTTTCTACAATTTCATCAAGTACTTTCTTGTCCTTAACACCTGCACGTTCATGAGCAAAAGTGATGTTGCGATAGATAGACTTAGCAAATGGATTTGGACGTTGGAAGACCATTCCGATATGCTTGCGCATCTCATAGACATTGATTTCTGGACGGTTGACGTCAATCCCTCGGTAGAGGATTTGACCTGTGACCTTGGCAATATCAATGGTATCATTCATCCGATTGAGACTGCGAAGATAAGTAGATTTCCCTGATCCAGAAGGACCAATCAAGGCCGTAATTTTATTTTTTTCAAATTGCATATCGATGCCCTTGATGGATTCATTTTTACCATAGTAAACATGTAAATCCTTGGTAGAGAGGGCCACTTTTTCTTCAGGGAAGGTGATGATATGCTTTTCATCCCAGTTATATTTTGACATGGCTTCTCCTTTAGGCAGCGGTTAATTTCTTGTGTAAATAGCTTCCGAGTTTGCGTGCTCCAAAGTTAAAGATCAAGATAAAGATGAGGAGCACAGCGGCAGAACCAGCAGATACAATGGTAGCATCAGGAATGGTTCCTTCACTGTTGACCTTCCAGATGTGGACCGCCAAGGTTTCTGCTTGACGGAAAATCGAGATAGGGCTAGTAACACTGAGGATATTCCAGTTAGACCAGTCAAGGGCTGGAGCAGATTGTCCTGCCGTATAGATAAGAGCGGCGGCCTCACCAAAGATACGGCCAGATGCCAAGACAACACCCGTTACGATACCTGGAAGGGCTTCTGGAATGACGACATGGACCACAGTCTCCCAACGAGAAATTCCAAGGGCAAGACCAGCCTCACGTTGTGTATGGTGAACGTGTTTTAAACTGTCTTCAACATTTCGAGTCATCTGAGGAAGGTTAAAGACCGTCAAGGCCAAGGCACCTGAAATAATGGAAAATCCATACTCAAACTGGACTACAAAGATCAAGTAACCAAAGAGCCCCACAACAACCGACGGTAGAGAAGACAAAATTTCGATACAGGTACGGATGAAATTGGTCACAGAACCCTTTTTGGCATATTCAGCTAGGAAAATTCCCGCTCCCATGGATAAAGGAACAGAAATAACCAAGGTAATGACCAAAAGGAAGAAGGAATTATAAAGCTGAATCCCGATACCTCCGCCTGCTTGATAGGAAGAAGATTTCCCAGTCAAGAAGGACCAAGAGATGTGGGGTAAACCACGAACCAGGATATAGAGAATCAAGGACGCCAGGATGGTCACGATGATACCCGAGATAGTATAGAGGACAGCTGTTGCAAGTTTATCTAATTTCTTAGCGTGCATAGTTTTTCTTTCCTCTTTCTTTCGTAATCAATTTAATCACACTGTTAAAGGCCAAACTCATCAAGAGCAATACCAAGGCCAGTGACCAGAGTACGTTATTATCAACTGTACCCATGACGGTATTTCCGATACCCATAGTCAAAACAGAAGTCAAAGTCGCAGCTGGTGTTGTTAGCGAGGTTGGGATAACTGCTGAGTTTCCGACAACCATCTGAATAGCAAGGGCTTCACCAAAGGCACGTGCCATCCCAAAGACCACTGCTGTAAAAATACCTGAACGCGCTGCTTTCAAGGTCACACGCCAGATGGTTTGCCAGCGAGTCGCTCCCATAGCCAAACTAGCTTCACGGTAGTGACGAGGCACCGCACGCAAACTGTCTGTTGTCATAAAGGTTACGGTCGGCAAAATCATGACAAATAGAACGAAAATCCCTGACAAGATGCCAAAACCAGTTCCACCAAAGATACTACGAACAAATGGAACCACAACCTGCAACCCGATAAACCCATAGACGACTGAAGGAATACCGACGAGGAGTTCAATGGCTGGTTGCAAAATCTTTGCACCCTTTGGTGATACTTCTGTCATAAAGACTGCAGCTCCGATAGCGAAGGGTGTTGCGATGAGAGCTGATAAAATCGTCACAATAAAGGAACCCAAAATCATCGGAAGGGCACCAAATTGTTTTCCTGAAGGATTCCAAGTTTGTCCAAAGAGGAAATCAAAGATGTTGACCCCATTAACAAAGAAGGTCGATAAGCCTTTTTGGGCTACAAAAATCAAAATCATGGCCACAATGATAACAATCAAAGAAAGGCAGGTGAAGGTCAAACCTTTACCGAACTTCTCAAGGCGAGAGTTCTTTGAAGGAGAAAGTAATTTTTTAGATAATTCTTCTTGATTCATTATTGACCTCCTTCTACTGCTGTAACGGTACCTGAAGCATCCTTTTGGACTTTCATTTCATTGATAGAGATATAGCCCATGCCCTTAACAATTCCATTTTGGGCTTCATCTGAGAGGACGAAATTCAGGAATTCAGCAGCTAACTCATTTGGCTGACCAAGTGTGTACATATGTTCATAAGACCACAAAGGCCAATTGTTGGTCGTTACATTCTCAGATGTAGGTTCATACCCATTCAGTTTCATGCTTTTCACGGAGTCATCCACATAGGCAAAAGCCAGGTAAGAAATGGCTCCAGGCGTTTGGGATACAATCGACTTGACCATCCCGTTAGAATCCTGTTCTTGGCTCTGCATTGCCGCTTGGCCATTCATAATCACCGTATCAAACGTCGCTCGTGAACCAGAACTTGCTGCTCGGTTGATGATTGAAATGGCCAGGTCTTTGCCCCCAACTTCTTTCCAGTTGGTCACTTCACCTGTAAAGATTTTGCGAAGTTGCTCGGTTGTAAGATTTTCAACATCCACTTCCTTGTTTACAATCACTGCAAGACCAGCCACTGCAACCTTGTGGTCTACCAGAGCTGAAGCATCGATTCCTTCTTTTTCCTCTGCAAAGACGTCAGAGTTCCCGATGTCAACTGCTCCAGACTGGACTTGGGATAGTCCTGTACCCGATCCACCACCTTGAACATTAACTGTTTTTCCGATGTTTCTAGAACCAAATTCATCTGCTGCCGCTTCGACAAGAGGCTGAAGAGCTGTTGAACCAACGGCTGTCATGGATTCTCCACGATCAATCCAGCTAGCACATCCTGCTAGAGAACCTGCCATCAAAAGAGCTGCAAGAGACATGACGAGCTTTTTTCTTTTTTTCACTGTTATTCTCCTTGAACATAATGATAAATGTTCTGATTTCTTCCGTTTGTCCTGATCATCCAATTATCATCAATGATTGCCCCTCTTCATTTTATCTAGTCATTCTTAGGAGCGGACAATTCCATCGTATAATATAAGTAATAATGAAAGACTATCAGAAAAAACTCATACTTCCACTATAACATAGAATAGGCTCTTTGACTAGCTTTTTCACCTGAATCTGAGTCCTTTTGGATAATAATTTTTCAAAACATTTCCCGTTACCTTGGCAAAGCCTAATCCGTTTCCTTGAACCACAACTTGGTACCAGCCATTTGGTCGAGCTTCAGACAATTGAACGGTCTCACCAGCCACATATTTTACAAAGTCCTCATCCTTGATTTCGACACTTTGTTTTACTTGACTTGGTTTCAAGGCTAATCCGAGAGCAAAGCTTGGTTCGAAGCGTTTCTTCTTAAACGTCCCCAGATGGAGCCCATTTCGGGCAATTTTGAGTTTTCCTAGATCAGGTAGCATCTCTGGCAAGTGATAGAGTTGATCTCCAAAAGTCTGCAAGATACCAGTTAGATTGACTCGCAAGTGTTTTTGGGTAAATTCTTGCCACAAGACCAGCTGTTCCCGACTGAGATTGCTCTTGCTAGCTTTGAATTTAGATGCTGGATTTTCTCCCTTAAACTGCAAATGGGCAACAAACTGGCCTTCTCCCTTAAAATGGTGAGGGTACATCCGAGCCGTTTCAGGAAGATCAATTCCTGCTACCATACCATTCACATGCTCGACTGGAAGTAATTCAAAATCATAAGCATCTAGTAGCCAGCGAACGATCTCTTCGTTTTCCTCTGGCGCCCAAGTACAGGTTGAATAAACCAGACGGCCACCTTCTGCAAGCATGGTGACTGCATCTTCTAAAATCTCTCTTTGGAGACTGGCACATTGGCTCGGATAATCGAGGCTCCAATAATCCATGGCATCTGGCTGCTTACGAAACATCCCTTCACCCGAGCAAGGTGCATCAAGGACAATCACATCAAAGTAACCTTTAAAAACCTTGGCTAGGCGGTCCGCAGACTCATTGGTCACGACTACATTTGTCGCTCCAAATCGCTCCATATTTTCCACTAAAATTTTAGCCCGCTTGCTTGAAATTTCGTTGGAAACAAGGACACCCTGATTAGCCAGATAAGCTGCCAATTGAGTAGATTTCCCACCTGGCGCTGCCGCCAAATCCAAGACCTTCATACCAGGAAGGGGCTGAGCTATCTGGGCTACCATTTGGGCTGCAGGCTCTTGCGAATACACGAGACCCGTCACGTGCTCTGGTGACTTCCCAGAAATCTTACCATAATACCCCCAAGGTGTATGGGGAATGGCATCTGCAAACGATAACTGACTTTCTTTTAAGGGATTGACCCGAAAAGCCGAAACTGCTTCTTGTTTAAAAGAGGCAAGAAAGTCTCTTGCCTCGTCTTCTAGTATCGCTTCATATTTTTCAACAAATCCTTCTGGAAATTGCATTTAGTTCTCTTTCCTTTCGTAGATATAAGACTGAATCTCTTCTTGCATCTCGATTGGCACCATCATGACAGGCTGACGTGTTTGAAAGTCAACAGGGTTACCAGAAACTGTAAGAAGACGATAGCCCAGACTTTCCCCTAGGATACTTGCAGCAGCGTAATCCCAAGGTTGCAAGTAGGTGATATAGGTCAGCAGACGACCTGATAAAACCTTGGCAAAACTAATGGCCGCACTACCATAGACACGGACTCCCAACGCTGCTCGGCCTAAATCCGCCAAGCCCCATTCATTTGTTTCAAACATGCCTGAGTTACCAGCCACTAAAAATTCTTGAAGAGGTTTCTTTTTAAAACTAGCCAAAAGTTCCTGATTCCGATAGACAGGGAAGGCACCACCACCATGGTAACAATCGCCTTTCATGACATCATAGATAACACCAAATTTGCCCACACCATTCTCAAAATAAGCCAACATCACGGCAAAATCTTCCTGCTGAGCGACAAAGTTATTGGTACCGTCAATGGGATCAATCACCCAAACAGAACCTTGACCGACTCCAGCACGCAAACAGCCCTCTTCCGCGCAAATCAAGTCCTCAGGATAGGTGGACTTGATCCGTTCAACCAAGAGTTCCTGGACCTCCTTGTCCAAACGCGTCACCAAGTCTGTAGGCGAAGACTTGCGCTCAACCTGCAAATCTTCTTTCATGTGAGCCAAAATATAGGCAGCAGCTTCCTGCACAATCTGTTTGGCAAATTCAAATTTAGTTTCCAAGAGAAATCTTCCCTTCTCTTTTTTCCTTGGCAGCCTGAACTGCTCGGTAAAGCGAATAACCACTAACTGTTTCAAATTCTCGTCCCAAACGTTTCTCTTCACTCTTGCTTGACACGACCAATTTGAATTCCTTGTAAGACTCTAGCAGTTTTTTAGCTTCTACCTTGTCTTCATAGGCAGCTTCAACATCATTAAAAAAAGAAAGCACTGAAGCAAGTTCTTCAGTGCTCCACGACAAATCTAGTGGGTAACTATACTGTTTGTTCATCTATCCAATACCAGCTCTCAATGTTGCTTCTTTCAATTCTTGTTTACGGTAACTACGAGGGAGAAAAGCACGAATCTCATCTTCATTAAAACCGATCTGCATGCGTTTGGTATCTATAATAATTGGGCGACGCAAAAGACTAGGATATTGCTCAATCAGCTGAAGCAACTCCGATACCGAGATACTCTCTACATCAATATCCAATTTTTGAAAAATTTTTGAACGAGTTGAAATGATGTCATCAGTACCATTTTCGGTCAAGGAAAGAATATGTTGTAATTCTTTTCTTGTTAAAGGACTAGTCATAATATTATGCTCTTGAAAGGGCACTTTATGCGTCTCTAACCAAGCCTTTGCCTTACGACATGATGTACAACTCGGTGATAAAAATAGTGTAATCATGCTTTTCTCTTCTTTTATCTATACTTGCTATTTCTATTATACAAAAAAATAAAGCGCTTGACTAGTTATTTTTAGAAAAAAAGCCTATTTTTTCATAGAAAATAGACTGTTTTCTGCAAAAATCTCCTGCTTTGCAAGTTTATCTTTAGGATAACCTAACAATAAATAGGGAGTAGAGCAACTTCTCTCGTTTTTTATTAAAAATACAGAATTTTTTCCACTATTTCCTTGAAGCTTTAGCGAGAAGGAAACCAAATATTCCTTCATACAAAGCAAAGAAAAGTAAAAAGGCATGGAGAAAGAAAGTCTCTGGCAAAATCAGAATAACTCGATCCTTTGCTGGATCAAAAAGCCAGGTATCATCTCCCCAAAAGAGAATCTGATGGAAAAGAGTAAAGAATTGCTCAAAACCAATCAACACTCCTACAAGCCCAATGATCAGGGGCAATAGTACTAGAGTTAGGATACTTTTACGATATAGAGGGAGAAAACCTTTTTTTACAATCTTTCTATCAAAAAAATAAAAACTTGGTAGCGTCACTATGGCAACTAGCTGAACTAGGTGAAAGAGATTCTTCACCACCGCAAAATGGTGTAGACCTGCAGCTGATGAACGAAAATCCGGCATCTCTAAGACCTGACTAAAGGGATTGGTCAGGTAATTCATCAAGATATGAAAGTTGTACTGAATGGTTTCGGGCTTTAGATAGACTCGATTCGCTAAGTTCAGCCACTCAATTTCTAAAGGATAGAAAATCCATGCCAGATAAATGGTTAATAGAATAGACAGGGAGAGGAGAAAGAGCATACTTCCCCAAAAGGTTAGTTTAGTTTTCATCAAAATTCCAATCCGCAAGGCTAGAAACTACATGAGTTGGTGCGATTGGCAAGTCCGCCACTTCTTCTGCTTTGGTAAAACCTGTGGTCACCAAGAGCGTTGGAATGCCATTGTCAATCCCTGCTCGAATATCAGTCAAGTAGTTATCCCCGACCATGAGCAATTCTTCTCTTTTCAAATCCAAGTGCTCAACTGCCTTATCCATAATGATAGCATTTGGTTTTCCGATATAAACTGGTTTTACGCGTGTTGCTACTTCAAGAAGTGTAATTAGTGAACCAGCACCAGGCAAGAGACCACGTTCCGTCGGGATATTGAGGTCAGGGTTGGTTCCGATAAAGTGAGCTCCCTTTTGAATGGCTAGAGTCGCCGTCGCAAATTTTTCATAGTCGACTTGCCAGTCCAGTCCAACTACCACATAGGCAGGATTTTCCTTGTCTTCGACATAACCGGCTGCCTTGATGGCATCCTTGAGCCCCGCTTCTCCGATGACATAGACTGTCTTTTCCAGTCCCAAGTCATTCATATAGTCGATGGTTGCCAGAGTTGCCGTGTAGACATTTGATAGAGGCGTGTCGATATTAAAATTCTGAGCCAACATCTCTTGAACGCTCTCAGGAGTACGAGTTGTATTATTGGTTACAAAGAGATAGGGAATTTCTCGCTTTTGCAACTCATGCACAAAAGCCTCACCTGCCGGAATCCGGTCTTTCCCCTTGTAGATAGTCCCGTCTAAATCAATTAAATAACCTTTATAAGTCATATCGTCCTTTCTAATTCGCTTCAATTTCTTGCCAAGTAATCATAGCTTGGGCATTGATCTCCCCATCACTGATAATCTCATGCTTGCTTTCTAGTCCCTTGAGTTCATAAGCTGATGCAATCATGCCACCTGGTCGCACTTCTTTAACATACTTGAGATTGATTTTCTTTGGAATATAGTTGGTCAAAAAGTCTGCTCCCATAACCTCAAAAATCCAATCTAGGTATTTACTATTATTAACATGACCATTCATATCCAAGTCGTAAAAACGAACATGGTAGTCTTTACTGATCGGATCTTCTAGATTTGCATACTTTGGCCCACGGATGAGTTTTTTATCAAACTCAGACTGGTAGGGCGCAACAATCTCAGGCTCAACTCCATGAACTTTCCGACTATCGCGGTCCATGAGAACAAAGGTTGCTAACATGTGGATGATTTCTTGACCTGCTTCATCATAGATAGTGAAGCGACGATAGCAAAAAAGTCGATTGTAAGTTAAGGCTTCCGTTTCAATCGTAATCTCCTCAGCAAAGCGAGGCAAACGTACCACGTCAATCTCATAATCCGTGATAATCCAGACCAGATTGTAGCGTTCCAAGACGTCCTTGTCACTGACTCCCAGCTCAATTGACTGCATACCTGATACTTGCAAGGACAGCAAAATCACATCTGGAAGTTTGATATGACCGTTCATGTCCGCCATATCAAAAGGAATTTTCATTTTCATCTGATAAGTTAAGCCCATTGTTCTACTCCAAAATAAATCGTTCTGCTACAGTGTCTCCCAAGAAGAGACCCCTCTTTGTCATTCGGACACGATCACCGTCGATCTGCATGAGTCCTTGGTGAACCAAGTCTCTGATGATTTCACCATAAAGTCCTTCAAAGGAACGTCCGAATTTTTCCTCAAATCTAGCCATGGAAACCCCAGATTTCTTGCGGAGTCCCAGAAACATTTCTTCTTCCATCTGCTCCCTTTGACTCAGGTGTTCTTCTGTAATCCGAGCATTTCCTGCCTCTACCGCATTGAGATAGTGGCGGATAGGACCGTGGTTTTTATAACGAACTCCGTCCACATAACCTGAAGCGCCCGCACCGATACCATAGTACTCAGCATTGTCCCAGTACATGAGATTGTGGCGACTTTCAAAGCCTGGCTTGGAGAAATTGGAAATCTCATAATGCTCAAAGCCGGCTCGCTCAAGTTCTGCGATGATGTACTCAAACATCTCTGCTTCTAACTCTTCCTTGGGCAAGGGCAATTTCCCTCGACGCATACGGTTCATAAAGACCGTATGATTCTCCAAAATCAAGCTATAAAGGCTCATATGAGGAATATCAAGTGAAATGGCCTTAGCTACATTTTCCTTGACCTGATCCATGGTCTGACCAGGAAGAGCGTAGATTAGGTCGATGGAGATATTGTCAAAACCAGCCAGTTTGAGGCGGTCGATATTTTCATAAATATCCTTCTCCAAGTGACTACGCCCGATCTTTTTCAGCATTTTGTCATCAAAAGTCTGCACACCCAAGGAAACACGATTGACTGGCGACTGTTTCAAAACCGCAATCTTATCTGCATCCAAGTCGCCTGGGTTGGCCTCAATGGTCAACTCTTCTAAGACAGACAAGTCAAGATTTTTAGTCAGGCCATCCAAGAGCACTTCTAATTGCGGAGCTGACAAAGCCGTTGGCGTCCCACCTCCAATGTAGAGAGTTCGTAACTTTTGGATATCATAAGAACGAAACTCCTCTAGCAGATGCTCCAGGTAACTATCTACTGGTTGATTCTTGATAAATACTTTTGAAAAGTCACAATAATAACAAATCTGTGTACAAAAGGGAATATGCACGTAGGCGGACGTTGGTTTTTTCTGCATAGTATTTATTATACCACAAAGACAGGCTTGCAGATAAAAATCACCATCTCCAAAAACCAGAGATGGTGATGCATTATACTTCAGTAATATCGATGATGATTTCTTCTTGATCTTCAGCGACGTCTGGAGTTGCAGACTGTTCTTGCCATTGCTCTTTGAGATTGTTAAAGGTTTCCTTGGATGCTTCTGTCGCTTGTCGAGCACAGTTTTTAGCTTGGTCAAGGACACTATCAAAAGTGATTTCACCAGATTCTACTTGTTCCTTTGTTTTCAACACAAAGTCCGTTGCCTGTTCCTTCACTTCTGTTAGTTTTTCACAAACCTGCTCTCTAGCATATTCTGGATCTTCTCTCAAATCATCTAGAAAATCCTGAGCTTGACTACAAACTTGTTTGCCCTTGTCACTCGTCAAAAACAAAGCAAGAGCTGCACCTGAAACTGTTCCTAAAAGGATAGAGGATAGTTTTCCCATAAGATTTCTCCCTTTTTATTTTTTGAAAAATTTACTTGCGAAACGAAGAGCGGACAAGCTTGCACCTGTTTTAATAGTCTTTGAACCAGCAGATGAAGCCTTTTTACCTAAAACACGCGCATGTTGGTTGAGGTCAGAAACTGACTCAGACAAGTCTGCCACCGCCGTAAAGAGTGGATCAATCGTCGCAACTTTGATATTGATATCGTCTGCTAACACATTGACCTTAACCAACAATTCATTAGTCTGATGCAAGGTAACGTTCACATCTGAGCTCAACGTTTTGATGGTTTTCTCTGTCTCATCAATCATACGACCTGCTTTTTGAATTGTGATTGTCAAATAGACTAAACAGACAATCAAAGCAATCGCAACAAGTATATATGCAACTTCTAACATTTATTTTTCCTCCTCTGTATGATAGAAAGGGGCTTTCTTTCGATTTTGATAAAGTATGATAAAAATACCGAGTCCGATAAGGATAACTGATAACCATTGGGAAACTCGCAGACCAAAGAACATGAGACTATCCGTCCGCATCCCTTCGATGATCATACGACCAAAGCCATACCAAATCAAGTAGAAAGCAGTGATATGACCACGTCTGATTCCCTTCAATTTTCGTCTAAAAATCAGAATCAAAGCAAATCCAATTAGATTCCAAACCGACTCATATAAGAAGGTCGGCTGACGGTAGCTACCATCGATGTACATCTGGTCACGGATAAAGCCCGGCAAATAATCCAGACTATCTACTGCTGCACCATAGGCTTCTTGGTTAAAGAAATTCCCCCAGCGCCCTAAACTTTGGGCAACCATGACGCTCGGTGCTGCAATATCTAAGAAATCCCAAGTATTGATCAGCTTTCTATCCGCAAAGATATAAAGGACAATAGCCCCTGCTATCAAACCTCCGTAAATGGCCAAGCCGCCATTCCAGATGGCGATGATTTCACCTGGATTTTGCAGATAATAATCTAAGCGAAAGAGTACGTAGTATAGCCTAGCACCTAAAATAGCTACAGGAAAAGCAATCAGGATAAAATCCAAAATATCATCTGATAGGATTTTCTTTTTAGGAGCTTCTTTCATGGCAAGGTAGACTGCCAGAACCAAACCAGCTACAATACACAAAGCATACCAACGAATAGCAAAGGGACCAATTTCAAATGCGACTGGATTAATCATGTTTCACCTCATTTTGAGCGATTAGATTTGTCAAGCGTTCTTCAAATAAACGTGTCGCATCAAAGCCCATTTCTTTAGCACGGTAGTTCATGGCAGCCGCCTCAATGACAACGGAAATATTGCGTCCTGTTTTTACTGGGATGCGGATACGCGGAATCGTTACACCAGAAACTTCGAGTTCTTCGGCATTGTTTCCTAGACGGTCAAAGGTCTTATGCGTATCGTAATTTTCTAGATAAACTGCTAGCTGAACTTGTGAAGAATCTTTTACGGCACTTGCACCATAGAGACTCATGATATCGATAATCCCAACTCCACGAATCTCAAGTAAATGCTTCAAGATTTCAGCAGGTTCGCCCCAAAGAGTCATCTCATCCTTAGAATAAATATCTACACGATCGTCTGCTACTAGACGGTGTCCACGCTTCACAAGCTCAAGACCTGTCTCGCTCTTACCGATACCACTATCCCCTTGGATCAAGACACCCATGCCATAGATATCCATCAAGACACCATGCACGCTAGTACGTTTAGCCAAACGGGAATCAAGGTAGCTAGAAAGTTCTCCAGATAAACGACTAGTTGCAGTTCGACTGGTTAAAATCGCAATCTTGCATTCCCTAGCAGCCCTCAACATTTCCTCTGGTACCACCAGGCCACGGGCCACGATAACCGCAGGTGTTTCAGGTAGAAACATTTTCTTCAAAACTTGATAACGGTTCTGGGCAGGCATGGCAACTAAATAGGACCACTCCTTCATCCCTAACAGCTGAATCCGTTCTGGTGTATAGTAATCAAAATAGCCCGTCATTTCAAGACCAGGTCTCATAATGTCCGCAGTATTGATTTCTTTTTCAAGTAATTCGCCTTCACCATAGACAATATCTAGTCTGAGTTTTTCAATGACATCTCTTACTAAAACCGACATAATTTCCTCCTTCAATCGAGTTCTCCCTACTATTATATCAGATTGTAGTTGGAAGTTTCCTTTTTTTGCAGGATTTACAGTATTTATTTGATGTTACTTGGGAAAAGATTTAACTAGGAAGTCTTTTCGTACACTTTCAAATTAACTGAGACAAATCTACTGCAAGTCGGTCAACGTCTATCACCAAATCCCTTCCAGATTTTTCTAAGTAAATTCTTGGAAGACCTTTTGTTAGTATTCTATTTGCATCAGCCATATCTTGAGGATAGGTATAGAACTGTTGACCTTTTGGAAACTGATTTTGGACTTGCCATTCTTCAAACTCCTTCAAAAAAGTCTTATGAGACGGCATGCTGACTTCTTCGAACAAGGAATGGTCAAGAAATCGTACCAATCGATATAGACCATGAATCTCATCCGCAAAGCACTTATCAATTTTTTCATAGGGGTAACCTCGTCTCTGATAAGCTAGGCATAAGTTTTGTAAGGACTCACTTAATGCAACTGCATCTTTTCTTGCCAAGTTTATAAAATACCGAACAGAAAATTCTTCCATACCAGTTCGTTTTTTCTTCTCGAGAAACTGTTGTGCCAGTATAATAGACTCTGACAATCTGTCTTCATCTTGATAATAAAGAGCATATAAAAGATTAATCACATTTTCTGGATAATAAGTTCCTTTCAACAAGGGTAAATCTTTAGGGATGAATGATGGAATGGCTGAAAAATCATTACCAGCAAAAGAGGTAAACAAGCCTTTCAAAATCCCATCTGTGTAGATTGTTCCACTTGCCAACAAACCTCCTCTCATCAACTCGGTTCTTCCTGTTTGCCATAGCGCGTTGTTTAACTGCTTATAATCCCCATCTAAAAACGCAGCATAATAGGCAAAATATTTAATATCATCTAGCAATAAGCTACTGTACAATTTTACCCTTAAAACCTTGTCAGACAATACTTTTGAATCAGTCAAATACTTTTCAAAAATTCTTTGGTTTGACTCTTCAAATTCCTGCCAGTTTATAGGATTTGAATAATAACCCCAATCTTCTAAGTGATTTTCACGCATTTTTTGATATTCTTTTATATACTCTTTCATAAGAATTTGTCCCTCTAAATACTATGCAAAAAAAGACTAGACAAGTCTAGCCTTTCATTTCAAATTAGAATTTTTTACGTTTACGAGCTGCTTCTGATTTACGTTTACGTTTTACAGAAGGTTTTTCATAGAATTCACGTTTGCGTGTTTCTTGAAGAGTACCAGCTTTAGTAACCGCACGTTTGAAACGACGAAGTGCATCGTCAAGAGATTCATTCTTACGTACTACTGTTTTAGACATTTTTTTCACTCCCTTCAAGTTCAAGATCTATTCCATTTTACACGCAAAATGAATATTTGTCAAGAGGAAACTGGCATAAACTTATATTATCTTCCTTTTTCTTTTTAAAAGGAACAAAGTATTAGAATAGATATCATAACAGTGAAAAAGAAATTTATTTTAATCCTGTTCAGAAACAACTTTTAGTTCTTTTTCAATTACAATAACAGCTTGTAAATTGTTCATTCGCATTAAGTCGAGCTGATTTTTATAGGTTTCAAAGGTCTTCTTGCTACTATCAGTAAAAGGCTCCTCACCATAATGTGGAAGGATGTAAAACTCCACTTCATCCAATCCCGTTGTATCCGATAACTCTTTCGCTACCGTCTTGTCATCCATGAGCTTATTGTAGTCAATATCCTTGGCGGTAATGATAGCCCCTGCTGATTCTCCCACATAGATCAGCCCATCTCTTATTTGTTCTTTGATAAGAGATGGGAGTTGTTTTTTCTTTAATTCTTGTAATAAATAAAATGTATTCCCGCCTGAGATATAAAGAATCTTGCTTTGGAGAATCTTTGCCTGTGCAGTTTCTCGATCACAAGAAGCAATATCCAGAATCTCTATCTCAAAGCCTAAATCTTTGAATGTTTGCTGAGCCTCATTGATATAGGCAGTATAATCCTCTTTGTTCCCAGCGGTAGGAATAAATAAAACCTTATTTTCTAAATTCTTTTCCTTTGCATAATCGCTAAAAAGCTTTTTGACTCCAGCAAAGTATGAACATAAAAATAATTGTTTTATGATTGTACCTCCATTAATGTTTAACAATTTTATAAAGGATCCACGATTCCTTTCTTTGACTAGTCACGAGCTCAAACCCTATTAACAACAAGAATCGTCTAAATGCTTCTTCGCTTTGTACCTCTGGTAAAAAGTAAGATAACTTGTTATACTCACAAGCTAGTAAGAGCATCCCGTCTGATTTGAGTATTCTTCTAAGTTCCATAAAAGAAGCCTCTAGGTCCCGCCAATGAAAATGAGTTTGAAAGGCTGTGATTAAATCAACACTTTCATCAGAAAAGCCTGTCTCCCTAACGTCTCTTCGTTCAAAATTTAGATTAGTCATCTCTACCTGTTTGGCTTGAGCTATTGCAGTATCTGAAATATCAATTCCAGTTATGGTACTTTGCGGAAAAGTTTCTTTCAGCAGGATGGTTGAACGACCATTCCCAACTCCTACATCTAAGATTACAGGGTAAAACGTTCTATCCAGATGACGAATTGCCCATACAAACATGGGGAGATAGGTTCGATTCCACAATTTCATCATTCGTTTTCCTAGAAAGCCCGAAGGATTCTTTGATTGCTGAATGAGACGAGAAAACAGTAACATTAAAAGTAAAAAACAAGTAAAACCAATTATATAAATCAAAGTCGAGCCTCCTCGTATAGCTATATTATACCACTTTAGTAAAATTGTGAATAATTGATGCAAAATAATTAAACGATTTTTAAACCAATTACCAAAAAGAGAGAACCATTTGGTTCTCTCTTTCTGTTAGACTGACATCTTCTTAGATAGTAATGAATGTAATCATTTCAATCAAGTATCTAAAACAACTTACTTGATGACTTTCTCCACTAATTATTCTTCCTCAGATTTTTTTCTTTGAGCTAGAGAAATTAATCCCATACCTGATAAAGCAGCCAATAGACCAGCTGTCAAGTGAGATGTCTCCTCAGAACCCGTATTTGGAAGAGTTTTAGCAGTTCTTTCTTCTGTAATACCTTGTTGTTCTGGATTTTCAACTACAGGAAGTTCTACTACGGTTGGAGTATAGAATCCTGAAATGATATTTCCATTGCGATCTTTACGGATCACTTTCACACCTTTGGCTTGTCCTACAAAGTCTGCCTCAGGGGTAAAGGTGATGGTGCCATCTGGTGAGATTACATAAGTTCCTTCTCCTGGAACGACTTTTTCAGTTGTTCCATCTTCAAAGGTTGGCGGAACTGTCAGATCGACATCACCTGTAAAGTTTGGTTTACCAGTCTGAGTTTGACCTTTAAGACCTTCTGATGTCGCATCACTCACTTGTGTTTGTCCAAGGACAGTTGGTGTGTAATGAGCAGTAACTACATTTCCATACATATCCAAACGTTTCACAACCAATCCTTTAGCTGTACCAACAAAGTCTGGTTCTGGAGTAAAGGTAATCTTACCATCTTTATCAATTGTATAGCTTCCTTCACCTGGAACAACCATAGTCGTGCTACCATCCTCAAATGTTGGTGGAACAGTCGAATCGATATGTCCTTCAAACACTGGTGTTGCCACTTGTGGTTGGCCTTTTGCTCCTGTAGAAGCCGTGTCATGACCAGTAGACGGATCTACAACTGTTGGACGATAAGTCGCAGTAACTGAGGTACCATTCTTATCCTTACGGACAATCGCTACGCCGGTCCCTTTTCCTACAAAATTAGCTTCTGGAGTGAAGGTGACGGTGCCATCTGGTGAGATTGCGTAAGTTCCTTCACCTGGAATCACTTTTTCAGTTGAGCCATCTTCAAAGGTTGGTACCACAGTTTCATCAATTGGAACCAGTGGATCGCCACCTTGGAAGGTTGGAGTACCTGTTTGTACAAGTCCCTTAATATTAACTGAAGAACTATCTTTACCAGTTGGTGTTACCTTAGTAAACTCTGGACTGTAAGTTGCAGTGACTGGAGTGCCGTTCTTATCCACGCGTTTCACGGTGACTGGATCTGGTTTACCAACGAACTGCTTGTCTGGCGTGAAAGTTACAGTTCCGTCTGGTGCAATTGTGTAAGTTCCTTGACCTGGAATGGTCTTCTCTTTACTTCCATCTGCGAAGGTTGGCTCAACTGTTTCATCAATTGGAACCAGTGGATCACCACCTTGGAAAGTTGGAGTGCCTGTTTGTGGAAGGCCTTGAGGACCTGTGCTAGTTGCACCAGTTCCTATAGGAGTGACCTTAGTGAATTCTGGACTGTAAGTTGCAGTGACTGGAGTGCCGTTCTTATCCACGCGTTTAACCGTTACTGGGTCTGGTTTGCCTACAAACTGCTTGTCTGGAGTGAAGGTTACTGTTCCGTCTGGCGCAATGGTGTAAGTTCCTTGACCAGGAATAGACTTCTCTTTGCTTCCATCGTCGAAGGTTGGCTCTACTGTTTCATCGATTGGAACCAGTGGGTCGCCACCTTGGAAGGTTGGGGTACCTGTTTGTGGAAGGCCTTGAGGACCTGTGCTAGTTGCACCAGTTCCTATAGGAGTGACCTTAGTGAATTCTGGACTGTAAGTTGCAGTGACTGGAGTGCCGTTCTTATCCACGCGTTTCACGGTGACTGGATCTGGTTTGCCTACAAACTGTTTGTCTGGAGTGAAGGTCACTGTTCCGTCTGGTGCAATCGTGTAGGTTCCTTGTCCTGGAATGGTCTTCTCTTTGCTTCCATCTTCGAAGGTTGGCTCGACCGTTTCATCAATTGGAACCAGTGGATCACCACCTTGGAAAGTTGGAGTGCCTGTTTGTGGAAGGCCTTGAGGACCTGTGCTAGTTGCACCAGTTCCTATAGGAGTGACCTTAGTGAATTCTGGACTGTAAGTTGCAGTGACTGGAGTGCCGTTCTTATCCACGCGTTTCACGGTGACTGGATCTGGTTTGCCTACAAACTGTTTGTCTGGAGTGAAGGTCACTGTTCCGTCTGGTGCAATCGTATAGGTTCCTTGTCCTGGAATGGTCTTCTCTTTGCTTCCATCTTCGAAGGTTGGCTCGACCGTTTCATCAATTGGAACCAGTGGATCACCACCTTGGAAAGTTGGAGTGCCTGTTTGTGGAAGGCCTTGAGGACCTGTGCTAGTTGCACCAGTTCCTATAGGAGTCACTTCTTTCACCACAGCTTGGTACTTAACGGTAACTGGGGTGCCGTTGGCATCCACACGAGTCAATTCAAGCTCTGGTGTTTCACCCTTGAACTGTTTATCAGGAGTGAAGGTCACCTTACCATCTGCGTCCACTTCGAACTTACCAACATTTGGAACTTCCTTCACAGCTGTCCCATTGTCAAATAGTGGAGTCGAATCCGCTGGGAATGGAACAGAGTCATGGCCTGGAGTGAAGGTCACTTTACCTTCTTGGACCTGACCTTGAAGTCCTTCTGTCTTATCACCCGTACCAGTTGGTGTTACCTTAGTAAACTCTGGACTGTAAGTTGCAGTGACTGGAGTGCCGTTCTTATCCACGCGTTTCACGGTGACTGGATCTGGTTTACCAACGAACTGCTTGTCTGGCGTGAAAGTTACAGTTCCGTCTGGTGCAATTGTGTAAGTTCCTTGACCTGGAATGGTCTTCTCTTTACTTCCATCTTCAAAGGTTGGCTCAACTGTTTCATCGATTGGAACCAGTGGATCGCCACCTTGGAAGGTTGGTGTGCCGGTTTGTGGAACACCCTGAGGACCTGTGCTTGTTGCACCGGTTCCTGTAGGAGTTACCTTAGTAAACTCTGGGCTGTATGTCGCAGTAACTTCTGTACCGTTCTTATCCACGCGTTTAACCGTTACTGGGTCTGGTTTGCCTACAAACTGCTTGTCTGGAGTGAAGGTTACTGTTCCGTCTGGCGCAATCGTGTAAGTTCCTTGACCTGGAATGTTCTTCTCTTTGCTTCCATCTGCGAAGGTTGGCTCAACTGTTTCATCGATTGGAACCAGTGGATCGCCACCTTGGAAGGTTGGTGTGCCGGTTTGTGGAACACCCTGAGGACCTGTGCTTGTTGCACCAGTTCCTGTAGGACTTACCTTAGTAAACTCTGGGCTGTATGTCGCAGTAACTTCTGTACCGTTCTTATCCACGCGTTTAACCGTTACTGGGTCTGGTTTGCCTACAAACTGCTTGTCTGGAGTGAAGGTTACTGTTCCGTCTGGCGCAATCGTGTAAGTTCCTTGACCAGGAATAGACTTCTCTTTGCTTCCATCATCGAAGGTTGGCTCAACTGTTTCATCGATTGGAACCAGTGGGTCGCCACCTTGGAAGGTTGGGGTACCTGTTTGTGGAACACCCTGCGGACCTGTGCTAGTTGCATTAGTGCTTGTTGGAGTGACCTTGGTCACTGTTGGTGTATAAGTTGCGGTAACTTCTGTACCATTCTTATCCACTCGTTTCACTGTGACTGGATCTGGTGTACCAACATATTGTTTGTCTGGCGTAAAGGTAATAGAGCCATCTGGATTGATGCTGTATTCACCTACACCTGGAACTGTTTTCGTTGACTGTCCATCTTCGAAAGTCATTGGTTTCGTATCATCAATCGGAACCAATGGATTACCTTCTGTGAAGGTTGGGGTACCTTTTTGCGGTTGACCTTGGATACCATTTGAAGTGGCATTCGTTGAAGTTGGAACTACTTCTTTCACCACCGCTTGGTACTTGACAGTAACAGGAGTTCCGTTGGCATCCACACGAGTCAATTCAAGCTCTGGTGTTTCACCCTTGAACTGTTTGTCTGGAGTGAAGGTCACCTTGCCATCTGCGTCCACTTCGAACTTACCGACATTTGGCACTTCTTTCACAGTTGTACCATTGTCAAATAGTGGAGTTGAATCAGCTGGAAATGGAACTGAGTCATGACCTGGAGTGAAGGTCACTTTACCTTCTTGGACCTGACCTTGCAGACCCTCTGTCTTATCACCTGTTCCAGTTGGTGTCACTTTCGTAAACTCTGGGCTGTAAGTTGCAGTAACTGGGGTGCCATTCTTATCTACGCGTTTGACTGTGACTGGATTTGGGTTTCCAACAAACTGTTTGTCTGGAGTGAAAGTTACAGTTCCGTCTGGTGCAATCGTGTAAGTTCCTTGGCCTGGAATAGATTTCTCTTTGCTTCCATCTGCGAAGGTTGGCTCGACTGTTTCATCAATTGGAACCAGTGGATCACCACCAGCAAACGTTGGAGTACCCGTTTGTGGAACACCCTGAGGACCTGTGCTGGTTGCGCCAGTTCCTGTAGGGGTTACCTTAGTCACTGTTGGTGTATAAGTCGCAGTAACCTCTGTACCGTTCTTATCTACACGTTTCACTGTGACTGGAGTTGGTGTGCCAACATATTGTTTTTCTGGAGTAAAGGTGATAGAGCCATCTGGATTGATGCTGTATTCACCCACACCTGGAACTGTTTTCGTTGACTGTCCATCTTCGAAAGTCATTGGTTTCGTATTATCAATTGGAACCAATGGATTACCTTCTGTGAAGGTTGGGGTACCTTTTTGCGGTTGACCTTGGATACCATTTGAAGTGGCATCCGTTGAAGTTGGAACTACTTCTTTCACCACCGCTTGGTACTTGACAGTAACTGGAGTTCCGTTGGCATCCACACGAGTCAATTCAAGCTCTGGTGTTTCACCCTTGAACTGTTTATCAGGGGTGAAGGTCACCTTACCATCTGCATCCACTTCGAACTTACCAACATTTGGAACTTCCTTCACAGCTGTCCCATTGTCAAATAGTGGAGTCGAATCCGCTGGGAATGGAACAGAGTCATGGCCTGGAGTGAAGGTCACTTTACCTTCTTGGACCTGACCTTGAAGTCCTTCTGTCTTATCACCCGTACCAGTTGGTGTTACCTTAGTAAACTCTGGACTGTAAGTTGCAGTGACTGGAGTGCCGTTCTTATCCACGCGTTTCACGGTGACTGGATCTGGTTTACCAACGAACTGCTTGTCTGGCGTGAAAGTTACAGTTCCGTCTGGTGCAATTGTGTAAGTTCCTTGACCTGGAATGGTCTTCTCTTTACTTCCATCTGCGAAGGTTGGCTCAACTGTTTCATCGATTGGAACCAGTGGGTCACCTCCTTGGAAGGTTGGGGTACCTGTTTGTGGAACACCCTGCGGACCTGTGCTGGTTGCGCCAGTTCCTGTAGGAGTCACTTTAGTCACTGTTGGTGTATAAGTTGCAGTAACTTCTGTGCCGTTCTTATCTACACGTTTCACTGTAACTGGAGCTGGTGTGCCAACATATTGTTTGTCTGGCGTAAAGGTAATAGAGCCATCTGGATTGATGCTGTATTCACCTACACCTGGAACTGTTTTCGTTGATTGACCATCTTCGAAGGTCATTGGTTTCGTATCATCAATTGGAACCAATGGATTACCTTCTGTGAAGGTTGGGGTACCTTTTTGTGGTTGACCTTGGATACCATTTGAAGTGGCATCCGTTGAAGTTGGTGTTACCTTAGTCACTGTTGGCGTATAAGTCGCAGTGACTTCTGTACCATTCTTATCCACTCGTTTCACGGTGACTGGATCTGGAGTGCCAACGTACTGTTTGTCAGGCGTAAAGGTAATAGATCCATCAGAGTTAATGGCATACACACCTACACCCGAAACAGTCTTAGTTGACTGACCATCTTCGAAAGTCAATGGTTTCGTATCATCTAGTGGAACTGCTGGATCACCTGCTGTAAAGGTTGGCTTACCGCTTTGTGGCTGTCCTTGCAGACCAGTTGAGGTATCATTTGTACTTGTTGGAGTGACTTTAGTCACTGTAGGTTGATAAACTGCTTCGGCAGTAGAACCATTCTTATCTGTCACACGAAGAGTTGCAGGAGTTGGTGTACCATAGAAATCAGGTGCTGGTTGGAAGCTAATATCCCCATTCGGTTGAACAGTATAGGTTCCTTGAAGTTTACCACTAGCATCATGTACTGGTAAGCTGTTACCTTGTTGAACTTGTCCATTAACCACAAATTGTGGACCTTCTGGTGCAAATGGCACAGTCTCATTTTGACCATTGATAGTTGCTTGACCAGGGGTAAAGGTGAGGTGGCTATCTTGCTTTTGACCTTGGAGTCCAGTAGTTTCTGCTCCTTGCCCTGTTGGAGTTGCAGCCTTAACATCTGCTTGGTAAGTAGCTGTTACTTCTGTTCCGTTCTTATCTACACGCTTAACGGTTTCTGCAGTTGGACGTCCAGAGTATCCAGGAACTGGTTGGAAAGTAACGCGGCCTGTACTATCCACCTTATAAGTTCCAACACCAGGAACCTCTTTCGTTGACTGACCGTTGTCAAAGGTTGGTGCAATTGATTCATCAATTGGAACACGGTTATCACCTGGAGTGAAAATCAAGTTACCAGATTGTTCAGCGCCTTGGATACCTTCAGAACTTGCGTTTTGAGATGTTGGAACAACTCGGGTAACAGTTGGTTGATAAGTTGCAAAGTGATCATTACCACTTGCATCATTTACTTTTAATTTAATCGGATCAACAGTTCCTACAAATGATTTATTTGGGGTAAAGGTTACTCGACCTGTAGTTGGATCTAAGTTGAAGGTACCAACCTCTTTCCCACCTGATGTTGCAGGAATACTAGTTCCTGAGATAGGATCTCCATTTCCATCCAAGAAAGTAGCAGGATTACTTGCAGATGGTTGAACCGGTGTGTTGGCTGGATTACCATCTGTAAATGAGATGTCTTTTACTTGCGCTAAACCTTGGGCATCAGTTGAACGATGTTCAGTGTAATCAACTACTGTAGGAACATAACGAGCATCCATAGAATTTAGTGGCTGATTGACAACAGGCTCTGAATTATTTTTTGCAGTCCATTCAGTGCTTGCACCGTTGCTATCAAAGCGACGGATGTTAATACCTGATGTAGTCCCTACGTATCCAGCATTTGGAACAAAAACAACATCGACATTATCACCATTTGGCGTCACTTTGTAACGGCCTTCTGCAGTTGTATACCAACCTTCTGCATCTGCCGTTAATTCACGTCCATTATTATCTAAAACAACAGGTGCCTTATTAGTATCAATTGTTGTTCTAGCATTCTCGTCTTCTTTAGAATAACCACGAGATGTGAAGTGTAGGCTTGCTTGTTGTTGTTGATCGCGTAAGCCCTTGGTTTCCTTCTTTTCACCCTTTGGTGGGTATGTAAGGTTGACTTGTAAGTCTTCAACTTCACCACTGAAGGCTGTACCGGTAGGCTTCTCGATATCACCTTGATTCAAGGCAATACGAACACGCATCCCTAACTTCTTGACTGAGTCGTCATTCATTGGAGCATGATTTCTGAAAGTAACTGTGTAGTCTCCTTCAGAAGTGACTTCAGTAAACTCACTGGCTTCGTTCTCGTCAAATTTCCCGTTATTGTTAAAATCAATCCAAGCTCGAACATAGGCTTTTTCATTTCCATTAGCTGAAGCATGGAAACGAAGCGAATAATCCCCATCACGAAGACGATCTGCTTGGAATAACTCATGAGTCTTACCAACTAAGTCTGATGGTAAAAGCTGATCAATCCCTTCATCAGCATGATCTGTACTATCATCGTGAGTCCAATCGTTGCCTGAAGTTGTATCAATATCCGCAGGCTTCCGACCAAGATATGGTTGTGGATTTTGTGCTCCCGTAGCAGCATTGTAACCAGAAATAGTGTGAACTGCATTTCCATAGCTTTCAGGCGCATCCCCAGTATCTACAACCATGAAACCAATCATAGCAGCTTGCTGACCAGAAGATGCGATATAAATACCTACCTCTGATGCTTCACGAGTCATCACAATTGGGACTGTATGATCCTTCGAAGTGTTAGGACCAAAGACTTGTGAACCTAAACCACCCGTTCTTTGATCAGGATTTGTAAATTTAGTCCAGTCAATTGTTGGAGTAGTTGCGTTATCACCAATATACTGACCAAGTCGATTAGGATTCATTGGTGCGTAGGTATCTGTAATCACTTTACCTTGTGGTGACACACGTTTCCATTCAGCTAAATGTTCCCATCCTTTCCCATTTGTAGTAAAGATAGCATATTCACCTGGGTTTGCTTCTTCTCCATCCGCCATAACCACTGTGGCCTTAACAGGCTTGTTTAGATATGTTGCTTCAACCTTAAACTTCACACCATAACTTGCACCATTCTTAGGAACCTGCAATTGGGTTCTACGTCCATTAGTATCAATTCCCTGCTCACGAAGAGATGTCCATTGGTTCATAGGAGCACCAATGATTTTTGGTCGTGCAGAATCGCCCTCTTTAACTTGGCGATTATAGTCTGCAGGTACATATCTAAACCAGGTATTTTTAGCATCAGGATCATAACTATTTTCATAAGAAGTTCCTGCTACACGATCACGATAAATCTCAGTTGAGTGGAAAGGTTTTAGTTCCGTAACTGTTAATTTAACGACATATCCTGGAGAAATTTCCTTCTCATAAACACTACCTACTTTAAGAGAACCGTCAGTATCAAGATTTCTAAACGCTTGAGAATCACCAAAATCTAGCCAGTTGATCTGTTTCACTAGGTCTGCTGGTCTCTTCTTTTCAGAATCCGCTAAAGTTGGTTTTTCAATAGTATTATTTGGATCGCCATCTCGTAAACCTGTAGGTGTAGCGTCTCGACGTGCTCGACGAGAACGTGTAGGTTGTGTAGCTTCCCTAGTCGCTACTGGTTGTTCTGTAGCTGTTGAAGTACTTACAGCTTCTGAGCTAGCTACAGTTGAAGCTGGATTAGCATTCTCTGCAGGCTTGACTTCTGTAGGAAGGACCGGCTTCTCAACTGAAGGTTGAGGTGTTTCAGAAGCTACTGGTTGCTCATCCTTCGGTTTCTCATTAGACTCTGAAGCCGAGTTTGTAGGAGCAGTATACTCACCTGTCTGAGGTGCCTCAGTAGCTGTGGTTGCTACAGTAGTTTCTGCATTTTGTGTTGTTTCAGATGTTGTTGGTGCTGTAGCAGTTGCTGATGGTTCAGCAAGATCCGTTCGAGAAATCTCATTTTGGACACCAGAAGCGCTTGTCTCATCAGCGCTAACCTGAGACGTCACTCCCAATAGAACCAATGTAGACAAGAGCACAGAGCAAACACCTACGTTTAGTTTCCGAATAGAAAACTTACGAAGGTGTGGATTAAATAATTCTTTTCCCATTAGAATCTCCTAAAATTATTTTTTAATATATTATACATTATTTTTAATGATTTAGCTACTAAATTATCCTAGAATAATAACTTTTTTTCTATTTATAAGTTATAAGCAAAGTTCTTAATCATTATTATATTAAGCGTTCTTTATGTTTGTTTTTAGGAATATTTATACTAATGTTTTATCTTTCAAATAAATTATTTTACAAACTAAATTAACCTTTCTTAGAATATAATAAAAAATTATTGTTAATTATTAAGAATCAAAAAACCACTCACTCCAAAGAGCAAGTGGTTGTGAATTTATTTTTCAAGTAAGCTGAGCGCTTCTGCATCAGCGATAATAGTCACATCAGGGTGTTTTTGTAGGCTACTTGCTGGGAGATTCTCAGTCACTGGGCCAGACACTGTTCCGGCAATGGCTTCTGCTTTCGACTCACCGTAAGCAAAGAGAATAATTGACTTAGCATCCAAGATGTTTTTAATTCCCATTGAAATGGCTTGAGTTGGAACGTCTTCAATCTTGTCAAAGAAGCGAGCATTAGCTTCGATTGTAGACTGGTCAAGTTCGACTAGATGCGTTTGGCTATCAAATGGAGTTCCTGGCTCGTTAAAGCCAATATGTCCATTGCGACCAATCCCCAAGATTTGCAAATCAACAGGATGGTCAGCCAAAATTTGATTGTAGCGTTCAACTTCTTCTTCAGCATTATCCTTAACACCACGTGGCAAGAAGCTTTCTTTAAATGGTTTTTGGCTGAACAAGTGTTCTTGCATGAAGTAACGGTAAGACTGTGGATTGTCCCCATCAAGCCCTACATACTCATCGAGGTTTACACTGGTTAGATTTGAAAAATCAAGGTCACTCTCAACGATTTCCTTGTAAAATTCAAGCGGGCTACTTCCTGTTGCAAGTCCTAATGTTTGAGCACCATTGGCCAATTTTTCTCTCAAAATCTCAAAAGCTACTTTTCCACCTTCGACTTGATTCTCAACTTTTATAACTTTCATTTTATATCCTCCATATTTCTATATTCATTATATGGTATAGACCAATTTTTGTCAAGTGAAAACGATTTAATTTCCAAAAAAAGAGCGTCCAAACTTGAAACATGTTATAATGGATAGGATTAGAACTTAGAAAGAATGAACAGATATATGAATACAGCTGATTTTGATTTCCACTTGCCTGAGGAATTGATTGCCCAAACGCCCCTTGAAAAACGAGATTCCTCCAAACTCCTTATCGTCAATCGTGAGACGGGAGAAATGCAGGATAAACACTTCCACTCTATTATAGACATGCTGGAACCCGGTGATGCCCTCGTCATGAACGACACTCGCGTTCTCCCTGCCCGCCTCTATGGTCAAAAGGAAGAGACAGGAGGCCATGTGGAACTTCTCCTGCTCAAAAATACTAGTGGTGATGAGTGGGAGGTTCTCGCTAAACCTGCCAAACGCCTCAAGGTTGGCACTCGTGTCAGTTTTGGAGATGGTCGTCTCAGCGCTGTCGTTACGGAAGAATTGACCCACGGGGGCCGCATTGTCCGCTTTGAATACCAAGGAATTTTCCTAGAAGTTTTGGAAAGTTTGGGAGAAATGCCACTACCACCCTACATCCACGAAAAACTAGATGACCGTGAACGTTATCAAACGGTCTACGCTAAAGAAAGTGGCTCTGCTGCTGCACCAACTGCTGGATTGCACTTCACCAAAGAACTGCTATCAGAAATCCAAGCCAAAGGTGTCCATCTGGTCTATCTCACTCTTCACGTAGGACTCGGAACCTTTAGACCTGTCTCTGTTGACAATCTGGACGAACACGAAATGCACTCAGAATTCTACCAACTTTCTGAGGAAGCTGCTGCCACTCTTCGCTCTGTTAAGGAAAGTAGAGGCCGTGTTATTGCTGTTGGAACTACTTCGATCCGCACACTGGAAACCATCGGTTCCAAGTTTGATGGGCAAATCCAGGCTGATTCTGGCTGGACCAATATCTTTATCAAGCCTGGTTACGAATGGAAGGTCGTGGATGCCTTTTCAACCAACTTCCATCTGCCAAAATCAACTCTCGTCATGTTGGTCTCTGCCTTTGCAGGCCGTGAATTAGTCTTAGATGCATATCAGCACGCTATTCAAGAACACTATCGCTTCTTTAGTTTCGGTGATGCTATGTTTATCTATTAAGAAAATCCCTATTAGGAAACCTAATAGGGATTTTTCCAATTATTCCATACTAAACTTTGGATCTTTCAAACTCTGAACACTGGCATTGATAACTGCTCCAATAATCAAAATCTTTGCAATGAGAATAAACCAGAACATCATGACTACCACGATAATGGAACTGAAAAATCGAACGTCAACCAGATGATTGACATAACTATTGACGTAGACAGAAAAGATATTCAATAAAAAGATAAGAGTTAGCAAGACAAAGACACTTCCTGGTAAAACATAGCGGATTCGTGGTGCTTTTACTTTTGGAAGGAAGTAATAAATCATGACTAGAATGGCAAAGATCAAGGCATAGACCAGAGGGCCTGTAAAATCTTGCAGGTAGGAAAATAGCGGACTATCTGATTGCCAGTAAGTTTTGAGGAGGTTGAGCAACATACGACCAAACATACTCAAAAACAAGGCCAAGGCAAAAAGGATCTGCAAGCCGAAACTAACAAGTAAACTCATCAACTGATGGGAGATAATTCCTCGACTCTTGGTCACTCCATAGGCTTTGTTAAAGGCTTTTTGGAGGAAATCCATTGATTTCGAAAAGGTCCAGAGTGCAGATAAAACGGCAAAACTCAACAAACCAGTTGATGGTTGAGTCAGAACTTCTCGGACAATCTTGGCGACCACATCATACACCGTATCAGGCAAGAATTCCTTGATCGTAAGTAAAAAATTTGAGACCGGAATCTGAAAATAAGGCAAAATATTGACCATTATCATTAGTAAAGGAAAGATTGAAATCAACCAATAGTAGGCAACCGCAACACTGGTCAACTCGCTATCAGATGCTTGATAATAATGCAAAAAAGCTTTCAATAAAGGCCTGTCCATCAGCTCTTTCCACCACTTTTTCATGTTCCATCCTCCGTCATTTTCTTCATCATCTAAGTTCTTCTGATTAAATCTAGCATATCATAAGGTAAAGTATTTGCGGCCTCTTTCAGAGAATAATTTTCTAAATTATTCACATTTTGGCGTAGTTTTTTGGCATACTTGGCTGTTATCAGTTTAGCTTCTTCGTATTCAAAGATTGCCTTACGTTCGAGATAGTAGCCTCGTAGCATTTCATCGATATTGTTTGGCTTGATGCGATTGATAACCCGCTCAACAAAGGCACCACTTCCGATAATGGCCGTCTCGCGTAGACGAGATTCTTGCATAAAACTAATCAGAGAACTCTTGTAAACCCCTTTTAGGTTTTCCAAACTCTCGATAATCAACTCTGTATTTTCCAAATACAACTCTGAAATCTGATCATAGTCAACTGCTAGTAGTTTACGAGATTCTTCATTCATCCAACTACGGAAAGTTTTTCCAAAGGTAAACATTTCATGGAGTAGAAAGCGCAGTATCCGTAAGGAAACTAGGAAGTAATAAGTCACTCTAGAAGCGAAATTCCGATTGATACTCTGCTCCATGTTTTTTAGGTAACGTTGGTAAACTCGATAGCCACGCTCGCTGATTCTATTTTCTTCGTAGGCTTGCTCCAAACCGTCACTCTCAATACTCAAGATAAGAAGCTTGAGGGACTCCCAGTCCTCTTGGACTCTCTTATTTTCCAGACTAAGGATGAGGTTTTCAATCCGACCATGATAATTATCAATAGCTGCATAAAGAGGAAGTTTGTTCTTGTGATGGTCCAGTTCTTTTTCTAATTCTGCAGCTACATCATTCAAAATCGCAATATGCATCAAATGATCCTTGCTTTCCTCTTGTTCCTCAGATAAGTGAGGGAGGAGCAATAAACCTGTTAGAAAGCTTAATAGTGTAACGCCTGCTACGAGAAAGAGCAACAGAGGATACTCCTGCTCCAAATGACTTGGTATGAGGAGAATAGTCGCGATAGATACTGTCCCTTTGACACCAGAGAAGGTCAAAAGAAGCATATCTTTCATGTACTTATGAATTTTTTTCTTAAGTCGACGCGTCCTCACAAAGTAAAAACCAGCAATCATGACAAAGCGGATCGCAAAAAGCAAGAAGGTCAGAACGACAACTGAAAGCAGTAAAAGAAGGGGATTGTAGAGAGAATTAGACAAAATTGGCTCTGCAATCAATTCTAATTCCATTCCCAAGAGAACAAAGACTGATCCATTTAGCATAAAGGTCACGGTGTGCCAGACGGTCTCCGTCACGGTGTCTACCTGAGCCTCAAGGAGCGTAATTTTCTTAAAGCGACTGGCCTTCAAAATACCTGCAACCACTACTGCGATAATCCCTGAAACATGAAACTCCTCTGCAATAAAAAAAGTCATGAGTGGCAAACTTAGCTCTAGCAATAGTTCACTGGCTATATCTATCGCTCGCACACTCAGTAAAAATGTATGCAGGAAACGATTGATCATAGCCGTCACAAAACCGACTACAAAACCACCAAGTATAGAAAGTGCTAGGGAAGTTCCAGCTTGGCTGAAAGAAAACGTTCCTGTTGTCCAAGCAGCAAGAGCCATCTGAAAGGCAACCAAACCAGAAGCGTCATTTAAGAGTCCTTCCCCTTTTAGAATATTAGAAACCCGTTTGGGAAAACGAAAACGTTCAGAAAGAGATGCGAAGGCAACCAAATCTGTTGGCCCAAGTGCCGCTCCAACTGCTAAACAGGCAGCCAAAGGAAGAGTCATCCAAAGGAAGTGAGCCATGCCCCCCAAGCTTAAGGTTGAGATAAAAATCACAGGAAAAATCAGAAAGACGACAATCCGCCAATGTTTCAAAATGGACGTAATATCCGCTTCTTCTGCCTCCCGGAAAAGTAAGGGACCAATAACCATGGCCAGAAACAGCTCTGTATTGAGATGAAAGTCCGCATCGGGAACAAATAAGCCAATCCCAATCCCCAAAAGGATTTGCACAAGAGGAAGGGGCAAAAAAGGGAGAAGTTTATTGGTCGTAGTTGAAATGATTAAGACAAATAAAAATAGAATCAAGTAAATGAGTAATTCCACACAATTCCTCCTTAATCTTTTTTACAACAAGATTCAAAAATCTCCTTTTGCTCTTGGATTTTCTGATCAATCTTAGAACAGTCTTTGTGCTCAATTTTTTTCTGGCATCGTTCCATTTCAAGAGCCACTAATTTTTTCTTAATTTTAAGCATTTTCTTGCTCATATGTGCTTCGTCGAGCACCCCGACTGCTCGCTCGTGATGCGTTGACTCGACAAAATTTTGGCGCATTGTCTCAAGCTTCTCACGAAGGTATTGTTTATCCATGTCTATACCTTTCTAATTTTTCAATCATAACTAAAAACGGTGGATTATTAACTTGGTTGAGAGTCCGATAAATAGCAGCTGTATACTCTTGTTGGTTCAACTGGCTAACAAACTCCAATACAGCATCCCTCTCAGTGTCTCCTCCTTCATGACCATAGTAGATCATGATAGCAATCCGTCCCCCCTTGACAAGCAAATGACACAGCTTTTCTAAGGCTTTAATAGTAGTCTGAGGTTGAGTGATGACGGATTTGTCAGCAGAAGGCAGATAACCCAGATTAAAAATCCCTGCCTTAGCTTCTGTCACAAACTGGTCTAGTGTCTCATGACCTTGCAAGATTAACTGGGCATTTTTCATTCCAGCCTGATCCAAACGCTCTTGCGTCTTCTCCAAAGCCTGCTCCTGGATATCAAAGGCATAGACTTGCTTGGCTAGCTTGGCTAAAAAAAGGGTATCGTGGCCATTGCCCATGGTCGCATCCACTACAATATCCTCTTTTGTCACAACCTCAGCCAAAAAATCATGTGCCATCTCAAGTGGTCTTTTCATTTACCTTTCTCCCATCTTTTATTGTATCTTTTATACAATAAAATAAACATCACAATTATAATTAAACAACAGACTTGCGCTACTCCATTTCCTAAGATACTTTTGTAACTAAGTAAAAGAATATTCACTGATATTTGAAAAGGCGAAGTAAGTAAAATAATAATCCTTAAATAGAAAGTAGATTTTTTATCATAACTTTTCCAAGTTAGTACTTCAAAAATAATTAAATTAATTAATAATGGAAATAATAAAAGTAGACTCTGTAAACTAACAATTTCCCATTGAAATATAGGAATCATTGAAATTGAGACCGATATCCCATTTTCTATTAAGGTTCGTACCCTATCTAGCATTTTCATTTTTTTAAAATTTTTTTGGTATGTAGTGAAGTATTGATTGATTCTTTTTGTAGTTTTTGGGTTAAATTTATCTGGTTTCACCTCATTTATAAGTACCGTCATTATATCTCTAAAATCATATATCAAAAGTAATGAAAATATTAACCCAATAATTAATACTGTAACTTTCACACAGTCATATCTGTCGAAAAAAGTTAGAAAAAAAGATAAAAACATTATAATAAAAGAGCAATTATTAATTAGTTTGAATCTATTTTTTGCACTTATTTCCTTCTCTTTTAAAAATGCATTACTCAAGTCGACATTACGTGAACTAAATTTTTCTAAATACCTTCTCATGTTACTCCTATACCTCAACTTTGCATCCTTGCACACTTCCACGACGGCGCATCTCAGTTTCAATAGCATTTAGCACTTCCCATTTATTGAGGCTCCACATAGGGCCAATCAGCATATCTCTAGGTGCATCTCCTGTAATTCGATGGATGACGATATGCTTGGGAATGATTTCCAACTGGTCACAGATGACCTTGACATACTCATCCTGACTCATCAGTTGCAAACGTCCTTCGTGGTAATCTCGCTGCATGCGCGTATTGGTCATGAGGTGAAGCAAGTGCAGTTTAATTCCTTGAATATCATTATCCGTGACACAGCGACGGACATTTTCAATCATCATCTCATGAGTCTCACCGGGCAAACCATTAATCAAATGGGAAACAATCTCAATCTTGGGATATTTCCTCAAGCGTTTTACTGTTTCCACATACAATTCATAAGAATGGGCACGGTTAATCAGCTCAGATGTTGCTTCAAAGGTTGTCTGCAAGCCCAATTCTACCGTCACATGCATGCGTTCCGATAACTCAGCCAAATATTCGATGGTTTCATCGGGTAAACAGTCTGGCCGTGTTCCGATATTGATCCCTACTACACCTGGCTCGTTGATTGCCTGCTCGTAACGTTCTCGAATCACTTCCACCTTTTCATGGGTGTTGGTAAAATTTTGAAAATAAACCAGATACTTCTGAACATCTGGCCACTTGCGGTGCATAAAGTCAATTTCCTTATAAAATTGCTCACGGATAGGGGCATCCGGTGCCACGATAGCATCTCCAGAACCTGAAACCGTACAAAAAGTACAACCACCATAGGCTACAGTTCCATCCCGATTGGGACAGTCAAATCCCGCATCGATAGGAACTTTGAAAGTCTTCTCTCCAAAAAGTTTTCGATAATAATCATTCAAGGTATTATAAGATTTCATAACTTTCATTATAACAAAAAACACCTACAATCTCAAAAGCCTGACTTTCCAACAAATTCCCTTGTTTCTCATTTCCTTTAGCGTTTTTTTATGATACAATATGGGTATGATTTTAATGAAAATAGCATCTATTTTATTATTGATATTAACCTTGGTGGTTTGCTTTATTGTCACCAAGCTTTTCGGACTTAGGAAAATAGGATTTAATTTCGCGGATCTAGCTTTTCCACTTTTGGTATTCGAGTACTATCTGATTACTGCTAAAGCTTTTACCCACAACTTTCTACCGCGACTTGGAGTCGCACTTTCTCTCCTAGCAATCCTCCTTGTAGTCTTTTTCCTTGTCAAAAAACGAAGTTTTTATTACCCTAAATTCATCAAATTCTTCTGGAGAGCCGGTTTTCTCCTTACCTTAATCATCTACATTGCTATGATTGTCGAATTGATGATGCTCCCATAAAAAACATTCCCTCAGACAGCTGTCTAAGGGAATATTTTTATCTTCATACTTACTTTCTAAGCTCGACCAAGATACTTTTTCTTATTTCCTAAATGTTAAGGCGTAGAATTTGCCATCCCAAAGAAGTTTCATTTCCTTTTCCTTAACTTCGCTTGGAACAGCATTCTCAATTTCACTCAAATCAACAGTAGCATCTTTAAAATAATCCTTACTAAAATGATTTTTCTTATATTGCTGATCCACATAGTCAGCCGTCTCATCTGCAATTAAAATCTTAGTCCCTGGCTTCGCCACTCGTAGCATTTCCTGCATAGCCTTGGCCTTATCATTGAAAAAATTGATTCCGCCAATATGGTAGACAATGTCAAAACTATTATCCGCAAAGGGTAGATCCTCCGCGCAAGCATGGAAAAGTTGCAAATTAGTCTTTTTAGCGCAAGATTTCTGGCATTTTTTAAGCATACTGATAGAAATATCCACCCCTACAAAGTCTAAACTTTTCAGGTCAATTGTCTCAGGAATATAACGGAGGTCTTGACCAGTCCCGATAGAGACATAAAGAACAGATAAATTATCTTTCCATTCTATTTCCTCCATCAGATCCCTTCTCAACTTATCAATTGCCTTGCCGTGGAGAAGTGGTCCTATCCATTTCTCACTCATATCGTACCAGCGAGCCATACGGTTATACATGGTCATGTATTTAGCATTATCTCCAGATAGATAATCTGGATTAAGAGACAGATAGATATCGCCATCTTTTTGAAAATTTTCTACCTCTAAACCTGACTTTAATTTATCTTGTAATCTTGTTTCAATCATATGCAACATCTCCTTTTTTATTTGTCACCTATTATAGTGGAATTCATCGCAAAAACAATAGCTTTTTAGTAAGTGGCAACTATCCACTTGTATCCGGTAGTAGAATCAGGGTCAGTTACAAAAAAACAAGTGCCAATTTCCATTGACACTTATTTCTACTTTTAAACTGTGTTGCAAAATTTCGTGAAAGATACCGTTTAAAAAACTTAATCTTCTTTTTTGCATCTTGCCAAGAATCCTGTTCCCAATCCAAGAAGGGCGATTCCAGCTACTAGAGCCACTTGGTTAGACTCGCTTCCTGTATTAGGCAATTCCCCACCTTTTTTAGGCTTACCTGGTTCATTTGGTTTACCAGGTGTTGGTTTTTCAGGAGTATGCGTATTTGTAATGTTGTAACCTTCTACTGAAGCTGTATAACCATCTGGAACATTCACTTCTTCAACAGTGTAGGCAATCTCCTTACCTTCTCGATAACGATCAAGACCTGTAAACTCATAAGTCCAGCCACTTGTTTCTGACACTGTAGCTGTCTGACCAGTTTCCTTACCATCTGCAAGAAGTTTTACGGTGATAGATGCTGGACGGATGCCATCTTTGTTCTCTTCATCTTTCCAGATCTTATGACCTTTTACAGCTGTTTTCTCTGGGGTATGTTCGTTGGTAATGGTGTACTTACCATCCTTGTCTGTAGTGATGGTTGCTTTGTATTCTGTCATAGCAGTTTCTTTGACAGTGTACTTGATTTCTTGACCATTTTCATACTTAGGAAGTGCTTTTGATTCGAACTTCCAACCAGTAGCTTCTGAAACTTCAATTTCTTGAACAACTTTTTCGCCGTTAAGAATTTGAACTTTCACAGATGTTGTACGTTTACCGTCTTGGTTGTTGTTATCTTTCCAAACCTTAGTTCCTGAAAGGATAACTGTATCTGGATTATGTGTGTTAGTCACTACTTGACCAGTTACAGAGGATTCATAACCAGCTGGTACATCCACTTCCTTGATTGAGTAAGTGATTTCTTTACCAGCTTCGTATTGTGGAAGATTTGTGAAGGATGCTACCCAAGTATTAGCATCTGTCTTATCCTTAGCTGTCAAGGTCAATTTCTTACCTTCAACGGCTACTGGAGTTGCTCCATCAACTGATTTATAAAGTTGAACCGTTACGGACTCAGGACGTTTACCGTCTTGGTTGTTCGCGTCGTTCCATACTTTTGTTACTTTGTAGTCGATTGCTTTAGGAGTATATTTGTTTGTGATCGTAAAGTCTGTAATCTTAGATTCGTATTCTGCTACGGCTTCTTCCGTTACAGTGTATTTGATTTCTTTACCAGCTTTATATTTTGCTAATTTCGTGAATTCGACAGTCCAAGTTCCATCTGCGGCTGCTTGAACTTCTTTCGAATCAACTTGCTGACCGTCTGCTAAAAGATTGATTGTAATCTTGGTTGGACGTTTGCCGTCTTGGTTATTCGCGTCATCCCAGTTCTTGGTTGCTTTTACATCAACTGTTTCTGGAGAATAGCTATTTGTGATAGTGAATCCTGATGCAGCGTCACCAGAAATCTTAGAAGCGTAACCAGGAACAGTTACTTCTTCTACAGTATACTTGATAGGTGTTCCACCTTTATCAGCATCAAGGTCTGTGAAGCTTCCAGCCCAACCGTTTGCGGCATTTAGTTCAAGTGTTTTACCAGTATCTTGACCATCTGCAAGCAATTTAACTGTGACAGACGCTGGACGTTTACCATCTTGGTTGTTCTCGTCCTTCCATGCTTTCTTAACAGAAACTTGAGTTTTTGCTGGAGTATAAGTATTCTCGAAAGCTTTTTCATCATCGTAAGAAACAGTTGCTTCAAGTGCACCTTTGCCCTTATCTACTACAGTAACTGTAGCCGTGACAGTTTTAGTGTCGTACTTGATGCTTGTATCGCTACCAGCTTTTTCAGCAATTTTAAAGGTATAAGTCCCTGCTTTGTCGAATTCCAATTCTGAGAAAGCAATGTTTCCGTCTTTGTCATTCTTCACAGTTTCTTTCACCTTACCATCTTGGTCTGTTAAAGTGAATTCAAACTCTTCAGCCTTCAACTCACGTCCTGTAAGTTTTTTATTAGCCTTAATCTTAACTTTAGCTTTGCTACGTTTATTTGTAACTGTTTTGATAGCTCCATCTTGTCCAACAGTCATCTCAAATGGAGTAGGATTCAACTCATATCCCTCAGGAGCCTCAACCTCGGTTACTGTAAAGTTCCCTTTCTTGATATCACTCTCTGAGTAAATAGATGATTCAGCAATTCCGTCATCATTTGTCGTTACAATTTCCTCTTTAGCCGTAGCTCCTGCTGGAGGAGTAATCTTGAATTTTGCTCCTTTTAGACGGTCATGAGTCAGCTCGTCCACCTTGTAAAGAATGATACGGTAACCTGTTTCTAACTGAATTGTACCGCCAGAAGCAACGACTGAGTTTCCGATTTGCTTAACGACTGTCTTATTACTATAGTCGTCATATGTTAGGATCTGGTCATCACCCTTCATTTCAGCATTGTTTTGGACTTGCGTGCCATCAGCTGGAGCACTTGTTTTATAATTAATTCGAAATGCTGCAGGTTTCCCGTTCTTAGCAACAATTGAAGAAGCATTGTTAATTGTTAAAGTAAAATCGGTATATGACTCATTCCAACTAACTTGGTAATCTTTACCAGCTTCTAAGACCACCTCATCTTTAAAGTAATAAGATTTATCGTACCAACCTGCCGTAACTTTAAATGTTTCTGGAATCATCTGCATCGGTGAGGCATTTGGATCAACCCAGTCATGAATTTCAATTTTGTTATAGGCAGCTTGTTTAGGATTGGCTCGGACATACCAACTGTGTAAATATTGTCCACTCTTATTTAGAGCACTAGATGTCCAATCCTCTTTGTAAATCAGACCATGATACTTACTAAAATTCGCACGTCCAATACCTTCAGAATAATCAGATGCTTCTCCTCTTTTTACCTTAATCTGGTGTGTAATTTCATTTATAGTTTCCGTTTTATCAAATCGAAGCGTCTCATTGCTTAGTTCATTTTTAGAACTAAAACCAACAAAGAAATTTCCTTTAACATTTTGAACTTGATAGCCGCCTTTTTTCTCAAGATAGGTTTTCAGATTTTTTAATGTAATAGTTGCCTTACCACCATTATTATCCCCGTTTGATACAATTTGAGTTTCTCCGATAACGAGATCTGTTTCCTTATCTTTTAAATCAAAAGTTTCATTTCTAACAGTTAAAGGGCTCGGAACAGTAAAGGTAAAGGTATCACCGTCCTCTAATTTACCATCATAGGCGCTCAAATCGTAATCAACAGTGAATTTATAATTTGAGTAGTTATGATGTTCAGGAGAAAGTGTATAAACACCATTCGCATCTGGTTTTATAAACTTACCATTATCAACCTCCCAAATTCCAATATTACTGATAACATTCTTCAGTTCCTTTGCTTGAACTGAATTTGGAGCAAAGATTATCCCTAGCAAACAGGCCAGAGAAGTTAGGATGGGTAACCAAAATTTCTTGTTCTTCATAATCTTCCTTTCTAAATTACCGAAAACATTAAAACGACAAACTATGATTATAAAATCTCAACACTCATCTCCTTTCGAATTCGTTGAAATCCATGAGGGTTATTGAATAAGTTACATCATATTAACATGTTTCATAACTATATGTGAGTGCAATATTTATCATATTTGTTCTGTTTTTAATATAGAAACCTCCTTTAATTTCATTATAAAACAAAATTAACTTTTTTTGTAATATTATGAGGTTATTGCCTTTTGAAAATATTGACACAGTGTAAAATTACTGCCATAAAAACTAATTCTTTCATCAGACTGAAGTTTCTTTAAGTATAGTGTACACTTACGAACAACTTCTCTTTTAAACAAACAGAAAGAAACATTGCACAAAACATTACATTTATTTATAAGTTTGATACGCCTTAATAATTATCCAAACTATTTTATATAAGTAAAAATCAGAAGAGATTTAGCAATAGTCATACACCATACTGGTAAATAGTTTAATTTAGCATATTTCATTATTCTGAATCATAGAAAAAAGACCAGGAGGTTATCCCTGATCTTTCTTTACTGTACTTATTGGCTACTAAATGAGATTAGTCTTCTTTTCTACCTTTAGTGGCCACTAGACCTGCACTCAAACCAAGAAGAGCTAAACCTGCTGCTAGAGCTGCTTGACTTTCTGCACTTCCTGTATTTGGTAACTGTTCTTTTTGAACCTGACTAGCTTCATTTGAAGAAATTTCTTTTGTATCTGTTTTTTCTGATACTTGTGGTTTTGTAGATTCTTGAGGTACTGGTTTAGTTGTTTCACTAGCCGTACCGACTTCTACGATGCGATCCTGAGCCATAACTTTATCATAGCTATCCTTTTCAGTTCGCTTACCATTTTCAACTTCGATCAAGTGAACACGGATACCTTGTCTTCCTTCTTGGAGAACACGAGTTTGACCCGCTGGAAGCTTGTCATTCTTTTGTTCCTGAACCTTGAAATCGATGGCTTCTTCTTCTGAGATAAGCTCTGGAAGATTAAGAACGAGGTTCTTCACTTCATCTTCTGGAAGGGCGGTTCCTGGTTTTGTTCCGACTTCTACAATGCGATCTTGAGCCATGACTTTATTATAGCTTTCTTTTTCAGTCCGCTTGCCATTTTCAACTTCGATCAAGTGAATGCGAATACCCTTTTGACCTTCTTGGAGGATACGAGTTTCACCTAGATACAACTTATCAGACTTACGTTCCTGAACCTTGAAATCAATTGTTTCTTCTTCGATTACAAGTTCTGGTCTGTTAAGGACTAGGTTCTTCACTTCATCTTCTGGAAGGGAGGTTCCTGGTTTAGTTCCAACCAAGACGATGCGGTCTGTCGGAGCCTCTACCACTTCACGGAGTTTTTCTTCCTTACTTCCACTAGGATTAACCGCTGTGAAGATCCGTTCCTTACCAACTTTTCCTTCTTGTTCTACACGAGTTTCACCTAGATACAGGGTTGAATCCTTTTTCTCAACTGTCTTATAGGCCAAATTTTTTTCAACAAATTCGAGTTTTGGAAGATCTTCTTGTACAGCAGCAACAGTCTTCTCAGAAACTGGTTTTTCCTTAGTCAAGTGGATACGGTATTCCTTGACTTGTTTTCCACTTTCTGAAACAAAGCGAACAAGTACTGGAAGGCTATCGTCTCCGCTATCTACAACTGTTGAAGCTACTTGATTGCTTTCTTCGACTGAGACTTTTGGACGTTGACCTTTATAGGTGATTTGGTAGTCTTGACGATCTTCAGCGAAATCAGGAAGCTCTTTTCCATCTACAAGAATCTTCGATTGGGTACTTTCTTGAGGCAATTCACTTGGTGCAAGGAAGGTCATCTCAATCATCGCAACACCGCTCTTGTCAGCTTTACGCTCCATACGCCATCTCATGGCTTTGGCTTTGACAGCTTTAAATGTTACGTTGATTTCATCACCAGCTGCAATGTCTTTATCCGCACGATAAGGCACAGTTTCCCAATTTTCTGGATTGTTGAATGGATGGCCTGCGTCGTAGGCTTGATAGTTTGAATAGTAGGTAGGTACTTCAAAGTCTGGGCCAATATAGCGTTCCAAAACGAGTTTAGATGGGGCATCCGTACCACTATCTGCAAAGAAATGAAGTTTGGCTTGCGCAACAGTCCGTTCTACAATCTTACCATTTTCACGGAAAATCACACCCGCTGATACCTCTGGGTTAGAAGATGGTGTTGGAGACCAGTTTGTCCAACGACGATTTTCTGAATGATTTCCGTCATTGAGATAGTCCACACGGTCATGGGAGTTTCTATCAATGTCGTTAGTGGCTGAAGCAAAGGCGCGGTTACTATTTTCATCATACTCTGGGTTATTTGAAAGAGCTTCACCAAGTTTGTCTGTCACTCGTACAGTGAACTCAGCAACAAGATCACTACCAAGGACACGACCTCGAACGGTAAATTGACCTGCTTTTGTCAGATTTTCTGCTGGAACTTCTTCCCATTCAACTGCCAAATCTTTTGTTTCGTAACCGTCTTTACCTGTGAAGTAAACAGGAAGCTTAGTTGGCAATTCAAGCGGTTGCCCTACTTGTAGTAAGCGAGCTTGTTTGACCGCGGCAACTGGTTTACGAGAGAGCAAGTCTTTATTGCTTGTAAAGTGTAGACGGTATTCTCCTAGGATGTCACCATTTTCAGCTTTCGCGATAACACGAACTGGCTCACCTTCACGAACGCTTGGAACGACGGTAGCGAGACCATTGTTGCTAACACTTGCTGTTACTGCAGGAACTTTTCCATCTACAGACTCAAGATAGTAGTCTGTCAAATCAGGATTGAAGTTTGCTAAGTCTTTACCGTCAACTTGGATTCTTGTTTGTCCTTGTTTGGCTGCTGCGACTTGTTTCGCAAAAATTTGTACTTCTGTGATAGACGTTCCTTTCTTGCTATCAAGTCGAACCATACGAATGCGAACCGCATAGGTCTCAACTTTATCAAAGCTAAAATGATTCATTTCTCCAGCTTTTAATTGAGCTGGTGCTTTGAGATTGCTTACCTCTTTCCAGTTTGCAGGATCATTAAAGGCATGGTTTTCCTCACCTACAAAGCTAGGGTTTTTAGGGGCTGTTGGAACGGTCTTACCGACATAATATTCAATCACATAAGACTTCGGTACACCAACTCCGTGGTCTTCGTGGAATCCGACACTTAAGTTATCAACAGAGCGTTTGCTCAAAATACCTGAATCTCCGAATAGGACACCAACTGAAGCTTCTGGATTAGTACGGTTCCAGTTTGTCCAACGGTTAGCTGGGCGGTCATTAAAGGAAATCAATTTATCGTTGACGTTTGAAACAGGATCAGTTGGATTTGAGTCTGAAGCAAAGGCAAGTGGCAATTCTGAACCGGTCCATTGGTCAGAAATATTTGCTCCCTTCTCAGTTTGAGCAGATACGCGAACATGAAGTTTAGTTGTTAATTGCGTACCTTCTAGGCGACCATTAACTGTAAAGACACCTTCCTTGGCGTATTGGTCTGGACGAATCGTATCCCATGTAACCTTAGCTGATGAAACGTGACCATTTGAATCGTAGGTGCGAACACTTTCTGGTAATTGCGGCGCTTCTGCAATTGGAGTTGTCACACTGACTTCTTCAACTGAAACGATGCCTTCTACAGATACTTTAGCACGCGCTTCAAGATCCAGACCTTCAACTTTACCTAGAACTTCAAAGGTTTGATAGTGGTCGAGTTTTTCTTTTGGAATGGCTTGCCAAGTGACTTTGTGGGCTTTAGGGAAACCTTTGTCGTACTCAACTGTTACTGTTGCTGGAAGACTTGGTTCCTGATGCAAGTCTGTGACTACGTTTACAGGACGGATAGATTGCGCAACCTTCTTCTCAGTGTTGGCCTGAATCGTGAGATTGATTTGACCTGAAGCCCCCTCATATTCTGCTTTGAGAGTGACTGTTCCTGGCTTATGTAACTCAAGCATTCCTTTACGAACCGCGACTTCCCCTTCACCAATTGTAGAGAAGGTCACTTTATCAGCTGGTAAAACTGCTTGTGTTCCGTCTTGATAGTGAGCGAGTACAGACAATTTCACTGTTTGGTCTTCTTTAAGACCGTCAGCTTGCTCTACTTGTAAGCTCAAGTGGTCAATTTTCGGTGCTTCTTCAAGGAATTGAATTGCATAGGTTTGAAGAGGTCCACCATCTTTTGGTTGAACATAGATGCTTGCACGCATGCCGTTTGCTGCACTTGCTTGGACTACAGTAACATCCGCATTTTCAGCACTTGCTACAACTTCTGGCAAGGATGCACCGTAAGCAAGAGTTCGATATTGCATTGGATTTTGAGTAGTAAGACCAGTGACAGATTCGCCACCAACAGTTACAGTTGGTACTGCAGGAGCCGCAGGATTACCTTCTTCTACCACAAGGGTAGCGTGAATAGTCTCACCACCCAGTTGACCAGTCATTTGAATACGTGATCCTGCAACTGACAGTTTAGCTTTATCTGCTTCCGAAATCTCCCACTTATCAACTTCGTATTCTTGTACGCTTCCATCCGTAACAGCAATAGAAACGTATTTGTCAACAGCGCTCAAGTCTGTTCCTGGAGCAACACGCTTAACAGTTGGAAGCTCATTTGCGATTGCTAGAATTTCGACACGGGCCTCAACTTCGCGTCCGTCTGCCATACCTTTAACAGTCACAACTCCTGCTTGGCTCACATCAACTGAAGACCAAGTTACTGGACGTTTTTCACGACTGCCATCACTATAGACAAAAGCGACGGTCTTCGGCATTTTTGGCTCTTTCTCAATAACAGTACGTACTTTTGGTACTTCTGTTCCGAGAACGGTCTTTTCTTGGTCTTCTTTTTTACCAGTAAAGACCGTTACTTGACCAGATTTCAAGAGATCTGAATGGGCTGTTAGAGTGAATTTACCTGCTTGCTCAGTTGATTTAACAATGGCAACCCCTTTACCGTTAAAGGCTCTACGGATCCAAGAACCGTCTGGTTGCGCCTTGTAGCGTTCACGGCTGGCTTGTTCCCCATTATCTACACCGACAAGTTGACCTTGGCCATGTAATTGGAAGCGAACCAGATTATTAGCAGTTGGTACCACATTTCCTTCACTGTCTACGATTTCATAGTAGATGTAAGTCAAGTCTTTTCCATCTGCAGCGATTGCGTGTTCTTCCTTGATGAGACGAACACCTGCTGGTTGACCTGCAGTCGTGATCTTGTCACGTGCAATTTCTTTTCCAGCTTCATCACGAGCTACTGCTTCTAAAGTACCTGGTTGGTAAGCAACCTTCCACTCAAGGTAGAGTTCCTTGGCATTGGCACCTTCTTGGTAAGTTCGTCCATCGCTAGTTTGTTTTTTGTTGAACTTTTTAACACCGAGAGATTGACCGTTCAAGAACAATTCAACGCTTGCAGCGTTTGAGTAAGCACGAACTGGGATTTTTCCGTCTGAATCTTCAACTTTCGATGCCAATTCTCTATTTTCCCAGTTCCAGTGAGGAAGAAGGTGTACCATCGGTTTCTTCTTGGCAGAAACCCATTGGCTTTGGTAGAGATAGAAGTCATGTTTTGGAATACCTGCTGTATCTACGATACCAAAGTAAGAACTCTTAACTGGTGTATTGTTTTGGTTGTGCCATGGTGTAGGCTCACCAATATAGTCCGTACCTGTCCAGATAAACTGTCCAGCATAGCCAGCATTGTCACGGTCAAAAGTCCATGAAGCGGTTGCCGTTTTACCCCAACCAACACGATCATTTCCATAATCTGACTGTTCATAGTTACGATAAGCTTGGTTGCTATGTACCAATTCTTGTTCAGGACGATAATAGCTACCGCGTGTACGGGTTGCTGAAGATGTTTCTGAACCGTAAATCAACCAGTTTGGATGTTTCGCACGAAGTTTCTTGTAGTTGTCTTCTGAGTAGTTGAAACCAACTGCATCGAGTTCATTAGCAATTTTCTCATGATCACCGCTACCATCACCGAAGCGGAACTTATCTGCTCCCATGGTAACATAACGTGTAGTATCAACATCTTTAATCACTTTTACTAAGCGTTTAACCGTTGCAAGAGAGTGAGCATTGCCATTAGCTTCACCGATTTCGTTTCCGATAGACCACATGAAGACAGCTGGGTTATTTTTATCTCTTTCGACCATGGTACGGAGATCATAGTCAGACCATTTTTCACCTTTTCTAGCTTCTGGGTGAGTGGCATCTTTTTCAAAGAAACGTCCGTAGTCATAAGGTTTCTTACCACCATACCACGTATCAAAAGCCTCTTCCTGCACCAGCAAACCAAGTTCTGCTGCGATTTGCAAGGTCTGTGGACTTGCAGGGTTATGAGTTGTACGGATGGCGTTAACGCCCATCTCCTTCATTTGTTTGAGACGACGGTATTCTGCCTTATAGTTTTCTTCTGCTCCAAGCGCTCCGTGGTCATGGTGCAAGGAAACACCATGGAATTTAATGCGTTCACCATTCAAAGAGAAGCCTTCATTTGGAGTCCAATGATAGTAACGGTAACCAAACAAATCTTTCTTAGCATCCACCAATTGACCGTCACGGTAAACACGCGTAATCAATTCGTACAAGGCTGGTTTGTCATTTAAAACTGTCCAGAGTTTTGGTTGTTCCACTTCTAAAATAGCATCAAGACTTGTTGATTCATGTGCTTTCAAGGTACGACTCGCTGTACGAACCAAACCTGTCACAGCCTGACCACCACGTTCAACGATTTGATACTCTGCCACCAATTCATGGTCTTTATCATCTGTATTGACGATTTTGCTGGCCACATGAGTTTCAACCTTGCCGTGTTGCTGTTCTTCAAGTTTTGGTGTCAAGATGGTTGTCCCATTTTTCTCAACATGAACCTTATCTGTCACTTGCAAGGTCACATCACGGTAGATACCACTACCTGAGTACCAACGGCTACTTGGTTGTTTGTTGACTGCATGGACAGCAATCACATTCTCACGACCATCTTTGTGAAGATACTTTGTGATATCGTATGAGAACTGGTTATAACCATTTGGATAATGTCCCACTAACTGGCCATTGACATAGACTTGAGAATCCATGTAAACACCATCAAATGTTACACGAACATTTTTCTTGAGATCTTTTTCATCAAGTTTAAAGGTCTTGCGATACCAAGCTTCACCACCATTGAGCTGTCCACCCTCGTTTTGGGCAGGTGACTGATGGTCAAAATCGTTAAAGATACTCCAGTCGTGTGGGAGATCCAATTTTTGCCATGTTGATACGTCTGCATCTGATTTCACAGCTTCTTTAGGATTCGCATTGAGTTTAAAGTGCCAATTTTGATTAAAATTCACTTTTCTATCTTCAATCATTTGATTCACTTCTTCATTTGTCGCAGCTTTCAACTCTTCCTTGACAGGCTTTTCTTGACTTGAAGCTTGAGATTCTACCTTTGGAGCTGTTTCTTCAGGCTTTAGAGATGCTTTCTCCTCTTTTGGAGCTACAGGTTCATCTTCTTTCACCTCTGGTTTGCTTGATTCAATTGGTGCAGCTTGGCTTTGATCCACACTTGCAGCATCCTTGTGCTCTGCTACAGCTTGATGTTCTTTTTCCTCCACTGCTGGACTTTCCTCTTTTGCTTGTTTTACAGTATGCGCAATAGGTGTTTCATCCGCAAAAACTGGTGATTCTCCAACGACACTTCCTTCAAATAGAACAGCGCAGGTTCCAATCATGACAGAGCAAGCTCCTACAGCAAACTTACGAATACTGTAGACTCTTTTACGATTCCAATGGCCTTTTTCCATAAAATCCTCCTTTAGTAACCGCTTCCATTTCTTTGTAAGCGTATTACTTTTTCATAGCCTTTTACCCTTATTTTATAAAATAATATAGGAAATTTCAATACCCTAAACACAAAAAATCATATTTTTGATTGTTTTTTCTAAAATTTGTAGAAGATTCGAAAAAAGTGAATGTAGATTTAGAACAAAAACAAACAAATTTTTGACACTCAGTTCAATATTATAAAAAAGTTCCTTTTGTAAGGAACTCCTTTTACTTATAATTAAAAGTCTCCCCTGCCAACTTATCAGCTAGCTTGGGAAAGAGAGTATAAAATATGTGGGCTAAATTGAGCAAAAAAGGAAGATTGAGTTCTCGTTTATTTTTCCCTATGGTTTTGACAATCTTTTTAGCAACCGCATCTGGTTCTAAGAGAAATCGCTCAACAGACTTGAGATAGCTGCCATCTGGGTCTGCCTGGTCAAAAAATCCAGTTCGGATTGGTCCTGGATTGACCGTAGTCACATAGATACCATAGGGCATGAGTTCAAGGCGTAGAGCGTTGGAAAAACCAATAGCCGCAAACTTGGTCGCTGAGTAGAGACTGGATTTCCCTGTAGCTATCAAACCTGCCATGCTGACGATATTGATGATATGGCCTTTTCGGTTTTCTTTCATGCGAGCTCCAAGACGACGAGACAGATTCATCAGAGCAAAGGTATTGACCTCGAACATCTGGTGAATGTTTTGATCAGAGATCCGGTCGAATTCTTCAAAAATTCCATAGCCAGCATTGTTAATCAAGACATCAATCTTGCCATAACGGAGATGGAGATCAGCTACCAGAGCTTCTAGGGCTGAGTCATCAGTAATATCGATTTCAATCAATTCCACATTAGGATGATTTCCATATAGTTGGGCTAATTTTTCCTTATTTCTACCAAGTAGAATCAGTTGGTCATCTGGCAGGAGGTTAACCATTTCTTGGGCTAAGCCACCGCTTGCCCCAGTGATAATGATGGTGCGCATCTCTATTCCTTTCAAAGTGTTGGTCGATTTAATGAAATCTTTTTCCAGCTAAATAGTGAGCATAAACTTGGTCAATGACAGGAGCAAACAGATGATAATCCTCCCAGCTACCTAAAAATTCTAAAGGCAAGTCATATAAGTCATTGACTACAAATTCGGAATAATCATCCATATACTGATGTTCATAATAGTCATTTACAAAAGCCTGAAAATTCTTTGTAATATCCATTGTTCCCAGTTTACCATCGCACCAGTCTAAAAGATAATCAACACCCAAAGTTTGCTCATTTTTTACACTTTGGAATACCGTTTCTTCATCAGGAGACATCAGTTCTTTGGCATCATGCTGGATGAGCCAAGTAACGAAAAAACCGATATGATTCGCAGCCCAACGATAAATCTCCCGATAATCTTTTTGAGTTAGCTCTTCTTTTTGTAATGAATAGCTGTGCAAGTAGTTGGATAATGCATTCTCAAAATACCAATCCGCTTTATCCAATAAACGATTTTCAACTGTCATCTTATTTCCCTCTCAACGAACTATAACATTATAACTCAACTTCTTCCAAGTCTTTAACAACATGGACATTTTCAAAGACACTAGCAGCATCTTTCTTAAGCTGACTAATATCCTTTGAGAGGAAACGAGCACTGATATGATTGAGCAAGAGGCGCTTAGCACCGGCTTCTGCTGCTACTTGTGCTGCCTGCATATTGGTTGAGTGACCGTGATTGCGAGCAATTTTTTCATCTCCCTTACCATAAGTCGACTCATGAACCAGGACATCTGCATTGACAGCTAGACGCACACTGGCATTGGTTTTGCGGGTGTCACCAAGTATGGTGATAATCTTACCAGGACGGGGAGCTGAGATATAGTCAGCAGCCTTGATTTCCGTCCCATCTTCGAGAACAACATCCTGACCGTTTTTGATTTTTCCAAAAAGCGGGCCGAACGGAACACCAGCAGCCTTGAGTTTTTCAGCATCCAAGGTACCTTCTAAGTCCTTTTGCATGACACGATAACCAACGCAGAAAATAGTGTGGTCCAACTCCTCTGCATACACAGTGAATTTATCTGTCTCAAGGATCTTCCCTAGAGAATCTTGGTCAAACTCATGAAAATGAATACGATAAGGCAGACGAGAACCTGACACACGAAGACTGGTTAAGACAAATGACTTGATCCCTTGGGGGCCATAAATTTCCAAATCTGTTTGCTCTTCATTGGCCTGAAAAGCACGGCTAGAAAGAAATCCTGGCAAGCCAAAGATATGGTCTCCATGCAAGTGAGTGATAAAGATTTTGCTGACCTTACGGGGTCGAATCGTGGTTTCCAGAATGCGATTTTGCGTTCCTTCGCCACAGTCAAAGAGCCAGACTTCGTTAATCTCGTCCAAGAGTTTGAGGGCAAGACTTGAAACGTTGCGGGCTTTAGAGGGCTGACCAGCCCCCGTTCCTAAAAATTGAATATCCATTCGATACTTTCTAATTAATCAATATATAACATGGCTGTGCGATTTTCCGAGCGGAAATAGCGCTTGCCAGAAAAAACTCTAGCTTCTTGCAGTAAATCCTCTTGGCTATAGCCTTTGAGACGTTTTCGACCATCAGCCAAGCTTTCCAAATCAGTCAAAGCTGTGAGACTCTCCACACTAACAACTTCCTCTTCTCCGACATCCTTCATGTAAATCTTTCCAGACTCTTCAAAGACGAGTTGATGGGGGAAAATTTGTGCAATCTCAAAGAGCAAGTCAGCTGTGATTGCTTCCTCAGTTTCTGAGAAAATCCGTCCAAGACCTTCTTCCTCATAGCAAAATCCAAAGGATTTACCAGACAGATTCAGACGAATAAAGGGCTTGTTTTCAAAGGTGAAACTTGGCTCAGTATTGTAGAGGTTCAGTTCCTGACTGACTTCTGAAAAATAATCCGTCGCAGCTTCAGGACTCTTTTTCTGGTAGAGTTCAGCAAAGTAGGCATTGACTACACTCGGAGGAGGTGTGATGAGAGCCAACTGCTCTTGCTCTGTTTTGCCAGCTAGAAGTTGATCTAGATAGACCTTATCCAGACTTGTATAACCTCCATACTTTAGAGCTAAAGTTTTAATATCAGTCATAAAATTCCTCTAACCTCCATTTATTTTTTTCGGAAATATAGCCTGTGATCACTTCACCGTCCTCCTGATAATCGCGATCTTCCAGAATCGCTACACTTTCTAAATCATGAATCTTGTAAGACTTCGAAAAGGGCACCCGTAGAGTAAATGCTTCAAAAATTTCCTTAATCTTCTCCAAAAACAATGCTTGCAGCTGCTCACGACTATCCTCAGACTTGGCAGAAATGAGGGCATACGGTGTTTGAGTAGGCGTGAAATCCTCCACCAAATCCGCTTTATTATAAAGGGTCAAGCGAGGAATGTCCTCCATGTCCAAATCTTTCATGATAGACAGAACCGTTTTTTCATGCTCCTCATGATAAGGATTGCTAGCATCAATGACATGAACTAGAAGGTCTACATGCTTGCTTTCTTCCAAGGTCGACTTGAAACTGGACACCAATTCTGTCGGCAAATCTTGAATAAAGCCCACGGTATCTGTCAAAGTTACTTGGAGATTTCCCCCCAGATGGATGCTTTTTGTCGTCGCATCCAGAGTTGCAAATAGCTCATCTGCTTCGTACTGGGTCTTACTGGTTAAGCTGTTCATGATAGTTGACTTCCCAGCATTGGTGTAACCAATCAAACCAATCTTAAAGGTACTCGACTCCAAACGTTTTTCTCTGACCGTAGCTCGGTTTTTCTCAACGATCTTGAGCTGACGCTCGATGTCTGTGATTTGGTTGCGAACACTACGACGATTCAGCTCCAGTTGGCTTTCACCAGGTCCACGGGAACCAATTCCCCCTGCCTGACGGCTGAGCATAATCCCTTGACCAACCAAGCGAGGCAAGAGATATTTGAGCTGAGCCAAATGCACTTGGAGTTTACCTTCATGGCTTCGAGCCCGCATGGCAAAGATATCCAAAATCAACTGCATACGGTCAATCACCTTAACACCGAGAACTTCCTCCAAATTGACATTTTGCCGTGGAGTCAAGCGATTATTGACGATGACAGTGCTAATTTCTTCCGCATCAACCATCAGTGCAATTTCTTCCAACTTACCAGAGCCAACAAAAGTCTTGGAATCATATTTTTCACGTTTTTGTCTATAACTATCTACTACGACTGCTCCAGCAGTCGCAGCCATACTAGCCAACTCTTCCATGGAGAGGTCGAAATTTTCCATACCCTGCAGTTCCACACCGATGAGCAGGACCCGTTCCTCTTTTTTCTCCGTTTCAATCATTTAAAAACTCCTCAATCTGGCTTAGAATACGCTCTTTCACGTCAGACTCTCCTATCTGATAAAAGGTCACCTGCATGCGATTACGGAACCAGGTCAACTGACGCTTGGCAAAACGACGGGTAGCCTGTTTGAGACTCTCGCTGGCTTCCTTGAGAGTCTGTTCCCCACGGAAATATGGAAAGAGTTCCTTGTAGCCAATTCCTTTGGCAGCTTGAACATCTGGATAGTGGTCAAAAAGCCACTTGGCCTCATCCAAAAGCCCAGCCTCAAACATAAGATCTACTCGGCGATTGATACGTTCATAAAGCTGACTGCGTTCATCATCCAAGCAGATAATCAAAGGTTCATAAGGACTTTCCTGATTTTCCAAATCCTGACCAAAATGGACAATTTCCAAGGCGCGCATGGCACGACGACGGTTAAACTGGGGAATTTCAAGGCCTGCCTGCTCCACAAGATTGGCTAATTCTTCATCTGAATAAGACTCTAAACTAGCTCGATAGGCTAAAATCTCCTCATGAGGTGTCTCCCCACCTAGATGGTAGCCTTCCAGCAAACTCTGGATATAAAGTCCGGTACCTCCCGCTATAATAGCAAGCTTGCCTCGACTTTGAATGTCTTCTATAGCCTTCTTAGCTTCTGAAACAAAATCAAAAGCCGAGTAAGACTCGGTCACCTCTCTGACATCAATCAAATGATGAGGAACAGCAGCTTGCTCCTCTGGACTAGCTTTGGCCGTCCCAATATCTAACCTTCTGTATACTTGCTGACTGTCACCGCTGACCACCTCTCCACCAAAGCGCTTGGCCACTTCAATAGCAAGGGCTGTCTTCCCAACAGCGGTCGGTCCAACAATCACAATTATTTTTGTTTTCATCTTTTTTCCTTGAAAAATTTCCATTTTTTCGTTACTATTATTATATCACAAAAAGGTCAGTCAGAAAAATGCTACCACTTGGGGAGCCTGGCTGATCGGGAAGATAAAGGAGGAAGACTCATGGCTAAAGGATTCGCTAAAGGTCTTGTAACAGGTGTCGCAGGAACTGTCGCTGCCGTTGCAGGTGCAGTATACGCAATTAAAAAGAAAGTAATTGAGCCAGAAGAGCAAAAAGCAGCTTTCATCGAAGAAAACCGCAAAAAAGCAGCTCGCCGCCGCGTATCACATTAAGCAACAAAAGAAGTTGAGAAATCTCAACTTCTTTTTATTTTCTTAAATAGCCAAATCAAACTTCAGTTGTGGCTTGACTGGATCATAGTCAACCAACTCAAAGTCTTCCGCTTTGATATCAAAGAAATTAGTCCCATCAGGAACATTTAAAACCAAGCGTGGTTGGCAGTTTGACGGCTCACGACGGAGCAATTCCTCTGCTTGTTCAAACTGATTATCATAGATATGAAGGTTGTTGATAAAATAGAAAAACTTCCCAACCTTCCAGCCGAAATGCTTGGCAATCATCATCTGAAGAGCCACATACTGCATAGCATTGATGTGGTGGGCCACCAACATATCATTCGAACGCTGGGTCAAGGTCGCATCCAGATAGATTTCCCCATCTACTCGACGGACATCAAACATGGTCTGAAAGGCGCATGGAAGGAGGCCGTCTGTCTCCTCAAATGCTTGGTAGTCCCAGAGTGAGATGATATTGCGACGATTCCAAGGATTGGCTTCCAACTGCTTGAGTATCTTATTAATGATGTCGTGTTTCTTAACGACTGCCCCATAGCGCTCACCGATGGTTCCTGTATCCCCCACTTCCCAGTCATTCCAGTAGTGAACATTGTACTTGTTATTGAGCACTTCTAGGCTATTAGACTGATCTTGGTAAATCCAAAGGACTTCTTTGATGGCGGATTTGATTGCAATGGGTCGCAAGGTCGTGATGGGGAATTCCCCCTTGGCCAAATCATACTCCGCAAAGGCACCCGTTACGTACTTAGAATTGGCAACTGTCCCATCCTTATACTTAGGACGTGCCTGCTCAGAAAAGACACCTTCTTTAAGAATTCGTTCAATATTCTCTTTAAAAATCGTATCTGCTTTTGTCATTTACTATCACCTCATTTATAGTCCTAACTAGTATAGCATAAAAAAAGAAAGGAGGAAAATCACTAGCTTTAAAGTAGTGTTTTTCCCCCTTTTTTATCTTATTGCAATACAAGCGACGCTGCTCCAATAACTCCAGCGTCATTTCCTAGAGTTGCAAGAGCTAATTTAGTTGTTGTGCGTACTTGTGGGAAGGTATTTTCGTCATAAACCTTTTGAACGCCTTGGAGAAGGAATTCTCCCGCAGCGGACACCCCACCACCGATAACGATTGTTGAAGGATTGAGGATGGAACCGATATTGGCACAAGCGATTCCCAAGTAACGTGAGAAGTTACGGTAAACGATCAAAGCAAGGTCGTCCCCTTCTTTTGCAAGGTCAAAGACAGTTTTAGCAGTTACTTCTTCTCCATCGTCGATCAAGCGTTTCAAGGCCGCATCGCCTTCGTATTCATCAGCATAACGACGTGTCAAGTTGACAATCCCTGTTGCAGAAGCAACTGTCTCAAGACAGCCTTTTTTACCACAGGTACATGCGATTGGTTGGTCAAAGTCAACAGTGATGTGACCAAGCTCTCCTGCCGCACCAGCAACACCGTGAAGCAGTTTTCCTTCAGCGACGATACCACCACCAACACCGGTACCAAGTGTCATAAAGACAACGTCTGGTTGGTTGTCACCAGCACCCATCCAGCGCTCACCAAGAGCAGCTACATTGGCATCATTATCGATGAAGAATGGGATCCCCAAGGCTTTTTCAATCTTTTCTTTGATTGGTTGAAGGGTTTTCCAGTTGAGGTTGTAGGCACCGATAACAGTCCCTTTTTCACGGTCAACCACACCAGGTGAACCCATGCCAATGCCTCGGAAATCCGTAGCAGACAATCCAAGCAAGTCCAAGCGATGCTGAATAGACTCAATCATATCGTCTACAATATGGCTTCCTTCATCCAAAATGTTGGTCTTGATAGACCATTTTTCTTGGATTTCTCCCTCTTGAGTTAAAATTGCGAACTTAACAGATGTACCACCAAGGTCAATCCCAATAATCTTTTGACTCATCGTCTTCTCCTTTTTAATTGAAAATGCTTACAGATATAGTATAACAAAATCGTTAGATTTGTGCAAAGGTTTGCAGGCTACAAGCCAAAATTAAAACATCTCATTTGCTTCACTATTTGTAAAAATTAGTCACCTAAATGTTGAATGGCATAGTTGGCTTCTTCTTTAGTAAATTTTCTAAAATAAGGAGAAGTTAGCCTCTCATAAATTTCTGTCTTTGAGAGATTGTTATATTTTCGGTATTCTCTTGCTTGAGCTAAGGCATTCGCCTTATAGTCTGCTTGCAAATGATTGATAGCATATTGTGCAGTGTCACTATTAAAACCTTCATAAATTAACATCTCATAAATTCTTTTTTTTGACAAATGAATCCTATTATAATCTTGTGCTGTCTTTAAAGCTGCTGAGTATGGATTCCCGGCTGCTGGTTTTGGTTGCCGCACACCATCGTTTCCTACATAGTAACGACCACCATCTACCCATTTGCCCCTTACCATTTTGCCTTCAGAATCAACATAATAACGGCCACCATCTACCCATTCATTCTTGGCCAACTTTCCATCTGATTTATAATAATAGTATCCTACCCATTTATTGCGAGGATAGCTGCCTTCTGATGGTATATTAAGTTTTTGAATGGCATAGTTGGCTTCTTCTTTGGTAAATTTTCTAAAATAAGGAGAAGTTAGCCTCTCATAAATTTCTGTCTTTGAGAGATTGTTATATTTTTGGTATTCTCTTGCTTGAGCTAAGGCATTCGCCTTATAGTCTGCTTGCAAATGATTGATAGCATATTGTGCAGTGTCACTATTAAAACCTTCATAAATTAACATCTCATAAATTCTTTTTTTTGACAAATGAATCCTATTATAATCTTGTGCTGTCTTTAAAGCTGCTGAGTATGGATTCCCGGCTGCTGGTTTTGGTTGCCGCACACCATCGTTTCCTACATAGTAACGGCCACCATCTACCCATTTGTCCCTAGCCATTTTACCGTCTGATTCAACATAATAACGGCCACCATCTACCCATTCATTCTTGGCCATCTTACCATCTGATTTGAGATAATATTTACCTATCCATTTGTTGCGAGCGTAGCTGCCTTCTGCTGTTAGATAATAATAGGAACCATAGTTTTTATCATAAATCCAGTCACTTTTAACCTTTTTTCCATCAGAATCAACATAATAACGACCACCATCTACCCATTCATTTTTAGCTCTCTTTCCATCTGATTTGAGGTAGTAATTTCCTACCCAGCCAGACTGAACTTTAGATTGTGATTTATCCTGTTTAGAAGTTGTTTCTTTAGCTTTTTCAGTCGGTTTTTGTGCTGGTGTTTTCGGTTTATCAGCAGGTTTTTGTGCTGGTGTTTTCGGTTTATCAGCAGGTTTTTGTGCTGGTGTTTTCGGTTTATCAGCAGGTTTTGGTGCTGGTGTTTTTGGTTTCTCAGCAGGTTTTTGTGCTGGTGTTTTCGGTTTCTCAGCAGGTTTTTGTGCTGGTGTTTTTGGTTTCTCAGCTGGTTTTGGTGCCGGCTTTGGCGCTGGTTTTGGTTGCCACACACCATCGTATCCTACATAATAACGACCACCATCTACCCATTCATTTTTGGCCATCTTACCATCTGATTTTAGATAGTAATTACCTACCCATTTGTTGCGAGCGTAGCTTCCTTCTGCTGTTAGATAATAATAGGATCCATAGTTTTTGTCATAAATCCACTCAGCTTTAGCCATCTTACCATCTGATTTAAGATAGTAATTGCCTACCCATGTGTTGCGAGCGTAGCTGCCTTCTCCTGTTAAATAATAATATGACCCATAGTTATTGTCATAAATCCATTCATTTTTAGCTCTTTTCCCGTCTGATTTAAGATAGTAATTACCTACCCATGCATTTCGAGCGTAGCTACCTTCTGCTGTTAGATAATAATAGGATCCATAGTTTTTATCATAAATCCATTCACTCTTAGCCATTTTACCATCTGATTTAAGATAGTAATTGCCTACCCAAGCATTTTGGACATAGTTTCCCGAAGCATTTAGATAGAAATAAGAATTAGCTTTTTTATCAAAAATCCACTTATTAGTAACTTTAGTACCATTTTCATAGTACGATGAGCCTACCCAACCAGACTGAGCTGTAGATTTGGACTTATCCTCTTTAGGACTTGTATTTTTAGGTTTCTCAGCAGGTTTTTGAGCTGGTGTTTTCGGTTTCTCAGCGGGTTTCGGCGCTGATTTTGGTTCTGGTTTCGGTGCTGGTTTTGGTTCTGGTTTCGGTGCTGGTGTTTTTGGTTTCTCAGCAGGATTTTGCGCTGGTGTTTTTGATTTCTCAGCTTGATTTGACGCCGAAGTTGTATTCTCTTTTACAACCTTACCATTTTTAGATGCATCCTTTTCTTGAGCAGAAACATGCTGAGCCGAAAAAGGAAAGTCTCCAGTTGTATCTGATAATGCAATAAGTCCCAGTGTTGCAGTTGCTAAGCTGGTTACTAAAATTTTTTTTGATTTTTTCATAAAAATCTCCATTATTTTTATTGATTTATACTTATAGTATACCATATATTTAATTTTGCTTTCAAATCAAATATTAAATATTCAGAAATAAATCTAAAACTTAATTGAAAAATCCATAATTATATCACTTCCAACTCATACAATCCTCTGACTGCGTTACAGCCATAGATAGTTTCCGCTTGGTCCAAGTCTGGCACAGTCAAGACTTTTTCCTCTACCTGTCCTGTTTCTAGCAAATGCTGACGGTAAATTCCTGGCAAAATTCCAAGTCTGATAGGCGGTGTGTAGAGTTTACCATTAATTTTTAAGACCAGATTTCCAATAGAGGTTTCAAGCAATTCTCCTGCTACATTATGGTAAATGATTTCCTGTTCCCCTAGACTTAAATGTGGTCTGTGAGTGGTTTTAAAGTAGGTAAATGATTGATTCAAATCAGCTTCCTGAAGGCAAAGTTTTGCTTTGCAGAAGCTTGGACTAAGGGATGTTAAGATTTGGCGACTGAGTTCTATCTCTCCAGATTTGCTGAGACTAATTCGCAAACGGTAGTCTTGGTGGGAATCACAAACTTGGCACTCTTCCTCTATCTTTTGTCTCAGGTCTTCTGGGTCAAAAGGAAAGGAAAAATAACGACTCGCCTTTATCAGTCTTTCCAGATGTTGATCCTCAAACAGCAGTTGTTTTTGACTGACTTTCCCAGTTGTAATCAATTGGAAACGTGCTTGTTTACGATAGAGAATAGTCGCCTTTTGATGAACCTCTCGGTATTCAGATTCCCAAGTGCTGTCCCAAGTAATGCCTCCGCCAACTCCATAGATGGCTTTTTCTTGATGCAGTTGAATAGTCCGAATGGCGACGTTAAAAATCCGGCGCCCATTTGGAAGTAAGAGACCAATCGTTCCGCAGTAGACTCCACGCGGTTGAGGCTCCAAGTTCTTGATAATTTTCATGGTCGCTATCTTGGGAGCTCCCGTGATGGATCCACAAGGAAAGAGAGAGCGAAAAATGGTAACCAAATCCACATCCGATCGTAACTGACTCTTAATGGTCGAAGTCATCTGCCAAACGGTCGAATACTGCTCTACTTGGCACAGACGCTCCACATGCTCACTACCTACTTCAGAAATACGGTTCATATCGTTGCGCAAGAGATCCACAATCATCATATTTTCAGAGCGATTTTTAGGATCCTGTTCTAGCCAGCTAGCTTGGGCAAGGTCTTCTTGGTCAGTCACTCCCCGCTGGGTTGTTCCCTTCATTGGACGAGTCGTTAATTCTCGGTCATTTTGCTCGAAAAAGAGCTCTGGACTCATAGAAATCACAGCCATATCATCATGCTCTACGTAGGCATTGTAGCCCGCTTCCTGCTCCACCACCATGCGATTGTAGATAGCAAAAGGATTCGCACTTAAATTCTGTTTAAGTTGGACAGTATAATTGACCTGATAAGTATCCCCTTGTCTTAAATGATGGTGAATTTGGGCAATAGCCTTTTCATAGTCCTCAGCTGATGTTATTTCCTGCCAGTTTGATGGCAAATCCACCTCCTCATAAGTCAGAGGAATACTGGATGTTTCAACACTGTCATGAACGGTGAAATAGAGGAGATACTCTCCCAGTAAGGGAGCCTTGTGGACTGCTAATTTTTCCTCAAAAGCAGGTGCAGCCTCATAGCTAACATAACCAACCACATAATAGCCTTGCTCTTGGTAGCTTTCCACTTGTGCTAACAAATTCGTCACTTCTGCTAAATCTCTGGTTTTTAACTCTCTGATCGGCTGGGTGAAGATGTATCTCTCGCCCAAAGCCCTAAAATCAATCACTGTTTTTCTATGCATATCCTAAGTATAGCATAAAAAGGCAGATCCAGACAAAGCTGATCTACCTTTTTATTATTTTCTTACTATTGATTATGCTGTAGTGAATAAATCACCAGCAAATCCATCTGATTTCTGCAAGAGTTGTTTGTAAACCTTCCATTTAAGATCCACAGTATTCTTGAAATCATTACCTTGAAGGTCTTTTTCGACCGCGGCATCAAATAAGGTCTGAAGTTGTGCGTAAGTTGAAATCTTTTGACCATCGATTTCAATTTCAACAAAACCTCTTTGGGCTTTTTCGTGTATTTCATGATACCATGCTTTCTTCCATGCTTCTAAGCTTTGGAATTTGCCGTTAGAAACTTTATTAATAATAAAGTCATCACCAAGACCCACATTACCTGCTGCTTTAGATTCTTGTTTGTATTTGTTTGATGCATAACCTAAGAATCCGTCTAGATAACCGAAGTACCCCCACATACGGAAGGTATTATGTTTGAATGAGATTGAACCAACCGCACTCTTACTTGTATTACCACCATAAATACCTGTCATCATATTTACTACAGTATAAGCAGAATCAAAGCCTTCAGTACGGTAATGACCATTTCCTGGTAATCCATGTTTCGTTGCAAAGTTTCCATCAACCAGTTGATCAATACTTGTCAGCTTCGTATTCTTTTCGTCATCATTCAAATCACGAACTAAATCCCATTGGTGTGGTTCACCAACTAAGCCATTGCGATCCGCTTTTTCACGATATTTCTTATCGATCTTCTTGAACCACTTATCATTTGTTCCAGTATTTTTCTTGATTACAGACTCAGCTTCTAAGTAATCAAGCATCATCATGGATTCATTGTAATTCTTCATGTAGTGATCGATTTTCTCACGACTATTCAACACATTCGGATTATAGTTGTAAATTTGATTTCCATCATTTTGACGTTCATAGGCCATGTTTAATCCTAAGGCACCATATTCACCATTTGGATTTGAGACTGATGGTGATTGCAACATACCTTGAGCAAAGGCTTCAACGTCTGTTCCTTCACGGTGACGCCATGTTCCTAAGTAGGCCATACGGTCATTGATGTGTGTTGTTTCGTGAGTAAATGCAGATGTACCAAAATCACTAATCATGCTAGAGATAATGTAATATACAGCTTCTTGTGGTTGTGGATTTTGGAAGATATAAGCATATGCACCCATTCCATTATATCCATGCCATTTATCAGTTGGACCATAGAATTCACGAATTGGAGCAAAATCACCTTTCTTCGTGTGTCCCATACGGTCAACCCAACCAAGACCTGGTACATCATGATTATCCCAAATTGCAGATGGTACCATATTCTCACTCTTAAGAAGTTGATTACGTACATTATCAGCAGCAAGTCTTGACCAGAAGTCTAAGTAATTGATTTGTTCTTGCGCACGTAAATCAACTTGCTTCTTGAACGCTTCACGTTCTTCTGCCGTATTTTTACCGTATTTCTCAAATGAACTAAAGGCAATGGTATTATAGGTTGTAATTAAGATCATATGCGCTTTCTTCAGATTCAGAAGTGGTAAAATATAACGTCCGTGATGTCCATTATTAATTACTTCATACAATTTATATTTCTTATTAGCGAAATCTGGATTTGATGATTGTTTCTCAACAACATAAGCATTGTCAGCAATGTTATTCTTGAACCAAGTGTTCATATCTGTTTCACTGGTGAATAATGCCATGTTGTACTTCAGGAATTCGTGTAAGTTATCTTTACCAGTAGCACTTGCAAGGGCTCTGTTAAATGCATCATGTGATTGATCACCTTTAAGGTTATTACCATTTGAAGCGAAGCTAATTAATCTATCTAGGACGTTAACATTCTTACCGTAGAAATCAGGTTTGAAGGTCATCATATTTTTGATATTTAATCCGTCGTACTTAATTCCATAGTATTGGTTTAAGTAAGCAAGAGCTAACATGATTTTAGCTTTATTGTCTTCAACTTTTTTAACTAATGCACGCTGAGCTGCTTCGTCCGTATTTAATTGATGGTCTTCATTTTCAACTAACGCTTTAACTAAAGCATCAAGATTATCTTTTACTTCTTTGAAGCTTTCTTCCATGTATAACATCTTAGGATTGTTATTAATCTTACGAACTTCATCTGAATCAAGTTCAACAGAAGCTAATTTAGCTTTGATATCATTAATCAAATTTGTACGATCTTTAACAACCATGTTTGGTGTGTAAACAATGTCCCCTAAACCGTTGATACTATATTCACGAATTTGTTGAACCTTAGATTCTTTTTGTGTAATAGCCTTAATTTCTTTCGTCTTATCAGCATAATGAATCATAATATGGTCAGCATCTGATAAGTCGGTCACAAATTGTTCATCTTTCATACCTGTAACAGATAAAACTTCTGTATCTAGTAATTTAGAATCTGCAGGAATCTTATTACCTTGATTGACAATCCATTCTTTATTATAGAATGGCTGAAGTTTTTCAATATTACGGTAAGCAAGTTCACGGTCTGCATTGTAATCTTGAGTATCTTTATATGTATCGGCTTTTGGTTTGATGTTGTTAAGTGAATCTTCAACAAGAGGATTGATAACATAATCGTTAGCTGTAATTCCTAAAGTTGCAATTTTCTGGTCAGCCTCTTCTTGAGAAACTTCTTTAATTCGGTTAGAAATAGAGAATTTAAATGAACGCTTACCTGTACTTACATCTTTCACAATGAAGTTACGTTCCAATGCGTTATTTGAGAAGTATCCACCATCTTCGTCAATATCTTTAGATCCATAGAACACTTCACCATTTTCAACTTTCATCATAGACACAGAGTCAGCAACTTTACCCCATGCCCAGTTTTTACTGATGAATCCACCTGCTTCAACAGGATCTTTTACTTTAATAGTTCCTTTTGTAACAGCATTACGGACAGCCCCGTATTTACCGATTCCATTAGGATCACCACTGTTGTCCGTCCTAGCAACAAGTCCACCGATACGAGCTTTATTAGCTACCATATTAGCTTCTACATAAGCTTTATCTATATTACCTTTCCAAAGCTCTCCGGCAATACCACCGAAATCCCAACCTCTGTTACCAACACCCGTAAGATTACCGATGAATGCAACATTTGTTAATTGAGCTCCAGTATCTCCTTTATTAATAATACCAGCAATTCCATCTCTACCAGTAATACTACCAGTTACTTTAATGTTTTCAACCGTAGCATTTTTAACAGTTCTAGCAAGTGCAGAAATATTGTCAATCCAAGGCATATTAATATCGACATTAGCCAGATTAATATCTTTAACCGAACCGCCTTCAATACCACCAAATAATTGACGAGTCATATTGTGGATTGAATAACGTTGTCCGTCAACACTTGACAACTTACCTTTAAATGTACCAGGAACATACTCTTTATTTGGAGTTTGTACATTAGCCGCATTCAAATCTGCACCCAGTTTGAACTCACCTGTTGGATTAGCTTTCATATCTTTTACAAGCTCGTTGAAGTTGTAGTAAACATTACCTTCTTTTAATTTTTGTTTTTCAAAATAATGAACATACTCTTCGCTCAGTGTGTTGTCAGCATTGCGTTGAATCAAATCAGGTGCTTTGGCAGTGACTTTGTATAAAGTTTTCCCGTCTTTTTCTATTTCTTCAATCTTTTCAACGGCCAGTCTTGTTGTTTTGTTATCATGAGTGGTTACACGTAAATATAATGGAGCAAGATCAGCTGGTTTTTCTGTCAGCAAACTAGTGTCTGTTTCGTTACCATCAGGATCCACACTCATCAAGCTTGTTTCTTTGATATTCTTGATTTCAACTTTTTTGAGGTCAATTCTTAGAGGTTCTTCTTTCAGAACTTCTTCTTGGTCACCTTCACCTAAATTATAAACCATCTTCGTTTCCAGTTTATAATCCTTGTAGTACTGCAAATCTGTCAGGGTAGTTGTCAAGTCGTCTGGTGAAACATTCAAAGTTTTGATAATCTCATCACCTTTTTTCAGAGTTAGGGTGATAGATTTAATGGCTGCCTTACTTGGATTTTCTAAATTATAACGAATTTGAGATGATCGTTTCAAATCTTGAACATCAACAAGTGACAAACTTAAGATTGGTTTTTCAAAGTTTTTAGTTCCTAATTTAACGATACGATCTTGGTCTAACTCCAGAACCTGTTCTACAATTTTCGGTGCTTCTTCAGTTTTTAAACCTTTGATAGTTTTGTAAGTCTTGGTAACTTTTTTCCGTCCATCTTTTCCTTCTTGGACAATAACTCTTTCACCTTTTTTCAGTTGGTCATCTTCTTTAATAACTTCCTTAAATGGAATCTTTTCAAGACTTTCTTCTACAAGAGTTCCTTCAATTGGTTTTGTACCACGGCTTACCTGTTGGTTTACGGGTTCCTTGGTGACTTCTGTGCTAGTTGAAAGAACTTGGTCAGTTTTAACACCTTCTATTGTTTTATAAGTTGTTTTAGTAACTTGACTTCCTTTTTCACCATTTCTTACGACAGTTTCTTCGTCTGTATACTTAGTTGGATCCTCAGTCGTTTCAATTTTGTAGTCAAGTTCTGTAGTTGATTCTTCAACAAGAGTTCCTTCAGTCACTTTATACTCAGGTAACTGATCTTGCACAAGAGATTGACCTTCCTTGCCTTCCTCTTGAGTGCCTTTAACTGCGACTGTAGCTTCTGGCAATTCTGGCTGTGTTAGTGCTTGACCTTCTTTGCCTTCTTCTTGAGTTCCTTTTACTTCGATTGGAGCTTCTGGTAAAGTTGGTTGCGTTAGAGCTTGACCCTCTTTACCTTCCTCTTGGCTTCCTTTGGCTACTTGGTGCGTTGGTTCAGCTTGTGGTGTTGGAGCTGGGGCAGGTTGCACCTCTTTCTTAGTTCCGACCGCAATCACTTGAGACACAGGATTTTGAACCACTTGGTCTTCGATAACTTCTCTAACTTCTTGACCATTAACCATCGATACTTTGGTTAGAAGACGACGCTTACCATTTACTCCAGCTGTTACGATACGAGTCTGTCCTTCTGCTAGATTCGCATCTGGACTTGTGACTGTTTCAAAAGGAATCTCTACCAAGCTCTCTTCCTGCTTAGTCTGAGGCTTCTCAGAAACTGGTTTTTCTTCAACAGCAGGAGCAACTGGAGTTTGTACTAGGGGTTTTTCAACAACAGGTTCTGGAGTGACAGTCGGTGTCTCTTGAACTACTTCTGTCTTCTCGATTTCTTTTGAACTTTGCTTTTCTACTGGCAACTGAGAGTTCTCAGCTGAAGCTGGTTTTGATGGATGGAGTTCTGTTTCCTTAAAGTATCCAATGTATTCATAGCCATCAATGCGGATAATCCCTTCAGCCAAACCTTCATGTGTAGATGCAGAAACAGTTTGGTTATAAGAAAGTAACTCTTTATTCTCAAATGCAAAGGCAGTAAAAGGTACAAAATTGCTGACTCCAATAGAGCTGATTAAGAGAACCCCAAGTACTTTACTACGGTGTTTCTTGGAAACTAATAAAACTGCTAGCGAAGCTGTTGCTAAACCAAGACCTGCCAAGGCTAAATCTTTACTTCCTGTGTAAGGAAGTTGTTGACTGGTAATTGCCTTCTTGCGATAAACTACATAAATAATATCTTCATCTTGAAATTCTGTTGGAACCTCATGATGAATCAGGGCTTTTTCAGACTCGGTCAATTCCTGCTCCGCTAAATAACGGTAATGAACACTATGAGCACTGCCAACTTCATTGGCTTGGACCTTATCTACGGAAAGGGTACTGGCACCAAAAAGGAAAGCACCAATTGCTACAGGACCTACCCCAACAGTTAGCTTACGAATTGAATATTTTGTGATCTTTTCTAGTTGTTGTTTTGTTTTTCTCATTTTCACGACTTTCTAATAGAATCTTTCGGATAATGCGCACGCGCACCTCCAATTAATTTTGGACGACTAGCTAGTGCCGTTACGTGGGCATGACCAATCTCTCTCAAAAGAGGGCGAATCGGAACTTGAACATGCTTGACATGCATGCCAATTGAAGTGTCTCCGATATCCAATCCAGCATGAGCCTTGATAAATTCAACCTCAACTGGATCTTGCATAAACTTGAAGGCTGCCAACTGACCTGAACCTCCTGCATGGAGAGTAGGAAGGACACTGACCATTTCCAGACCAAACTGCTCTGCAACCTGACGTTCAACAACGAGGGCCCGATTGACATGTTCACAGCCTTGAACGGCTAGATGAATGCCTTTTCCCTCTAGGATATCTAGGATGGTCTTCACGATGATTTCCCCAATTTCTTGGCTGGATTCCTTGCCAATCTGACCACCTATCACTTCACTGGAAGAAAGGCCCAAAACAAAGATTTTTCCCTGCTTCAAATTGGCCTTTTCTAATACATCTTTTACAATCTGACTTGTGTCTCTTTGAATATCTTTTTCCTTCATACTTGATACCTCTTTTGTCATTATCTATCATATCGTTTTTTCTACGTTTTAGCAAGATAGATAGCCTAGAAAGCTTGCCCAATTACGCATAAAACTCCCAGAGTTGACTGGGAGTTAATTAGTTTCTATTCTATTTATGTATATTTCAACCGTCGTCCCTTTTGAGGGGGCAGAATCGATTTTCATCTGGTAATGTTCTCCAAAATGAAGTTTAAGCCGTTGGTCAACATTTTGAAGACCGACTCCCCCACGTTTGAGTTGACTTTGACTATTATCAGCAGTAGCCTGGAAGCCAACTCCGTCATCCTCAATGCGGATGACAAGCCCTGTATCCTTTTTCTGAACAGAAACTTTAATATGGCCCTGACCTTCCTTCTCCTTGATGCCATGATAAAGAGCATTCTCTACAAGGGGTTGCAACACCAGCTTAGGCAAAACTAAATTACCAAAAGCAGGATCTTCATCAATCTCATACTCCAGCTTATCTCCATAGCGTTGTTTCTGGATAAAGAGGTACTGGCGGACATGATTGATTTCATCAGACAGGCAAATCAAGTCCTTACCTTGATTGAGCGCCAAGCGAAAATAGGTCGCCAAGGACTTGGTCACCTGAACCACTCGCTGACTATCCTGAAATTCAGCCATCCAGATGATAGTATCTAGGGTATTATAGAGGAAATGGGGGTTAATCTGACTTGATAGGGCTCGAAGTTCATACTGACGGGTCGTTTCTTCCTGCCTGCGAATAGCTGCCATCAACTGATCAACCTGATCCAACACGGCATTGAACTGGCGAGTCACTTCTCTCAGCTCATAGGCACCAGCTTCCTTGGCACGAAGATTCTGATCACCAGAAGCAATTTTCAGCATGGTTTCTCTCAAATCCTCCAAAGGCGCAATCCAGCGTTTGAGACTGAACCACACCAAGCAGAGACAGGCAAGAAGAGATAGTACACTAGCCCCAAGCAAGGTCAACATGAGTTGACTCCGAACCTGGTCTAACTTCTCCAGTGAAGAGACGCCTATAACCGTCCAATCAGTTCCAGCAATCTTTTCTTGACTGACGTAGGATTGGTGGTCTAGAGTATAACCCTGCCCTGTCTCAATATAGGGTTTCATGGCCTCCATTTCGCTAGACGAACTATAAACTGTGTGTTTAGGATGGTAAACAAATTCATGCTTTTCATTGATGATAAAGGCAAAGCCCAGCTGACCTAACTGAAGTTGATTGAGATAGGCTTCCAGAGTTTCATAAGAAATATCCAAGCGAAGTACGCCAAGATTGGCCCCCTTTGCATCAACAAGTTCCTGAGTAACAGAAATAACCCACTGGCTGTCTGATTTACGAGCTGGTGTCAAAACCGGATTAGCCCCCTGATGAATGGCTTTTTGGTACCAATCCTCGCCCATCATATCTGAGGAAGTTTTCATCTGCACACTGTCATCAGTGGAAATGACCTGACCAGACTTGGTTACCAAAACCACCATTTTCAAATCCTGGTCTGCCTTTAAGATGGTCAAAAATAGATCTCGGATTCCCTTGACCTTGTCTTGACTGGGATTCTCAGCATAGGCTAGGACTTCCGTCTGTTGGGTCAAACTGGTCGAGGTGGTTTCTAATTTTTTGATATAAGACTGGATAAAGTGGCTAGTTTGACTGATAGTCGTCTGGCTATTGCCTTCAATGGTAGCCTCAATGGCTGAAGAACTCGATTGATAGTAGAAAGTCCCAACCACAGCCAGGAGAATGAGAAAGACCAGAAAGATGGAAATAACCATTCTGACTAGGAGAGAAGAACGTTTCATTGACCTTCCCCCTTCTTAAACTGACGAGGGGTCACACCTGCAATCTGTTTAAAGCGTTGGGTAAAGTAGTTCATATCTTCAAAACCAACCTTCTCTGCGATCTCATAAATCTTTAAATCCGTTGTTAAGAGCAAAAGCTTGGCTTGTTTAACACGCTCTCTCACCAGGTAATCCTGAAAAGGCAGGCCCAACTCTTTCTTAATCAAGGAGCTCAGATAAGTCGGACTAAAGCCCAAGTCACTGGCCAAAGACTTCAAACTAAACTGACTGTTAGCTAGACGGGACTGGATTTTCTGAGCAATATTTCCCTCAAACTTATCGGTTAATAAATCTTGTAACTGCTCTTCTTTTTCTTCCTTGTCTAGTTTTTGCTTAATTTTCCCTAACATTTCCTCAATATCCTGACGAGAAAAAGGCTTGAGCAAGTAATCATCGACACCTAGTTTGACAGCAGACAAGGCATAATCAAAATCATCGTAACCTGTCAAAAAAACTAGGTGAACCTGTGGATAGGTTTCTCGGACCAGACTGGCCAACTGGATGCCATTTAGCTGAGGCATGTTGATATCGGTTAAAATGATATCCGGCACCTGCTTTTGAATCAATTCCCAAGCCTGTCTTCCATTTTCAGCCTGACCGATGATTTCCATATCGTAGGCTGCTACATTGACCAGTTTAGTCAAGCCTTGTCTAACCAGATATTCATCTTCTACGATTAAGATTGTGTAGGTCATGCTCTGCTCCTTTGTCACTTACTAGTATCAGTATAGCAAAATTCTCCTCTAACTGCTTAGGAAAGCCCTCTTAATCAACATAATCTAGTAAATAGGCATAGCCTTTTTCCGCCATTTGGTCTTTGGGAATAAATCGGATAGAGAGACTATTGATACAGTAGCGCAAGCCCCCCTTGTCCTGAGGCCCATCTGTGAAGACATGACCAAGGTGAGAATCTCCAACTCGGCTTCTCACTTCCATACGCGTCATATTGTAAGACTTATCTTCCTTGTATGTGACAACATCTGGACTGATGGGTTGGGTAAAACTAGGCCAGCCACAACCAGACTCAAACTTATCCTTTGATGAAAAGAGGGGTTCACCAGTTGCCACATCCACATAGATACCAGATTCAAATTTATCCCAGTAGCGGTTTGAAAAAGCTCGTTCTGTTTGATTTTTCTGGGTAACTGCATACTCCTCAGGTGACAAGGTCTTTTTCAATTCTTCATCGCTTGGTTTGGGATATTTGCTGGCATCGATGACGGGGTAGGCAGCCTGATTAACATTGATATGACAGTAGCCATTTGGATTTTTCTTGAGATAGTCTTGGTGGTAATCCTCAGCCACCACAAAATTCTTCAAGTTTTCCTTTTCAACTGCCAGAGGTTGATCGTATTTCTTAGCCACCTCATCAAAGACTTGGTTGATTACTTCCAAATCCTTTTTATCTGTGTAATAGACACCAGTACGATACTGGGTCCCCACATCATTTCCTTGTTTATTTTTGCTGGTTGGATTGATAATGCGGAAGTAATGAAGCAGGATTTCCTTGAGGGAAATTTGATTAGCATCATAAGTGACATGGACGGTTTCCGCATGACCTGTTTGGTTAATCAATTCGTACTTGGTTGTTTCCCCTCTACCATTTGCATAGCCTGAAACGGCATCGGTTACTCCAGGCACGCGTGAGAAGTATTCCTCCACTCCCCAGAAACATCCCCCAGCTAGATAAATTTCGTGCAAGTCTGCGTCTTTACTCACTTCTGTTTTTTTCACTGTTTTTCCTCCTTGGCTAACGGATGCTTTCTCAATTTGCGAGCTATCTGTCTGCCCTGCATTTCGCATCAATAGGAAATAGAAACCGGTTATGGCTAGGAGAATGATCCCTGCCAAGACAAAAAGTTTTACTTTATCATTCATAGCCTTTCTCTACCCCATTTCTTTCAATTCTTTTAAAATCATATCCTTATCCATAAAACCTGGTTGTGTTTTGACCAGCTTGCCTCCCTTGTCTATAAAGGCTTGAGTCGGGTAAGAACGGACACCATAACTTTCCAAAAGTTTGCCTGATGGATCAATTAGAACTGGGAAATTTTTATAATCCAAGCCCTTGTACCAATTCTTAAAGTCCGCTTCAGATTGCTCCCCCTTGTGACCAGGAGAGGCCACTGTCAAGACCACATAGTCATCACCAGCTTCTTTAGCAATTTCATCCGTATCTGGAAGGCTGGCTAGACAGATGGAACACCAAGAAGCCCAGAATTTGAGATAGACTTTCTTGCCCTTGTAATCAGACAAACGATAGGTCTTACCATCTACTCCCATCAGTTCAAAATCAGCGACTTCCTGACCTTTAGTCGCAGTTTGTGAACTAACTTGTTCTGTTTTGGTTTGCTCCTTCATAGTAGACTCGTCTGACATAGTTTTAGCCGAACAGGCTGTCAAGCAACAGATTGATCCCACTCCAAGGAGACATGTTTGCCATTTTTTCATTTCTTCTTCCTCACTATTCAAATAATCTTGTCAAAATAGACGCATTTCCCAAAAGCACCAAGATTCCCATCACGATAATGAGAAAACCACCGACTTTTTTGAGGATTCCGAGGTAAGGATGCAGTTTTCGGAAATGTTTCAAAACATAGCTGGATGCAAGAGCTAGAACTAAAAATGGTAGCGCCAAACTCAGCGTGTAAACCAACATGAGACCAGCTCCCTGCCAAGCTCCTGAACCACCTGAAGCCGCCAAGGCTAAAACAGAGCCCAGAACCGTTCCTACACATGGCGTCCAAGCAAAACTAAAGGTCAACCCCAGTAAAAATGCCTGACTATAGCCCTTACCCTTTTGATCCTATCTATTTAATTGTAGCCTTCTTTCCTTGTAGAGCCCCTGCAAATGTAAAACTTCCATCTGGTGCAAGCCCAAAAGAATGATTACTGCGCCTGTCACATACCGAAACCAAGAGGCATACAGCAAATTGCCTAAAAAACCAGCTCCAAATCCCAGTAAGATAAAGATAAAGGAAATTCCCACTATGAAAGCCAGAGTTCGCAATAAACTAACAAGTGAGATTGAAATTTTTCCGCTAGAAGCCTGAGTAGCATCTTTGTCATCCAACAAGACCCCTGCATAGACTGGTAACAAGGGTAAGATACAAGGAGAAAAGAAGGAAAGAATTCCAGCAAGAAAAACACTGATAAAAAAGATTACATTGTCCATTGCCTTCCTCCATTCTTTGATTTGATAGGTCTATTATATCCCCAAAACTCCAGAAAAAACAGGGACAATGATAGGCAAAAATAGGAATTTAATCAGTTTATTTAGAAATCTGGCACAAAAAAAGCCAGACAAGGTCTGACTTTGATAGAAACAGAAAAGAAAATCACCTATCTTCCCTGCTTATCTGATAATAAATAAGATCCGCAACGTAGTCTTTTCTCTCCACACCATTGGCAACCGTTTTAAGATAGGACATCCCCACCTTTTTCATCACACGACCAGAAGCTGGGTTGAGACTGGCATATCTTGCTCTGACCTTTTGAAATCCTGCTCGAGTAAAACAGAAGTCTAAGACAGCTTTCAAGGCCTCCGTCATCATACCACGACCCCAATAATTTTTTCCTAAAATATAGCCAATTTCACAAGAAGAATCGTTCTTATCCATTGCAACGATGCTAATATCCCCTATCACTTGCTCTGGGTTTTCTTTGAGACAAATGGCCCATTTGTAATAGTTGGGATTGACATAGGAAGCAACCCAATTTCGAATCGAGTTTCGAGTCACCTCAACATCAGGATGAGGATCCCAGGTGACATAGGCCAGATTCTCAGCAGATGAAGCCCAATTTTGAAACATAGCTTCCGCATCACTCTCCACAAATCGTCTCAAAATTAAACGATCTGTCTGTAAGGTTTGCGTACCGATTGCTTTCATGATGTTACCTCGCTTTCTAAGCTTAAGGCTTAAGCTAAAAAAGTCCCCGGACCTTCTTCGCTTTCTTATTTCTAGGCTCAGGTTAAAAACCTCCACTGGAGGTTATTCTTGCTCTCGAGTTTCAAGGCAAGAAGCTAAAAAGGTCCCCCGGACCTTTTTACTCCCAAAAGTCATCAAAAACGGTGATTGGTAGGTGGCGTTTGTGTTGGCCTTTATGCCACCAGTTTTCGATGGTTGCTCGGGCTTCTGAGCTGATGGTTTTGCCTTCTAGGTAGTCATCAATTTCTGCATAAGTGACTCCAAGAGCGACTTCGTCAGCCAAGCCCGGCTTATCTTCCTCAAGGTCTGCGATGGGTACTTTTTCATAGAGGGTAGGATCTGCGCCAAGCTCTTTCAAAAGTTGTTTCCCTTGGCGTTTATTGAGTCGGTATAGAGGGAGAATATCCGCACCGCCGTCACCAAACTTAGTAAAGAAACCTGTGATGTTTTCCGCGGCGTGGTCTGTCCCAATAACAGCTCCGCTATGTGCTCCTGCTAGCGCATACTGAGCAATCATACGACAACGAGCCTTGATATTGCCCTTGTTGAAGTCTGAAACAGGACTACCTGTCGCTTCAACTGCAACTGTCATAGCATCAGCTGATTCCTTGATATTCACCACCACACTGACATCTGGTTGGATGAAAGCAAGGGCTTTTTGAGCATCCTCTTCGTCAGCTTGGACTCCATAAGGGAGCCGAACAGCGATAAATTTGTAGCTGTCATCTCCAGTTTCTGCTCGCATTTCTTCCATAGCTAATTGCGCCAAGCGCCCTGCCAAGGTTGAGTCCTGACCCCCAGAAATCCCTAGTACAAAGGTTTTAAGGAAGGGGTGTTTTTTCAAGTATCTCTTTAAGAAATCAATTGAACGACGAATTTCTTCCTGGGCATCAATCACTGGTTTAACCCCTAGTTGCTGGATAATAGTCTCTTGCAAACTCATTCTTCTTCTCCTTCACCAAGGGCTTCTTTGCGCATCTTATCAATCAAGTCCATCTTATCTTGCCAAATATCACGCGCCAAGTCTACCGGGTAATGTTGCGGATTGAGAACCCGTTTATACTCATCCCATAGCTTGTCAAATTCCTTACGAGCATAGGCTTGAATCTCAGTCAAACTAGGCAGGTTGTAAACTAATGTTCCTGCTTTGAAAATATCAACCAAGAGAGGAACGGCATCAAAATTACGAACGGTCTTTTTGATATAAGTATAGGTCGGATGGAACATTTTGATTTCTGTCATGTCACTCACATCCACACCATCATAAGTAATGTAGTCACCTTCTGACTTGCCTTTTTCACGACTGGTGATGCGCCATACCTGCTTCTTACCTGGGGTCGATACTTTTTCAGCATTGCTTGAAAGCTTGATGGTATTGCGCATCTTACCAGTTTCATCTTCGATAGCCACAATCTTATAAACTGCCCCAAGAGCTGGCTGATCATAGGCTGTAATCAGCTTGGTACCCACCCCCCAAACGTCAATCTTAGCGTGTTGCATTTTGAGGTTAAGGATGGTATTTTCATCGAGGTCATTGGAAGCGTAAATTTTGGCATCTGGATATCCAGCCTCATCTAACTGTTGGCGAACTTTCTTGGATATATAGGCTATATCCCCTGAGTCGATACGAACGCCTTTAAAATTAATCTTGTCTCCCAGTTCACGAGCAACCTGAATAGCAGCTGGCACACCGATGCGAAGCGTATCATATGTATCTACTAGAAAGACACAGTCACGATGGGTTGACGCATAGGCCTTAAAGGCCTTATAGTCGTTCCCATAGACCTGTACCAAGGCATGGGCATGAGTCCCCAAGACTGGAATACCAAAGAGCTTCCCGGCACGCACATTGCTGGTTCCATTAGCGCCACCAATCACAGCTGCGCGTGTTCCCCAAATAGCCGCATCCATTTCTTGTGCACGACGTGTCCCGAACTCCATCAAGGGTTCATCTTCGATAACCGAACGAATACGTGCTGCCTTGGTCGCTATCAAGGTTTGAAAGTTAACGATGTTTAAGAGAGCCGTTTCGACCAACTGGCATTGGGCTAGAGGGCCTTCAACTTGAACAATTGGCTCATTAGCAAAAACCAAGTCCCCTTCTTGGGCAGAACGAACCGTCAACTCCAACTTAAGATTGCGGAGGTAGTCTAAGAATGCCCCATGATAGCCAAGCGACTCCAAGTAGGCAATATCGCTATCTGAAAAGCGCAAGTCTTTAAGATAATGTACAATTCTTTCCAAACCAGCAAAAACCGCATAGCCGTTGTTAAACGGTTGCTGACGGAAATAGACCTCAAAAACCGCCTTCTTATTGTGAATTCCTTGGTCAAAGTAAACTTGCATCATGTTGATCTGGTACAAGTCCGTGTGCAATGTCAAACTATCATCTGGATACATTTGTTTTCCTTCTTCCTTGTTTGTAAGCTATGAAAGCCTTTAGTCGCTTTCCTACCATCTGATAAATTAGTACTATTATAACACATTTTTTCAAGATTGATAAAAACTTAACAAGCTAATTCCCACTCTCAAGTTCGTCCATATCTTGCTCAAACTTTTTTTGAGCCCATTCTCCATAGCTCTTAAGACCAAGATTACCGATAAAAACCCAAGGAAGGTAGATCAGATAAGTAATCACCCAAGCAGATAAGTATTTAACGTTCAAAGGGTTGTGCTGGTAAATTTCTATGTTGAATTGATAATTCTCCAACATCAAGAGAGTCGTAATAGCGAGAGTTACCAGCAAACACCCTACAATTGTAAAATGAAAACGACTATAGTAAGTCACTCCAAGTTGTCGTGCACGATTGAAAAAGAAGAAAATTCCTAATAAAAGGGTAACCAGAAGAATATTAGGATTAAAAAGAGCAGGTGCTAATACTGCAACCAAATAACTTAGCAGAATGAGCCCGATAAACACATGAAAAGACTCTATCCCAGCTTTGTTGATCAGTTGCTCTTCTCTTTCGTCTAATAATTGATAATAATAAAATCTATTTTTCATCTTCTTCCTCCCAAAATAGTTGGTCTAATGTTTTTCCTAAGCATCTGCAAATGGACTGGCAGAGGGAGAGACTAGGATTATATTTCCCTGCTTCTATCAAGCCTATAGTCTGCCTAGTAACTCCCACAGCTTCTGCCAAATCACCCTGTGTCATATCAAGCTCCACACGAGCTAGTTTTAACTTTAAATTTTTAGCCACTTGTTTCCTCCTTCACATTTTTAAAAAGTTGCGCTTCTTTTAAAAAACATTATACCATATATCTAACTTAATGCAATATATAAATGTCATTTTGTAATATTTTATTAACAAAAAACCCTCTACCACAAAATAATAGAGAGTGTTACCTTTAAATATAGGATTTCAGAATATCGATGACATCACTTCTTTTCTTGACCTGATAGGTCTTGATGCCCATTTTCTCAGCTGCCATTGTATTGTCCTCAATATCGTCTAGAAAGACACACTTTCTAGATTCTAACTGGTCCTGATCGAGAATCTCATTAAACATTGCCCATATCCAATATTATATCCATCAATTTGGATAAAATTGACACCAATTAACACCATAAAATAGACTAGTCCCCATCTCAAATATGAGTAGTTTTATTTTAATTTGAGAATGTTACCAAATCCCTTAATAGGAACTTGAAGTTGTTCCTTGATTGATAATACTCTTCGAAAATCTCTTCAAACCACGTCAGCTTCGCCTTACCGTAGGTATGGTTACTGACTTCGTCAGTCTTATCTACAACCTCAAAACGGTGTTTTGAGCAACCTGCGGCTAGCTTTCTAGTTTGCTTTTTGATTTTCATTGAGTATAAACCCTCTAAATTTCTATATTTAAATTTACCAAAATCTTTATCTCCAGATAACCTCGGAGGAATAATGGATTTGCTCTGTCTCGTCTGTCAAAGCTTTTTGAAAGAGCATTTGTCCTAGTTGGTATGCCTTGTGGTCGATGGTTATTATTCCTAAGAATTGACTTGTCAATTGATTTTCCTGACCAATGAGGAGAGGGCTGTTTTTTTTGATATCGGTATAGGCTTGTTTGATTCCAGCGGCAATGTCGTCGCTAGTAGCTAGAACCGCTTGTATTTTAGTATTATTTGCTAAGATTTTACCTATCTCATAACCGTCATGATAGCTATGAATGTTACCAAAAGTGACAGTTGTCCTGTCTCCATAGATTGCTTGATAGGATTTAATAGCTTCCTGATAGGTAGCAGAAGTTTCATTATTTCTAGAAAAAAGGAGTGCTATTTCATAAAAATCTCTATCCTTTAGGTATTGAAAAAGTGAAAGATAGGCTGGTGTCCGGTCAATATAAACCGAAGAGAGTGTGCTAGCTTCTGATAAAGGTTCTGTCAAGACAATCGGTCCATATTGGCGATAGGCTTCAATTTCAGATAGAGGAACAGCTCTAGAAGTAAAAATTAAGCCATCAACTGCCTGGCGTCGTAATTGTTCTAAGTAGTCTTTTTCCAAGTTTTCTTGGTAGTTTGATGGCATAAAGAGAAGCTGATAGTCACTGCTTTGGGCACTATCTAAGAGTCCATTGATTAGTTGGGTAAAATAGGGGTGCCTCGTATGAGGGATGACAACGCCTATCTTGTAAGTCTTTCCACGACTAAGGTCACGTGCGACTTGATTTGGAACATATCCTAGTTCGTCTATAATGTTTTTGACCTTAGTCCGAGTAGTAGTTGCCACATGGGGATGGTCATTGAGAACACGGGATACTGTCGACACAGCAACACCTGCTTTCTTTGCAATTTCTCGAATGCTTACCATATTGTTCCCTCCACTACTATAAAATAATTTACCTTTTTTTCAAAAATTTCTTCATACCATAGCCGACGCCATCTTTATCGTTAGATTTTGTAATTCGGTAGGCAACTGTCTTGATGTCATCCGAAGCATTTTCCATGACAATCGGATAAGCAACTCGTTCAAACATCGGTAGATCATTGTGTCCGTCACCAAATGCTGCGGTTTCTTCTTTCCTTAGTTTTTCTTTCTCAAAAATGTAGTCAATGCCGATAGATTTCTTAGCTTTAGCATGCGTAATCTCTAGATAGGCTTTTCCAGAACGTTGTATAGTGATATTCTTCATATCAAGACTACGCAAAGTCGATTCAAGCGTTTGCATCTCGGATTCACTAAAAGAAATCAGCATTATTTTAAAAATATTGATGGTTGGTTTAAGAAACTTAGCCTCATCTGTGATAAAAGTTAGCTGTTGGTGAGTTAGGTTGTGTTCATAACGAATACCTTCATCTATTCTATCACAGTACCAGTTATTAAGGTCATAATAAGACATGCTAACAGTTGGAAATTGCTTGCGTATATAGGTCAATAACTCTTGAACTTCATTTTGAGCTAGGGGTTGTACACGGATTGGTTTGACATTACCATCTCTCATTTCATAAATGAGACCGCCGTTAAACCCTATTTGTAATCCCTTCAAACCAAGGGTTTCAATCGCTTCACGCATTTCCATAGGTGCACGAGCTGAAACTAGAGTCACTGGCAGTCCGGCATTTCGAATGAGTTCAGCATTGGTTAAACTAACCTCACCTTGACTATTCAATAATGTTCCGTCCATATCTAAAAAAACACGCTTGATATTCATAAAAAATTACCTCATTTTCTTATTATGAGTTAATGATATCAGCTGGAACGCGTTCCATGTCAAGAGAAAAATATATTTTATTTTAAAAACTCCTAAGTATTTTAGGGAGTGACTCAAAAATCGTGATTTCGTAGAAATCGATTTTTCAGAGTCACCCCCGCACAGTTTATTAGATATCTAAAAAGCTTTTATAAAGCGAATTTAGATATCAATAAAGCACTGCGTCTATGAATTCTCATATACACTTTGTTAAAATTTAGATCTTTTGGATCAGCCCGTGTCCAACTCAACAATAGTCGGATTTTCTTCAAGCAGAGAAAAACATCATTTACTGATTTCATCATCAATCAGTAAACCTAGCTTATGTACAAATTTCACAAGTAAAGAATCCTCATGATAATTAAACTTGGAATAGTTGTCTTGTATCCATTGTTTAACTATATCGTCTTGTACTAACAGATTAATGTCATGTAATAGTCGTCTGGCATATTAGCGCTTGATGATGTCATCAGGAAGTGATTCCCCTATCCTAAAAGTAATACTCAATGAAAATCAAAGAGCAAACTAGGAAACTAGTCGCAGGTTGCTCAAAGCACAGCTTTGAGGTCGTAGATAGAACTGACGAAGTCAGTAACATACACACGTTAAGGTGACGCTGACGTGGTTTGCATTTGATTTTCGCAGAGTAATAGCTTACAAATCTTTTTGGTAATAGTATCTTTGTCCTGTATAGGGATAGTCTTGCAAGGTAAAGACTTCCTTGTAGCCATGACTTAGATAAAAATCTGGCGCTTGAAACTGGTAAGTGTTCACGAAAGCAAAACGACAGTTTCGTTTCTTGGCTTCATTTTCTGCTCGCTGCAATAGTTTTGAACCGATTCCTTGTCCCCGTAATTCCTCTTTCACAAATAAATATTCGATTTCCAACCAATTTCCGAAAGTCTCAGCTACTAAGCCCGCCATGAGATTGCCCTTTTCGTCTTCAACATAAAGGTTCAGTGGCTTACTTTCAGCCTCTTCTCTTTTAGAACGATTATAAGCACGAATCAAATTCCCTATTTCTTGCGCTTTAAGCGATTTCTTATTTTCCAATCTAACGTACATCCAAACCTCCTAATAAACTACTACAGCTTGATTATAGTCTTATTTCGATGGACTGTCAAACTAGAAAAACTCACCAAACAGAGTTGATGAGTCTTTAATCTATTTTCTAAATTTCCACTGACTATAAATCCCAAAAACAAAGATCCAGATAGCAGAACCAACTGCCCCCATGAAAGTGGACTCTTGCAAAAAGAGAGTCACAAAAACAAAGACAAAAAAGAGAATGGTTAGGGGATTAAGCAAGCGATACTGAGGCATGAGGTAGCCATCAGCCATGAAATCTTGTGACTTGCGGTATTTGAGATGGGCCACCATTATCAAGATATAAATCGCGATGTAAACACCTGATGAGGATGCGGTGATCAAAGCAAAGGCATCTGAAACACCTGGTAGCACATTGATAAAGGCAGCGAGAGCAATCAAGATCGCTGAGGCAATGATGGCATTTTGTGGAACATTGTGGCGAGAAAGGGTATCGACCTTGATGGCCTTTAAGAAACGATTTGGCGAATCATGGGCAATCTGATATAAGTGTCTCCCTGTTGAGTAGAGAGTTGAGTTAAGCGCAGACGCTGCTGAGGTCAAGACAACAAAGTTGATTAGAGCCGCTGCCCACTTGATCCCTGCCAGTTCAAAAACCGTTACAAATGGAGAATCTGAAGAATTAAGATAAGACCAAGGAATAATGGCCATAATCGCAATGAGAGCACCCCCATAGAAGAAGATAATTCTGAGAGGAATTTCCTTAACAGCTTTAGGTAAGACCTGACGAGGGTTCTTTGTTTCAGAAGTTGTCACCCCGATAAACTCAATCATCAGATAGGCAAAAAATACCATTTGAAAGGCCATGACAAAGTTCATAACTCCATTTGGGAAAAGAGAGAATTGATTGCTGATATTTGCCAGACTTGCAGCACCATATGGTGTTTCAAATCCTGTCAAGACCATAAAGACACCTGTTGCAATCATAGCTAAAATAGCCACAATCTTAACCATAGCAAACCAAAACTCGACTTCTCCAAAAAGCTTAACTGCAATCAGGTTGACCAAAGCCAAAATCGTTAAAAAGACAAGCTGAATCAGCCAGCTAGGCCAGGTAGGGAACCAGAAGCGGACATAGTCTGAGATGGCAGTGATTTCTGCCATACCGATAAAGACAACAGACAACCAATAAGACCAAACCGAGAAATACCCCCAGCCTTTCCCCAAATGACGGGTGATAAAGTTGATAAAGGTATGTTGTTCGGGATCCTGATACAGCATCTCCCCAACAGCCCTCATCATCAAAAACATAAAGGCCCCTGTAATCATGTAAATCAGAATGATAGAAGGTCCTGTAAGGCTGATAGAGCGACCAGCACCTAGGAAAAGTCCTGTTCCGATTGTTCCCGCAATGGCCATCACCTGAACATGGCGATTGGTTAAACCACGCTCCATTTTATTTTTCTTCTTATTTTCACTCATATAGTCTCCTTTTTATCCAAAAAACCAAAAAGGAGTTGAGCAAGGCAAAACCTTCACTACTCCTTTTCCATCCTATTTAGGCTGTTTTCTCAACCTTTAAGATTTTGACATTATAGCTACCAACTGGTGTTTCAATCGTTGCAGTATCACCAGTCTTCTTGCCAATTAGAGCACGGCCAATCGGACTTTCATTTGAGACTTTACCAGCAAAAGCATCTGCACCTGCAGAACCGACGATGATGTAGACCTCTTCTTCGTCTTCACCGACTTCTTGGATTGTTACTGTTTTACCGATTGCTACCTCATCTTGGGCAACTGCATCGCTATTAACAATTTCAGCATAACGAATTTTTGTTTCTAGACTTGAAATTTGTCCTTCAACAAAAGCTTGTTCATCTTTCGCTGCTTCATACTCACTATTTTCTGAAAGGTCTCCATAGGAACGAGCAATCTTGATACGCTCTACGACTTCGGGACGACGGACGAGTTTCAACTCCTCTAATTCTTTTTCTAGTTTTTCCTTTTCTTCAAGGGTCATTGGGTAAGTTTTTTCTGCCATTTTTCTCAACTTTCTTTTTCTATTAGGTTTTTAAAACAAAATTATGTGGAAAACCACATAATTTTAGTTTGAACTACTTGATTGGGGTAATTTGCTATTGATATGCTCTGCAACGTTTTGGTCATGTTCTTCTTTTGTTGTTGCAAAGTATACTTTACCATCTTCTACATTGGCTACAAAGTACAAGTATTCACTCTTTGTCTGATTTACACTTGCTTCAATAGCATCCAGACTTGGACTATCAACTGGTCCAGGCATGAGGCCAAGGTGTGTGTAAACATTGTATGGTGAATCAATCGTTGTATCAATTCCAGCGTCATCTGCTAAACTAATCTTTTGACCAAGTTTTCCTTGAGCATATAGGATAGCGATATTACTTTGAAGTGGCATACCGGCATTCAAGCGGTTATAGAAGACACCTGCGATTTTCTTGCGGTCCTCGGTCTTAGCACCTTCTTTTTCGACAAGAGAAGCAATGCTGAGCAATTCATTAACTGTCAGATTCTTTTCTTTGATTGTATCGTAATATGGTGACATAGCCTTATCCATAGCAGCTACCATCTCATCAATCAAACTTTCAACAGTTGTACTGTCTTTGATCGTATAGGTCGCTGGGAAAAGGTAGCCTTCAAGACGATAACGAACGCCACTATCTTTTGTTGGAAGACTTCCAAGTAGGTTTGGATACTTGGCTACTAATTGTGAGATAAAGGTCTCATCTTGAGCTTTTGCCAAGAAAGTGTCCGCAGTAAGAGGTTCTTTAAATTCACCTTGAAGTTGTCCTACTGTTTGAGCGATTTGCTCTAATGTATAGCCTTCTGGAATTGTCAAGTTTGCAAGAACAGGTGCCTGAGCTTCAGGAGTCCCACCTTTTTGCAATTCTTGAATCAACTCATCCGTACTCATACTCTTCTTCAAGTTGTAATAACCTGACTTCAAGTTAGCATGGCTATAGTATTTAGCATAAAGGCTAAAGATAAGTCCATGTTTAACCAAACCAGATTTTTCCAAAGTGCTTCCAATTTCTTGAACATTTGCACCGTCTGGGATTTGAACCGTTACGTAATCCTTAGAGCTCGCATCCACAGGTTTCAAAGAATCTTGCACATAACCATAACCAAAGTAACCACCAACTGCAACGAGTACTAGGAGAGCTAAAACTGTTACTAGGCAACCTTTGGCTTTTGATTTTTTCTTTTTCTTAGTTGATGTTTCACCTTGACGACGACTACGACGTGGAGCATCAGCTAATCCACTGCTAGATTCTGTAGAAACAGGCTCAACTCTTTCAGGCATTCCTGGGGTGATTTCCTCTTTCTTATCTTCTGTTTTATAGGTTACGACTACCTTAGTCGGAGTATCGTTAAATTCTTTTTCTTGGGGTTTAAGCTCAACTGGTTCTACCTTAGGTTGAACAGGTTCCACTACAGGTTCTTCAGCCAGATGAATCGGCTCTACTAGAGGTTCTTCAGATTCTACAACTTCAATCTTATCAATGATTGGCTGTCTAATCTCTTTCTCTTCTTGTCCATCCGTTTCATCAGTTCTAGCACTTGAAAGTGGAGGAACACTTGGTGCATTCTTTAGGATTTTATCGACAACAGATAGGGAATCAGCCATCAACTCTTCTGTTGATGTTTCTGGTTCAAAATTTGAAGGAGTTGCTGAACTAGCTTGAGATGATGAAGCCGTCAGATTTGGAATCTCTACTTCTTTCTCTCTTCTATCTTGTTCTTTTACTCTTTCTAAATCACGTAGAATCTGCTCTTTAAAGCTTAATTTTTCTTCTTCTCTTGATTTTTCAGTCAAAAGCATTACCTCCTTGTTGACAATCCCTAATATTATATCTTAAAAGTCGCAGAAAAGCAACCAACTAGGGCATTCCCTAGCTAGTTTTCTTTATTTTTCGGCTGCCAGACCATATCATACCATGTTTCCCCAGCAAAGTTTGACTGGGATATTCCTTCATTAACAAAGCCGTGCTTTTCGTAATAGGAGATAAGGTAATCATGACACGTCAAGTTAATGCCCTCTCGCTCATGTTCTAAAGCGACTTCTTTCAGAGCCTTTAATAGTCTTTTCCCTACCCCCAAAGCTTGTGCTTCCTTGGCAATAGATAGGCAAGTCACAGAAATATAACCTCCAGGTTGATGGCTATAGTCTTTTATTTCTTCTGTAAAGGACTGATCTTGGAGATGGCGGTGTGGGACGACTGGACCTTCGATATAACCAAGAATATGCCCCTCTTTTTCAGCTACCAGAAAACTGGTCTGAATTTCCTGCAAATGCGCCTCAAAGACCGAACGAGGAATGGCCTCCTCAAGGGAAAAATTCTCTAGCTCTATCTCTATAATCCGATCTAAATCCGAAAATCTTGCTTGTCTGATTTTCATATTTCCTCCTGATAAAAGGGATTAGCCCAAGTCAGATACCATTCAGAACCACTGCCATAATGACTTTCTGTCATTTCTTCTTCAACAAAGCCATTCATTTCAAAATATGATAGCAACTCATCAGGACTTTGCAAAAGAATACCTTGATAATCTAGTTCGACTGTCACCTGTTTCAAGGCTGCAAGAAGAAGAGTTCCCAACCCCTGTCCCCAATGGTCAGGATGAATGGTCAATGATTTTATTTCTATCCACTTGGGATGAAGATACTGAGCTTCTCCTAAAACATAGCCTAGGAGCTGATTTTCATCCCCAGCTACAAGAAAGGTACCCGCAGTCTTGCGGATACTCTCTTCTAAGGATTGGCGGCTAAATGCCTCTTCTGATGTAGGATTGGCTTCTTCAATCGCCAACATTTCTTCTAAATCTGATAGGATAGCTTGCCTTATTGTGATTGGAATTTCCATCTATTTTCCTTATTGGACGTTGCTTGTCAAGTTAGACAAGAGACGTTCAAATGAATATTCATAGGTTTGGATGTCTCCTGCACCCATAAAGACGTAAACAGCATTGTCATAGTCTAGGAGTGGTGAAACATTTTCAACAGTGATAACCTGGTGTTTCTTGTTGATCTTATTGGCTAAGTCTTCTACTTTGACATCACCATGGTCCACTTCACGAGCTGATCCATAGATTTGCGCTAGGTAGACGGCGTCTGCTTGATTCAATGCATGGGCAAATTCGTCCAACAAGGCAATGGTTCTTGTAAAGGTATGCGGTTGGAAGATTGCCACGATTTCCTTGCTTGGGTATTTCTGACGAGCTGCATCCAAGGTTGCAATGATTTCTGTTGGATGGTGGGCAAAGTCATCAATGATCACTGTATCATTGACAATTTTTTCAGTGAAACGACGCTTAACACCTGCAAAAGTTTTCAAGTGTTCACGGACCAAGTTCAAATCAAAGCCAGCTGTGTAAAGAAGACCAATAACAGCTGTCGCATTCATGATATTGTGACGACCAAAGGTTGGAATGTGGAATTGACCCAATTCTTGACCACGGAAATGAACTGTAAAGGTCGAACCAGTTGTTGAACGAAGGAGGTCACTAGCTACAAAGTCATTGCCTTCAGCTTCAAACCCATAGTAATAGATTGGCGCATTGGCTGTGATCTTACGCAACTCAGCATCCTCACCGTATACAAACAAACCTTTGGTAATTTGTTTGGCATAGTCGTTAAAGGCATTGAAAACATCCTCTAGACTTGTAAAGTAGTCTGGATGGTCAAAGTCAATGTTGGTGATGATAGAGTATTCTGGGTGGTAAGGCATGAAGTGACGCTCATATTCGTCTGATTCAAAGACAAAATATTTGGCATTGGCTGAACCACGACCTGTCCCGTCACCAATCAAGAAGCTGGTGTCTGTGATGTGAGACAAGACGTGTGACAGCATACCTGTCGTTGAAGTTTTTCCATGTGCTCCTGCCACTCCCATGCTGACAAAGTCGCGCATAAAGCTACCGAGGAATTCGTGATAACGTTTATAGCTGATGCCATTTTGGTTCGCATAGGCGATTTCAACGTTGTTATCTGGACGGAAGGCGTTTCCCGCGATAATCTCCACATCACCTTGTAGGTTCTTTTCATCAAAAGGAAGAATGGCAATCCCTGCCTGCTCTAGTCCACGTTGAGTAAAGTAGTATTTTTCAACGTCTGAACCTTGAACCTTGTGTCCCATTTGGTGCAACATCAAGGCTAGGGCACTCATCCCTGATCCCTTGATTCCAATAAAATGATATGTTTTTGACATGCTTTTCTCCCCTACTCAGTAATTCTTGTCAGATTCAACTCTTGGGCAACCTGACGTTCCTGTTCCGTTTGCTTATTCTTTTTATTATAGATTTGACTCTTCTTTAGAAAATCATAGTTGTTCTTGTTAGCTTTTCCCGTTTGGACTTTCGGAGTTGGGTTCGCCATTTGGCCAACCTCCTCAGCTAAGATATAGTGAGACTGGCTCAAGTTTTTACTAAATTTGGCAAGCTCACCTGGATTTTCCTTTTGAAATGGTGCTGTTGGTTGGTTTCCTTGACGAACAAGTGTTGAACCATTGTGTCGTCTAGTATGACTAACATCCTGAGTCAAATACTTGGCTGAACGTTTCTTCTTCAAGTCCGCACGCGCCTCTTCTCGAGCCAATTCAGCATACGTTTTTTCAACTTTTTTAGGTTCTGGGCTTGGCTTCGACTCCTTATTAACCACTGGAGAAACTACGGTTTCTTCCTCATTGATAGGAGACCATTCTAAATAGTTCTTATCACGGTAATCACCTTTGATATTGCTAATAAAGTCTGACTCATCGTACAAGTCCATGACTGGCATTTTGGTCAGCATGATCTCATCATCTGACACCAATGGAAATCGATCTTGTTTCATTTTGTATTTCCTTTCAACACTTCATTATAGCGTATTGTCTTGATTTTTCAAGTGCTGGCTTCAGAAATTCCCAAAATTTCACGAATTTCTGCCAGACTGAGACTGGCACGCGACTCTGTACCATCTAAAACTTGGGAAACCAAATGTTTCTTTTGTTCTTGAAGTTCTTGGATCTTTTCTTCAATGGTCCCCTTGGTAATCAAACGATAGACCTCGACCATCTGCTCCTGCCCCATGCGGTGGGCTCGTCCGATAGCCTGAGCTTCGACAGCCGGATTCCACCAAAGGTCAACCAAAATAACCGTATCAGCTCCCGTTAGATTAAGACCAACACCACCCGCCTTCAGAGAGATGAGAAAGGCATCTCTTTCTCCTTGGTTAAAGGCCTTGGTCATCTCCTGTCTGTCATGAGCAGGAGTTGAACCTGTGATTTTGAAGGAAGTCAAGCCCAAGTCTGGGAGTTCTTTCTCGATTTTTTCCAACATTCCTTTGAATTGTGAGAAAATCAAGACTCGATGCCCACCATCAGCCACTTGTAGCAATAAATCTCGGAGACTATCGAGTTTACCACTGGCTCCTTGGTAATCGTCCATGAAGAGTGCTGGCGTATCGCAGATTTGGCGCAATCGCATGAGGCCAGATAAGATTTCTACCCGACTTCTCTGGAATTCTTGATCTGTCACTTGCGCTAGGCGGTCTCGCATCTGTAGCAACTGGGCGAGATAGATAGCCTTCTGTTGGTCTTCCAGTTCATTTTTATAGACGACTTCGATCAGGTCAGGTAGTTCTGTTAGGACTTCTTCTTTCTTACGCCTCATGACGAAAGGCTTGATAAACTGCGCGACTCGGTCAGCCGGTAATTTCATAAACTCCTTTTTACTTGGCAAGAGCCCTGGAAGCACAATTTGGAAGATAGACCACAACTCTCCTAAATGATTTTCGATAGGCGTACCTGACAAAGCAAAGACTGCTGGCACCACAAACTGGCGCAAACTCTGAGCGATCTTGGTCTGAGCATTTTTCATGACCTGGGCTTCATCTAAGAAGAGAAAATCAAAAGCCATCTCTTGATAAAGCTCGCTGTCTTGACGAAAGGTGGCATAGCTAGTCACATAGATTTGGTGATTTTCAGAAAGAATTGCTTCTCGATTCGCTTTCAAACCATGAACGACAGCCAAATCCAACTGTGGGGCAAATTTTCTAAATTCATCTGCCCAGTTGTAGATTAAACCTGACGGCGCTAAAATCAAGACCCGACTATCTTCTGTCACCTGACTGGTCAAAAAAGCAATAGTTTGCAGTGTTTTTCCCAGTCCCATATCATCTGCCAGAATGCCACCAAAACCATAGTGATGAAGCATCTGGAGCCAACGGACTCCCTTTTCCTGATAGTCTCTCAAGCTCGCCTGCACCCGTATATCTCCCAAAGGAAAGTCCTCTGGATGAGTCAAATCATGAGCTAAATGCTGAAATTCTTCCGAGAAGGAAATCCTGTCTCGACCTTCAAAAAGCTGAGAAAGGCTATAAGCTAGAGATTTTCGAGCTTGAAAAGAACCATCTTTTAGCTCAACTCCCAGTTCCTGCAAATTTTGACGAATCTGCTTGGTTTCCTCATCAAAAAAGTATACTTGGTCAGAAGAACTGATATAGAAATCCTGATTGCTAGTCAGTGCTTTGAGAGCTTGATCAATCTCTTTTTGGGCAATCCCTTGGAAATCAAACTGAATCTCCAACAGTCCTCCCTTGGACTCAATCTGAACCTGAGGAGCTTGGACACTGTATAGCTGATTCATTTCATCAGACAAGAAAACCTGACCCAATTTCTCAAAAGCTGGAATCGTATGGTGAAAGAAAGAATAAACTGCCTCTGGCTTCAAAGCCTGTCTCCAAGACTGAAAATCAGCCTCAAAACCAGCTCCTAAACAGACTTGAAATAGCTGGTTTTCCAAGACGGCATCACTTGAAAATGGTAATTGTTCCAGCTGTTGCTGACTAGTCACCTTAAGATCTCCATAATCAAACTCGATATCCAAGCGGATACGACCATCCTTCTCCTTATCAAAGTAAAAAATCGGTGAAAAGGTTCGTATTTGTAAACGTTCTGGAGCAGAAATCTTGCCCAGCTGCCCAAACAAAGGCAAACAGGCTGCCAAGCGGTCACGATCACTGTTGTCAAATTGGAGGCATTTCCTCCCTCTTCCCTCCTGAGGGAGCTCCTTGAGTTCCTTTAGAAGGCTGATTTGTTTAGGATTTAGGAGATAAAGATTCCCCTTATGAAAGAGAACCGCTCCCCCATAAAATACGTTGACTCGCTCACTTTCAGAAATCTCCATCTCAAAATAATCGGGATACTCCTGCACAGAAAAAGAGAAAAGTCCTGCATCAGGATCTAAATCATGAAAGAGAAGATTTTCATAACTAGTAATCTGGTGCTCAAAATGAAAATCTTCCAAATTCATCAGCAACTCCACTCCCTGTTCAAAAAAGGTCAGAGGGAAAAAGAGGTGACGACCTTGATTGGGGAAAAAGAGTTCCTGACTGAGTCCCTCCTCAATCAAGCCACATAAAAAAGTAAGAACATCTTGACTAGCTATATCAAAAGCCTCCCAAGACAAGTCATTTTCATAGTGTTTCCCAATCATATATGATTTTCGAAGGACTAAAACCTTCAAAAAGAGTGGGATGTCACGAATGACATAATATTTTTGACTATCAACTAAACCGATTCGGAGAGTCCAAAGGAGGCGATTGGTTCCAGCTTCTACCTGGCCTTGAGACGACAAAGTATAAGTCTTTTCTCGTTTTTGAGGTTGAACGCGCTCCAAAAAACTTCCACCAATACTAACCTTGGTTTCGACCTCTTCTTGCTCTTCATGTCCTTTTTCTAAGGCTCGTAAGATCACCTGGCCTTCTTCATCATTCTTCAGATAATGCTCGAGCGCTGCGAGGTGAACACAGTAACCTCTTTTTTGGAAAAAATCGCAAGCACAAAAAACCAGATCATCCTCTAAACTGTAGCGCAAGTCTTCTCCCGCCACACGAGTATAGAGGCGATTCCCTTTTTCCTTGATAATCTCAATGTTGCCTGTCTCATAGAGGGAAACACCCTCCATGCGCAACTTTCCTGGAATCAATTTAGCCATAGTTACCCCTTTATCTTATCTTTTCATTATACCACATTTTCCCCTATGAAAATAGCCTTCTAGGAAGACTTTTCTCCTAGAAGGCTCGATTTTTAAAGTGTAGCAAAAGTGGTCACGATGCGTTGGCAAACTTCTTCCAAAAGTGTTTTAGGCATAGCAACATTGAGGCGGGCATGAAGAGTTCCCTCCTCCCCAAAGTCCAAACCTCTGTTCAAGATGACCTTGGCTTCATTCTTCAAAAGCTCTTGCAAGCGATCATCCGTTAGGTCATAGGCTGAAAAATCAAGCCAGATCAAGTAGGTACCTTGTGGTTTCATGACCTTAATCTTGGTTTCGTTGCCCAAAAAATCCACTACATAGTTAATGTGGTCCTCGATGACTTCTTTTAAGTCTCCTAACCAGTCCTTACCATAACGGTAGGCAGCTTCTGTCGCCAAATACCCCAAGCCTGAAATTTCATGCTGGTTATTGGCCAACTGGCGTTTCTGGAATGCAACTCGAAGCTTTGGATTTTCAATGACAGCATAGGAATTTTTCGTTCCAGCAATATTAAAGGTTTTAGTGGCACTGCTCAAGATAAGGGCAAAGTTTTTAAAGTCTGGATCAATGGTATTAAAAGACTGGTGTTTGTGACCAAAGAGGGCCAAATCTTGGTGAATCTCATCTGAAACCAACAAAACACCATGTTTTTGGCAGAGATGCCCAATCTTTTCTAACACTTCCTTTTCCCAAACACGTCCACCAGGATTGTGGGGATTGCAAAGGATATAAAGCTTCACATCCTCTTCCACCAATTCCTTCTCCAACTGATCAAAGTCAATCTCAAACAGCCCATCCTTTTCCACCAAAGAATTGGTAATCAATCTGCGATTGTTCAGTTTGACACTGCGGGCAAAAGGTGGATAGACCGGTGTGTTAATCAGAACAGCCTCTCCCTCTTTTGTAAAGGCTTGAATAGCTGTTGAAATAGCTGGTACCACTCCCTCTATAAAGACGAGGGTATCCTTGTCAAAGTGATACCCGTGTTGACTGACTTCCCAGTCCTGAACCGATTCAATCAAAGCATCACTAGCATAGGTATAGCCATAGACCAACTGATCTGCGTAGGCTTGTACAGCTTGTCGAACCTCAGGCAAAACCACAAAGTCCATATCTGCTATCCAGGCTGGTAGAACATCGCGATCAGCTTCCGCTTCTTTCCATTTATAAGTATGGTGTCCCAAACGATTGGGCAGGCTTGTAAAATCATATTTTCCCATATCTATCTTATCCTTCCAAAGCTTGGCGCAAGTCCGCAATCAAATCTCTAGCATCCTCAATCCCAATGGATAAACGCAAGAGGTCATCTGTTAAGCCATAGGAATGGCGCACTTCTGCTGGAATATCCGCATGGGTTTGAGTTGTCGGATAGGTGATCAGACTCTCTACCCCACCCAAACTTTCCGCAAATGAAAAGACCTTGAGGCTATTTAAAATATGAGGAATACGTTTTTCATCCACTACTTTAAACGAAATCATACCCCCACGTCCAGTATAGAGCACTTCCTTGACAGCAGGTGAATCCTTCAAAAAGGCAACCACTTCTTGGGCATTGGCTGTAGAACGCTCCATACGAAGAGGTAGAGTTTTAAGACCACGAATCAACTGATAACTATCAAACGGTGATAAGACCGCACCTGTCGTATTGAGATTATAGAAAAGTTGTTCATATAGTTCTAAACTATTAGTCACAACCACCCCAGCCAAGACATCATTGTGCCCTGCTAAATACTTGGTAGCTGAATGAAGAACGATATCTGCACCATCTTCAATCGGTCGTTGGTAAATCGGACTGTAGAAGGTATTGTCCACCACTACCTTGGCACCCTTGGCATGAGCTAGTTTGGCTAGTTTGGCAATATCAAATTCCAACATCAAGGGATTAGTTGGTGTTTCAATATAAAGAACATCCACATCTTTCTCTAACTCTGCGATCAGCTCTTCTTCTGTATTGGCATAGGTAAAATGGAAACGGCCTTCCTGCTCCACTTGGTTGAACCAACGGAAAGAGCCCCCATAAAGGTCACGAACAGCCAATACTTTACTCCCTACTGGAAAGACACTAAAGGCCAGTACAATCGCAGCCATACCTGAGCTTGTCGCTAGGGCATAATCTGCTGATTCGATTGCAGCCAAGACCTCCTCCGCCTTACTGCGAGTTGGATTTTTAGTACGCGTGTAGTCAAATCCCGTAGATTGACCGAACTCTGGATGCTGATAAGTGGTTGAAAAATGAAGCGGTGTCACCAAGGCACCTGTCGCTTCATCTGACTTGATACCCGCCTGGGCCAGAATTGTGTTAATGTGTCGTTCTTTGCTCATACAATACCTCCAAATCTATAGTAACTATTGTACCACTTATTTGCATCAAGTCATTTTCTTCTTTTCAAGAGCTAGTTATAGTTTCAAACTATACAAAAACGATAGTTTCCTAAGAAACTATCGTTTATCCTGTTGAATAGACTGGTTATTTAACGTGTTTTGCCAGTTCTTCTTGGGCTTTTTTATTTGATTCTTCTTTTTCTTTTAGCCATTTTTCTTTCGCTTTTTCATACTCATCAGCCGTTACAGTCTTATCTTGTAACTTGAGGTACTTGTATGATTCGACACCCTTATTTCCAGCTTGTGAGAATGGCGATGAGAATGGAACTGTCTTTCTTAAGGTCGGTGTTCCACCCTGAGAAACGTTTGGAATTGCAAGGGCGCTATCAACGAGCCAAGCTTGAATTTCAGCATATTTTTCATAACGTTTTGCTGGTTCTTGCTCCTTGTTCGCTTCTTCTAGCATTTGAGTGTAAGTATCCAGACCAACTGCCTTAGCCTTGTCATTGACCTCACCTGGTTCTAGACCAATGTTTTGCAACATACCACCGTTATTGACATTTAAGATATCAAGATAACTTGATGGATCCAAGTAGTCCGCACTCCAACCGCCATTATAGATATCAAAGTCTTTTTGAGCTGCAGTTTGAGCTAGGTAGCTAGAGTTGTCAAAGTCATCTGTTGATAGCTGTTGGATATCGATAACCACATTCTCAGCTCCTAGAACAGATTCGATGGATTGTTTCAAAGAACTTGCTTCAAGTACACCTTTTTTAGCTGATTGGTCAACAGATACATCCAAGTGGATTGGGAATTGCACACCCTTAGCTTCCAATTCTTTCTTAGCTTCTGCAAATTTAGCCTTAGCCTTGTCAGGATTGTAGTATGGATCTTGCGCATCTGCAAAATTGATTCCTTGCCATTCTTGACCATAGTTGACCATCTTTTCTGAAACAACATCGCCAAAGTCTTTTCCGTTGATACTTACAAATGTTGGAGGTACAACCAAGTTACGAATAATCTTCGTTGCTCCGTCCTCCCCTTGAGATTGTGCTCCATAGGCTGTACGGTTATAAGCATAGTTGAAGGCTTGACGGAAGTTTTTATTCAGAACTGCTTCTTGGGTTGATTTCTTTTCGATATCTGATGTTTTAGACGTGAAATTATAAGATTTTCTATCCAAGTTGAAGTTCAAGTAATAAGAAGTTGCGTTTTGCATACTATAGATGATATTATCCTTGTTCTTCTCTTTAATGCCTTCAAAGCTTGAGCTATTTGGGTAGAGACGCGCGTAGCTGTATACTCCTTCTACAAAGTTACGTGCTAGGGCATCCTGGTCACTACCGTCATAGTAAGTCAATTTCACATCGTCCACAAAGACATTTTTAGCATCCCAGTAATTTGGATTTTTCTTGTATTCGATAACAGATTTTGAAACAAAAGATTTCATCAAGAAAGGTCCACTGTACAAAATACTAGAAGGGTCTACCTTACCAAAGTCATCCCCTTTTGATTTTAAGAAATCTGCATTGACAGGGAAGAGAATGGTTGAAGTTGTTTTAGAATTCCAATAAGATTCTGGACGTGTCAAAGTGTACTGAACCGTTTGGTCGTCAATCGCCTTAACACCGACAGTTGAAAAGTCAGTTGTTTTCCCGTTGATATAGTCATCCAAACCTGCTACCGAGTCTTGAACCAGGTACAAGGCTTCGGATTTTTTATCAGCAGCATATTTCAAACCTGTCACAAAGTCTTGGGCCGTTACAGGGGCGTATTCTTCACCCTCATAAGTATACCATTTTGCATCCTTACGCAATTTGTAAGTATAGGTCAAACCGTCCTGAGAAACAGTCCAATCCTCTGCCAACGATGGAACATAGTTACCGTATTGGTCATTTTCCATCAACCCATCCACCAAATTGGTCACGATGTCATTGGTTGTTGCACGGTTTTCTGCAAGATAGTTCAAACTAGATGGATCGCTCGAATAAACATAGTTATATGTTTTAGTAGCGCTACTTGAATTTCCACATGCGCTCAGTAAGATACCTGCGCTTAACACGACACTTGCAAGTGTCAGATACTTGGCCTTAGACTTTTTCATTTCCAGAACCTCCTGTTTAAAAGTTTTGTCTTATTATACAGCTTTAGTTTTATTTAGTCAAGTAATTTCTGAAGAAAACCTTAAAAAAGCATATTTTTTGCTCTTGATTTTAGAAAAAGTTCTCTTTTTTTAAGAAAAATGTAGTATAAAAACCTTTCTGTTAAAGAAAGGTTAAATTCATTACTTTTATTTATAAATCTTTTTACGATATTTTCAATCGTGTACGTAGTCGGTCTGCTTGAGTTTTACCAATTATCTTATCCAAGAGTCGTGTCCGTAGGCTCATCAAACCATACAGACCTCCTCCAAGACCTCCGATGAGAGCCACATAAAGGAAACTCCAGAAACGTCCACTTGGCTGGAAGACAAAACCGAGTAGCCACTGCAAGAAGCCAACTAGGATAAACATGACAAGGGTCAAGATGGTAATCAAAATGGTTCGCTTCAAGATAATCTTTCGACGAGCACCCGTTACCTGGCAGATGTCTCGGTACATCAGGACATTCGGAATAATCAAACCGATAGTCGTTGAAATCAAAGGACCGTAGCTATGGAAAATAGCAATGGTTGGCAATTGCAAGACGATCTTAGCAATGGAACCATAGATGAAGTAAAGAACTGCCTTGCGGTTTCGGAACATAGCCTGAAGCATAGGAGACAAGACCATATACAAGCCTAGGATAGTAGACTGCAAAACTGCAAAGACAAATAAACCCATGGCCAGACTATCTGGCTTACCGTAAAAGACTGTATAAAGAGGCTCCCCTACCATAACCACTCCAACTGTTGCAGGTAGTAGAAATAAGAAGAGCATGGTAAGGCTATCTTGTACTAGGCGAGCCGCCGCTGACAAGTCACCTTTTACATAGTTCTCCGTCAACAGTGGCAAACCAACACTCCCAATTGAAACTCCCACAGAGATTAAAATCATAGTAATTTTATTCGGATTGGCAGAGAAATAAGAAAACATGACAACCAAGTCTTCATTACTGTAGTTGGTAAACCACTTCATACTATTGATAAAGGTCATCTGGTCTAAAATCTGGAAGAGTTGAATGGCTGATCCTGTCAGGATAAAGGGAATGGCTTCCTTGATCGTATCGACTAAGAGTCGCTTACTATTGATTTTATCCCGTGTTTCAAAGACTCTTTTAAGCAAACCTTCTTGAGCAAGGAAGTAGATCAAAACTGCAAAACTTGCCACCATCCCCACAAAGGCTGCAAAGGTTGACTGAGTAACGGCTGATAAGTAGTCACCAGAACCCATCTTCATAATGAAGAAGGTTGCCATCAACATCCAGATAACACGGATCACCTGCTCGGCGATTTGACTCATAGCATAGGGTTTGAGGTTATTCATCCCTTGGAAGAAACCTCGAATGACACTCATAGATGGGAAAATCAAGACCGCCCATGCCAAACTCTGCATGATAGGAATCAGGTCTTTCCCCACACCTGATAAATCTGCTAACCAGGGAGAAAAGAGATACAAGACCAAGGCAAAGACTAAGCCTAAGCCCGTCATAAAGCTTAGGAAACTCCGAATTAAGGCAAAGCTATGCTCTTCTTCTCGCATGGTATTGTATTTAGCCACTTGTTTGGCGACCGCAACTGGGATACCCGCTGTCGAAATCAGCAAGAACCAGGCGTAAATATTATAGCCCATGGTAAAGAGTCCATTTGCCTTGGCAGCATAGGTCCCCATCCAGATATACCAGGGAATAATGTAGATAGCACCAAGGAGGCGACTAATAAAGTTACTAGCTGTTAGCCAAGCAGTCCCTCGCAACATCTGGGCTTGCTGGTGATTGTTTTCGTTAGACATAGCTTCCTCATTCAATTTTGATAACTAGGAAAAGTTCCTTATCTTCCATTATAAACTTTTCCTTGTTACTTGTAAAATTCGGGCGTGAAGTTTATAATAGAAAGTATGATTAAGATTGAAACCGTATTAGATATTTTAAAGAAAGATGGCCTTTTTCGCGAGATTATTGACCAAGGTCATTACCACTACAACTACAGTGAAGTTGTTTTTGACAGCATCAGTTATGACAGCAGAAAAGTAAAAGAAGGGACTCTTTTTTTTGCAAAAGGTGCTGCATTTAAAAAAGAATACCTCCTATCCGCTATAACGCAAGGCTTAGCTTGGTATGTCGCAGAAAAGGACTACGAGATCGGTATCCCCGTCATCATTGTGAACGATATCAAAAAAGCCATGAGTTTGATTGCGATGGAATTCTATGGCAATCCACAAGAAAAACTTAAAATTCTCGCTTTCACAGGGACAAAAGGAAAGACAACAGCAGCGTACTTTGCTTACCACATCCTATCTCAACGCTACCCAACAGCTCTCTTGTCAACTATGAACACAACTCTGGATGGCGAGACCTTCTTTAAATCTTCCTTCTCAACGCCTGAAAATATCGATCTCTTCGACATGATGGCTCAGGCTGTTAAGAATGGTAGAACCCATCTTGTAATGGAAGTCTCTAGCCAAGCCTATCTTGTTCATCGAGTCTATGGTCTGACCTTTGATGTAGGTGTCTTTCTTAACATCACTCCTGACCATATCGGACCAATTGAGCATCCAAGCTTTGAAGATTATTTCTACCACAAACGTCTCTTGATGAAAAATAGCCGAGCAGTTGTCATTAATAGCGACATGGACCACTTTTCTGTATTGAAAGAACAAGTGGAAGATCAAGAGCATGACTTCTATGGTAGCCAGTCAAGTAACCAAATCGAGAACTCCAAAGCCTTTAGCTTTTCAGCTACAGGTAAACTCGCTGGTGATTATGATATCCAACTCATAGGTCACTTCAATCAAGAAAATGCCGTTGCTGCAGGACTTGCCTGTCTTCGTCTAGGTGCCAGTCTGGAGGACATCAAAAAAGGGATCGCTGCAACCCGCGTTCCTGGACGTATGGAAGTTCTCACTCAGAAAAATGGAGCCAAGGTCTTCATCGACTATGCCCACAATGGTGATAGTCTGAAAAAACTGATTTCTGTTGTTGAAACCCATCAAACTGGAAAGATTGCCCTGGTTCTCGGTTCGACTGGAAACAAGGGTGAAAGCCGTCGCAAAGACTTTGGTCTCCTCCTCAATCAACATCCTGAGATTCAAGTCTTTCTCACAGCTGATGACCCCAACTATGAAGATCCAATGGCCATTGCTGAAGAAATCAGCAGCTACATCAATCATCCTGTTGAAAAGATTGCCGATCGCGAACAAGCCATCCAAGCAGCATTGGCCATCACAGACCAAGCACTCGATGCTGTGATTATTGCAGGTAAGGGAGCTGATTGCTACCAGATCGTCAATGGAGTGAAAGAAGCCTATCCTGGAGATGCAACTGTCGCAGAACATTATCTATAAAATCAAAAAATCAAGGGAAGTTTTCCCTTGATTTTTTTAGTCTTCTTTCTTAAATGAGTTTTTAAGACCTTCAACGGCACCTTCTACAGCACCTTTAGCATCTTCAACAACTTCTTTGGCTTTGGCAACTGTTTTTTCTACAGCACCTTCTGCTTCTGTCTTGCTATCGCCAGTAACTTTACCAAATCCTTCTTTGATAGCACCAGTTGCTTGTTCCAATTTATTTTCAAGTGACATAGCTCTGTCTCCTTTTTGTTTTAATACGACAATGGTTATCGCTTACATTCAGTTTATGCTTATTCTTTAGTAAAGTCAAACAATCTGCTCAAAATGAAGCAATTAAGATAAATAGAAAGTCAACCGTTCCTTGTCGAAATCAACAGCCAGCTCATACTTTCCAGCTTCATTTTGAACAATATAGCCTAGAACGACTAAACTGTCCACAAAGATATCACGACGTTTCTGAATTAATTGATCTTTTTTGAGAAACTTCAGTAAAAAGGTCGTCATATACTTGAGGGCATACTCAGGATTGACATCTCCCAAAATGGCATAGAGTTCCTGCTGTTTTTCTGTCAAAGGATATTGATTCTTGACCTTGTAGAAATAGTTGGATAGAGTCATCTTTTCTCTTGCAAAGTCCGTACGTTCGACTAAAATGGCGGCATTGGTTTGATTTCGCAATTCTGTCTCAAAAGTCTTCTCCAACAAGGCTTGATAAACTGGACTATCCTCTCTGACAAAAATCTCTTGGTCAAGGACCAGATTATCTATCGATTCTAGAAAAGGGAGATTAAGAGAATAACGTTTGTTTTCCCTTAGGATCAAGCCTGCCTTTATATACTCTTCCATGAGTTTATCAACTGCCACATCTGGAAACTGAGCCTTAATTTCTCGGAGGATCACATCATCATGCTGGTCCAGATAGTCCACCAAATCTATAAAAAATGGCTGTCGAGTTAAACGAGAGGGATTAAAAATCTGAATCATGAAGATTCCTTTCTTTACATTCTAAAAGAGGAGATGCTGCCAACTGACTGGGATTGGTCCCCGGCTGGTTCAGAGGCACTGGAAGTTCGAGTTTCCTGTAGTATTCCCTCCAAAAATCACTGATCTCCTGCTCCCCATCCCCAAATTTCATGGGAATAGTTTCAAAAATCGGTAGGATTTCAGCGATGTACTGGGAACAATAAAAGCCATTCCCATCCGGATAAAACGAGCTATTATAAGGAGCGCCTAGATATTGATAAGCCTTCTCCTTCACCAAGTCAACTTCCAGCTCTGGATAGACATAAAGATCATAGAGATGAGTCGGTTCAAAAAATTCTACTGGTTCTTGACAAATAACACCTGCTTGCCCACTAGCATGATAAATCAATCCGTCCAAAAAGATAGCTACATGACTATAGTTCCCAGTGGAAGCCTGGATGGCCTGCCCCATATCTGAAAGATCCTTCACAAAAATCAAGTCACCATTTTCTAACATCTTTCTCTCCTAGAAAAAAAGGAGCCGAAACCCCTTTAGCTATAAGGAAAACATCGTTTTCTCGTGTCAATCTCCAGTCAAATAATTACCATTTAAATAATTCATTAACTATATTATAAGAATCACTCTAGCTGAAAATAATAAAGTAGCACCAAACTTCCAAAAGACAGAGCTAAGTAGAGGATTCCTATTTGCAATCCATACAAATACCAAAAACTACCACTAACTAAAATAAAAATAGATATCTCAGCAATGAGGCGTTGCCATTTTTTAAAAGCATGTGGAGATTTTGGTGCCATATATCGCGCCCAAAATAAGATTAATAGAACTGCTAGAAGAAAAAATAGGAATTTCTCCAGCCAAGAAATTTGTATTACAGACACGAAGAAAAGACCAAGGATTGCCACAACCTCAACCAAAAAGCGTAGTCCTTCAATCAATCGCATCATGCTAGCACCTTCTATAAATAGTCAAATTAACAGTTCCAAATATTCCTTAAATATTAGCCATTAAAGCTTTCTGTCAACTGAGGCACCACTTGTTTCTTACGTGAAACGGCACCTGGAAGGAAAGCATGGTTGTTTTCAAGTTTGAAGTTAAAGGCTGCTTCCACCTTGCCCATGTTTGATCCAAGAGCAAGGATTTCTGAGTTTGAGTTAACGATATCTGTAATCATCAAGACAAAGTCAGAGTAGCCATTTGCTGTATTGGCAGCTTGCATTGCAGCTT